>DATLHR010000001.1:0-3271 GCA_035539815.1 Kofleriaceae bacterium
TGCTGCCGAGGCCGCGCCGGTCGTGGACGTCGAGCCGGAGCCCGAGACGAAGGTGGCCACGCCGAAGGCGACCACGCCGAAGGCGACCACGCCGAAGGCGACCAAGCCGGTGAAGAAGCCGGTGAAAAAGACCGCGGCCAAGCCCGTCGTGAAGAAGAAGAAGCCGGCGCCCAAGCCGGCGGTGAAGAAGCCCACGCCTCCGCCCGCGAAGCCGGGTTGGGACCCGAACTCGCTGTTTCCCAAAAAATGATCATGTCGAACGCTCGTCCACTCGCTCGTCTCGCGATGGTGTTGGCCATCGCGCTTCCGGCGGCCGCGGCTGCAGGGCCCAAGGAAGAGGCACAGGCCCACATCGGCAAGGCGACGGAGGCCCACCAGAAGTCCGACTTCGCCACCGCGCTCAAGGAGCTCGAGGCGGCGTACGCCCTGGATCCGCAGCCGGAGCTGCTCTACGCGATCGGCCAGGTCTACTTGAAGCTCGATCGCTGTCCCGACGCGATCTCGTACTACGAGCGCTACCTCGCGACGGCGCCCACGCTCGAAGCGGCTGGTCAGGCACAGGAAGCGATCGATGCGTGCAAGGCGAAGGCACCGCCACCCCCGCCGGAGGAACCGGTGGTGCCGCCACCACCACCACCGCCGTCGACGTCGGCCTGGTACAAGGATCCGGTCGGGGGAGCGCTGGTCGGTGGTGGCGTGATCGCGGCCGCCGTGGGCGTGGTGTTCTACCTCGGCGCGCAGAGCGAGCTCGACGATGCCGAGCAGGCGACGTTGCTGCCCGAGTACCAGGACCACGTCGACAGCGCGCGCAGCAAGCGCCTGGTCTCGGTCGTGTTGTTCGGCGCCGGTAGCGCGATGGTCGTCGGTGGCATCGTGCGTTACATGACGCGCGGCGATTCGAGCGAGGCCACGCGCGTCGGTGTCGTCCCGACGAGCGGCGGCGGACTCATCACCTGGACCGGGGGATTTTGATGCGATTCGCACCTGCCTTCCTGCTCGGCGCGCTCGCGTGGTCGAGCGTCGCGTGCCTGCGCACCACCGAGTTTCACTGCACGACGAGCGCCGACTGCGGGCCCGGTGGGACGTGCCAGACCGCCGTCGGCTTCTGCAGCGTAAGTGACGGCGACTGCCCCGGCGCGCAGCGCTACGGCGACTCCGCGGGCACGTATGCGGGGCAGTGCGTCGGCGGTACGCCGCCGATGGATGCGCCCAGCGGCGATGCCACGCTTGCGGACGCGCCTCCATCGGATGCGCCGAGCGACTCGGTGTCCGTCGGTTGCCCGGCCGGCTACAACGAGATCACCGGTGGCCAGACGGGGCACCGGTATCGACTCGTGACGTCGACGGCCAACTGGTCCAATCAGCGCGACTTCTGCACGTCGACCAGCGCGAGCGCGTACCTCGCGATCCCCGACGACGCCGGCGAGCTCGCGGCGATGGTCGACCTCGCCACCTCCACGCAGTTCTGGGTCGGCATCTCCGATCAGGCGGTCGAGGGCACGTGGCGCAACACGAAGGACGTGGTGCAGACGTTCCTGCCGTGGGCCCCCAACCGCCCCAACATGTCCAGTAACAACAGCGACGACTGCGTGGTCGGGGTCGATAACGGCGCCTCGGCCGCCACGATCACCGACGAGCGCTGTGGCAGCACGCAGCTGCCGGCGATCTGCGAGTGCGAGCCGTGAGCGCGCGCGCATCCGGGACCTGAACGGATAGTCAGACCCCCCTGGCATGTTCGGCGTGCGATGCGGGTCATCCACACGTCGGACTGGCACCTGGGGCACACGCTCCGGGGAGAGGTCTCACGCGACTACGAGCACCGCGCGTTCCTGGCGTGGCTGCTCGAGACCTGCGTGCGCGAGGCAGCGGATGCGCTGCTGATCACGGGCGACGTGTTCGACAGCGCGACCCCGACCGCGAGCTCGGAGCGGATGTGGTTCGAGCTCCTCGCGGCGGCGCGGCGCGCGCTGCCCGCGATGGACATCATCGCGATCGCGGGGAATCACGATTCGCCGGGCAGGCTCGGTGCGGCGTCGTCGGTGCTGCGCGAGCTCGGCGTGCACGTGATCGGTGGGCTGCCACGCACGGCGGAAGGTGCGCTCGACTTCGACCGCATGCTGATCGAGGTCGGCGGCGGGCGAGGCGTAGTCGCGGCGGTGCCGTTCCTGCGGCCGGTCGACGTCCCCGCGGACGTCGAGGATCCGCTCGCTGCGATCTATGGAGAGGTCGTGGAGGCGGCGCGGGCGCGGCGGGTCCCCGAGCAGGCGTTGATCGTGACCGGCCACCTGTATGTGGCGGGCGCGGACGCGGCGTACCTGAGCGAGCGGCGGGTCGCGGTCGGGGGCGTGGAGTCGGCGCCGCTGCGGCTGTTTCCCGATGACATCGACTACGTCGCGCTCGGTCACATCCACAAGGCGCAGCGCGTGGGGCGCGACACGATCCGCTATGCCGGTGCACCGCTCGCGCTGTCGCTCGACGAGGCCGACTACAAGCATCAGGTCGTCGTCATCGACTTCGAGGAGGGGAGGGTCGCCGAGCTCCGCCAGCTGCTGGTGCCGCGCGTGATCGAGATCGTGCGCGTGCCGCGGCGAGGCGCTGCGCCGCTCGACGAGGTGCTCGCCGCGCTCGATGCATTGCCGGCGCTCGCGACCGGGGCGGATGATCCGACGCGCCCGTACCTCGAGATCATGGTCGCCCTCGAGCGGCCGGAGCCCAAGCTGCGCGCGCTGGTCGAGGCTGCGCTCGACGGCAAGCAGCCGCGCCTCGTCTCGCTACACGTCCACCACACGGGGGACGGCCTCGCGCTCGGCGATCGCGTCACCATGCAGCGGCTCGCGGAGCTCGATCCACGCGAGGTGTTCGAGCGGTTGTGGGCGCGGTCGCACCGCGAGGCACCCGGCGCCGAGGTGGTGTCCGGCTTCCAGCGCTTGCTCGCGGAGGTCCAGGGCGACGCGTCCGATCCGGAGGTGTCGTGAAGATCCTCGCGATCCGCGGCTGCAACCTCGCGAGCCTCGCGGGCGAGTTCGAGATCGATCTCGCGCACGGCTCGCTCGGCGGCGCAGGCGTGTTCGCGATCGTCGGCAACACCGGCGCGGGCAAGAGCACGTTGCTCGACGCGCTGTGCGTCGCGCTGTTCGATCGCACGCCGCGGCTGACCAACCACAGCCGGGTCGTCGTCGGGCGCGGCGAGGACGATCCCACGGCGCTCGGGGCGCAGGACGCACGCACGCTGCTCCGCCGCGGTGCGGCCGCCGGGTACGCGGAGGTCGAC
>DATLHR010000002.1:0-12034 GCA_035539815.1 Kofleriaceae bacterium
ACGCGCTCGCGAATTTGCTGTTCCAGCCGTTCGACAACCTCATGTTCGGCCCCGAGGATGCCGTCGTTCGCGTCGAAGCGATCGGCATCAACTTCGGAGACACCCTCGTCCGTCGCACGCCGCCTCCCTCCCTCGCCTTTCCGTTCATCCCGGGCGCCGAAGCCGCCGGCACCCGAGCCCAACTGGGCGCCGCCGCTACCCGCCGAGGCGCCGCCAGAGGAGACCGTGCCTCCGCAGCCGGAGTCGCAAACCACGACGTCGTCATCGCCGGTGGAGCCGACGGCGACACCCGGAGCCAAACGGGCGGGCCAGCCCACGCCCGCCGAAACGACGGAGGCACCGGAGACCGAGATCGAGATCTACGGCTTCGCGATGACCGACAGCGGCGTCGCGTTCGGCGACGTCGGGAATCCCGATTGGTTCGACGTGCTCCGGCCGAGCAAGCTGCCGTCGTTCGAGGACGAGTTCGGCGAAAGCCCGCGTACGTTCCTCAGCGCACGACAGACGCGGTTCGGAGTGAAGACCAAGACGCCCGTGCGCTGGGGCAGCCTCGACACCATCTTCGAATGGGAGCTCTTCGGCGTCGGCGTCGATGCAGGACAGACGACGTTTCGCCTGCGTCATGCCTACGGCGAGCTCGGTCAGCTGGGCGCCGGCCAGACGTGGAGTCCGTTCATGGACATCGACGTGTTCCCCAACTCGATCGAGTACTGGGGCCCGAGCGGCATGGTGTTCTTCCGCAACGTCCAGATGCGCTGGATGCCGATCAAGGGTGACTCGCGCGTGACGGTGGCGCTCGAGCGTCCCGGCGCAGACGCCGACGTCGGTGGCTTCGCCGAGACGGTCGAGCTCGCCGGCGTCGTGGAACGCACCCCGGTCCCCGACCTCTCCGCCGAAGCGCGCTGGGGTGGCCCGTGGGGCTACGTCGAGCTCGCGGGGATCCTGCGCTACCTCGCGTGGGGCGAGACCACGGGCCCCGATCTGAGCGATCACGCGATCGGCTGGGGCTTGAACCTGAGCTCGAACCTCAAGTACCGGGGGCACGTCCTGCGGCTCGCCGCGGTCTACGGTGAAGGCATCCAGAGCTACATGAACGACGCCCCCGCGGACGTCGGCATCGAGATCGATCCGACGGAGCCGGGCGGCGTCAAAGGCGTCGCGCTACCGATCCTCACCGGCGTCGCGTTTCTCGATCTGAAGTGGAACGACCTGATGACGAGCTCGATCGGCTGGAGCGGCGTGTGGATCGACAACTCCGACGGCCAGCTCCCCAGCGCGTATCACAGCGGTCACTACGCGCTCGCGAATTTGCTGTTCCAGCCGTTCGACAACCTCATGTTCGGCCCCGAGGTGCAGTACGGGCACAGGTCGAACGCTGAAGACGACTTCACGGCGGACGAGTTCCGCGTGCAGTTCTCCGCCAGGTTCAAGTACTCGAAGACGATTGGAGGGAAGTGATGTCGAGGATAAGTCCGTTTGCTCGAGTCGCCGTCGCGACGACGATGTTCGCGCTCGTGGCGGTCGCCACGGGGCAGCCAGCCCCAGCCCCCAAAAGCACGGATCCGATCGACACGGCGCTCAAGAACGCGTACGCGAAGTACCGCAACCTCAAGGAGGGCAAGAACGCCGACTACATCCCGGCGCTCGCGAAGGTCGATCCGAATCTGTTCGGGATCGTGCTCGTGACCACCGACGGCCGCGTCTACAAGGTCGGGAACACGACCGGCGAGGTCTCGATCCAGTCGATCTCGAAGGTGTTCACGATGGCACGCGTGTTCGAGGAGTCCGGCCCCGACGCGGTGCGGAACAACATCGGCGTCGATGCGACCGGCCAGCTGTTCAACTCGATCGTCGCGATCGAGCAGTACAAGGGCAAGGAGATGAACCCGCTGGTCAACGCGGGCGCGATCACGACGACCGGCATGGTCAAGGGCAAGACGGCCGACGAGGTGTGGCAGCGCATCATCGGCACGTATGACGATTTCGCCGGCCGCAAGCTGTCGGTGAATCAGGAGGTCTACAAGTCGGAGGCGGCCACGAACCAGCGCAACCAGGCGATCGGGATGCTGATGCATGCGTACGAGCGCCTGAAGGGCGATCCGCTGCAGGCCGTGGACATCTACACGCGCCAGTGCTCCGTCGCGGTCAACGCGCTCGACCTCGCGACGATGGCGGCCACGCTCGCGAATGGCGGCAAGAACCCGATCACCGGCAAGCAGGTCATGTCGCCCGAGAACGTCCCGCCCGCGCTCGCCGTGATGGCCACGGCAGGCCTCTACGACGACTCCGGCAAGTGGCTCTACATGACGGGCCTGCCCGCGAAGAGCGGCGTCGGCGGAGGCATCATCGCGGTGTCGCCCGGCAAGTTCGGCATCGCCGCGATCTCGCCGCCGCTCGACAAGGCGGGCAACAGCGTCCGCGCGCAGCGCGCGATCGCCGACATCTCGAACGCGCTCGGTGGCAATCCGTACTCCGTCACGCCGCGCGAGCCTGCGCAAGTCACGACGCGCTCGCGCAACGCGCGGCCGTAGCCATCATCGCCTGCGGCCACGCCTCGACGAGAGCCGCAGCACGCCCATCGATGCGACGCCGAGCAGGGCGACGTAGGCGCCGCGCCGGGCGAAGCGCGCGAGGTTCGCGACCTCGTCACCTGTCTTCACGCGCACGAACACGTCATCGAGGATCTCGCGCACGGCGAGCCGGACCTGGAGGCGCCACAGGAACGGGAGGCGGTGCACGAGGAACAGGCCTCGCTCGGCGATCACCATCGCCTGGTTCGCGGCCTCCGCGGCGAACTTCATGCCCGAGAGGAGGCCGCGCGCCTCCAGCCCGCGCTCCGCGGCCGCCGTGCCCGCCGCGGCGGCGAAGTCGGCGAGTCGGATGTTCTCGACGCGCACGGCGTGCGGATTCTCGGCGATCCACGCGTCGACGATGTTCGACAGCTGCGCGAGCCCACGCTCGCCGACCGCGCGGAGCGTGATCTCCGTCAACTCCTCCTCGGACCTCGTGAACGCCTCGTCGAGCTCGGCACCTCGCTGGTCATAGAGCGTCGGGATCCAGTGGCGCTCGAGCACCTTGCGACTGAGGTGCACGAACACGAACATGTCGAGCAGGTTCACGGCCGCCGATGGGCCGGTCGCGATCTCCGTGGCCGACGATGCGTACAGCAGGTTCTTCCGCATCGCCTCGTCGCGGACCTCGGCCGACGGTGATCGCTGCAGCTCCTCGGCGCACTGCGTAGTGCGCTCGATGAAGCGAGAGGCGAACCGCTGCAGCTGCTGCTGGAGCTCGAGCTCGGGGATCATGACGTCCATCGCCTCGAGCGGAGCAACCCACGTGCCGCCCTTCGCGCTGATCGTGCTCGGTGACGAAGGTCGCTACAGGCCGATCCAGTAGTTCGCCTTCAGCATGACCACGTGCTCGCCGTCGGCGTCGGCGAGGCCCGAGAGATCGCGGCCGATCCGGAACTCACCGTCGGCGATCTCGCTCGTGCGGCCGTGGCTCCAGATCGCGAACACGGTCGAGCCCGGCAGGTACTCCCAGCGCAGCACCACCGTCGAGCGGAGCTGGCGGAAGTCGAAGTCGGGGCTCGCGACGGTGTACGTCCCCCCGGTGGGCGAACGCACGGTGTAGACGCCGTCGGCGAGCATGTAGTCGTCACCGGTGAGCGGCGTGAAGCGATCCTCCCAGCGCGCGGCGCGCGGCTGATCGACGTCCTTGAGCTCCGTGAACCTGCCGGCCGAGATGAACGGCTGTGCGTACGCCTGCAGCGCGAGCCGCGGCGAGAACGTCCAGTTCACGCGCACGGTCATGCTCGCGGTGCGCTGGCGGATGCGCGAGAACACGTAGTGCGTGCGGCCGTTGGTGTCGTCGGCGGCGGTGACGTACTGCATCGAGGAGTTGCGATCGGAGAACGACGGACCGAGGAAGACGTCGATGTTCGAGCGCGCTTGCACGGTCACGCCTGCCTCGACGCCACCCTCGATCGAGTGACTCGCCCACGTGCGCGAGCCGTTGGCGCCGAAGCTGAAGCGCACGGCCTTGCGCGAGTCGGTCTCGAACCCCGCGCGCACGAACGCGTTGGGATCCTGGCGCAGCGACGGACCGCCGCGCAGCGCGGAGGGCTCGATCACCGACCTCACGAGGTTGAGATTGAAGTTGAAGCTCCAGTAGTTCGCGAGCTGCGCGCCGCCGTTGGTCTCGATGCCGTAGTCGGTGAGCGTGGGCTCGAGCGTGGACACCGAGAACACGTCGGCCTCGACGCGCCAGTTGAGGATGCGGTCGCCGGGTGCGTCCTCGCGATACTGCCCCCACAAGAACGGGATCAAGCGATCCGACATGGTCTGGAACCCCATGTCGTTGAGCTCGAGGCCGATGGTGCGGAGCTCGCCGCCCAGCATGTAGCGGACGTGCTTGGTGTCGCCCATCTTGCCGATCTTCCATCCCGCGCCGGCGCCGCCGAGCGACGTGCGCGTGGGATCGAAGTGCGCGTGGGTCGCGTCGGGCCGCTGATAGAGGTGGCGATTCGCCCGCTGCGTGAGCGCGATGGCGTCCTCGCTACCGTGGACGAAGCTCGCGACGGTGCTGATGTCCGCCTGCCACGCGGAGTCGCCGAACCGGTGAAGCAGCTGGAGTCCGCCGGTGTATGCCTGATCGTGGAGCGTCGCGACGAGGGGCGTGTCGTCGAGCCTGCGGTTCACCGAGGTCGCCGACATCCCGATCGTCGTGCGGCCGTGATCGAGATCGCGCTTCACGCGCAGCGCGGCGTAGTTGGTGAGCGGCGCGACGATCGCCGACGAGCGCATCCCGGCGCCATCCGCGAGCGTCGCGCTCTCCTCGCCGGTCACCGCATCGAGGAGGCCGAGCGACCAACCGCCGCGCGTCTTGCCGGTGAGCTTGGCAGCGCCGTAGATCGTCGTCGCGGTGGGCGCATCGATGTACTGGTAGGCGGCGTCCGGTGCGGGCGGCGCGGCGCCGATCCGGCGGCTGTAGAACTGCCCGTCGGGGTTGCCCTCGCGGATCGGCAGCTTGAACAGGTCGACGCCCTCGAGGAAGAACGGCCGCCGCTCGGGGAAGAACAGCTCGTTCGCGCCGAGGTTGACCTGCGAAGGATCGGCCTCCACCTGACCGAAGTCCGGGTTGATCGTCGCCGCGAGCGTGAACGCCGAGCCGAGGCCGTACTTGAGATCGAGGCCGAGGTTGGCGCGCGGTGACGTCGGATCGTTCAGCGGATCGCCGTCGGCCACGGGCAGCATCGCCGCGCCCGCGCTCGCGTACGGCAGGAGCTCGAGCCGGCGCCCCGGCCTCAGGTGCGCGATTCCCTCGACGACGCCGAACTTGCTGACGATCTGCGGCCCCGACCGCGGCCACGGCGACCACGCCGTCTGCTCCTGCGTGCGCGAGACGACGCGCAGGACTTGAAGTCCCCACTCCTGCGCATCGCCCTCGCTGAACCGCAGCTGGTTGAGCGGGATGCGGAACTCCGCGGTCCACCCGCCGACGTGCACGGCGACGTCGCCGGTCCACACCGCGTCCCACGTCTCGTCTTCGTTCGTGTCGTCGAACAAGATCGTGTCGCGCTGCACACCGGCGGCGTTGAGCTGGAACACGTAGGCGGTGCGGCGATCGTGGTAGCTGTCGATGCCGACCGCGATCACGTCCGACGGTGACTGCAGGTCGCGGCGCGTGAGCAGCCGGCGGATCTTCGCGGGCTCCGGATCGTCCGCCCACACACCGATGTACAGCGCGTCGTCATCGTAGAGCACCGCGAAGCGCGTCTCGAGCTCGGCCTTGCCGCCGTCCTTGGGGAAGCGCTGCGTGAAGCCGGTGTGCGTCGGGGCGTGCTTCCACGCGCGCTCGTCGAGCCGGCCGTCGATCGCGACCGAGCCGTCGCGGCGCACGGCACGCGCGCGCACGGAGAGCGGAGCCTGCGCGGCCGCGAGTGACGCGACGAGCAGCGCACCGATGACGACGGCCCGGCGAAGCATGCGACCGTGATCCACGCGCGCCACGTATGGTGGACGCGATCTTGCGTCGAGAGTTGCGCTCGACGCACGATTCGCGTGCGACACGTGCGACAGATCAGCTTCCGGAGCCGGCCACGGCCTTGGCTTCGTCGCTGACGCGTGCGTGCTCCAGGAGCAACGCCGAGATCGACATGCCGAGCTCGTCACGCCCGCCGACCGCGGCCGGTGAGAACTCGAACTGACCATCGCGCCAGTCGAGGAGCCGCATCACCCGCTCGCGTGGTGCGCCGGTGCCGCTGCTCGCCTCGAGCTTGAGGATGCGGCCGTCGGAGACGAACACGCGCGCGATGTCGGCGCCGCGCAGCAGCAACAGGATGCCCGACTTGCGCTCGAACTCGAACAGGGACAGCAGCGTGGCGAGGCTGATGTCGCCGAGGCTGCCGCGCAGACCGAAGCTGGTGCTCGGGGTCGGCGGTGCGGCGACCCGGTGCACGCGAATCACGAGCTCCTCGTCGAGAAACGGCCGCGGTACGAAGTCACGCACGCCGGCGCGAAACGCTTCGAGACGCTGCTGATCGCCGTCCTCGCCGATGAGCACGAGCGGAACGTCGGACAGGGTCGCGTGCTCGGCCATCGCGAACGCGAGCTCGGTGCCCGACATCGCTTCCATCTCCGACGCCGCGATGATCGCGTCGGGGCGCCACACCGCGGACGCCTCGAGCGCCTCGGTCGGCGAGGCCACCGCAGTGACCCTGAAGCCAGCGGCCTGGAGGCAGCGCTCCATGCGCGAGCGCAGCGGCGCGCTCGGCTCGATCACGAGGACCTGCGTCGGTGACGACAGGCCGGGGTTCGTGATCTCGGTCGCGAGGCTATCGATGTGCGCGCGCAGCTGCAGACGCGACGCGGTCTCCGGTCCGGTGAGCTCGAAGCCCATGCCTGGGTGACGACCGAGCGCGCGCGCCGCCGACGGCGTGAGCATGTGCGCGACGCGGCCGAACAAGGCGAGCCGGCGGCCATCCGGGAGCTCGACGGCGATCTCGGTCTCCTCGCCGACCGGCAACAGCGAGTCGGTGCGGATGAACAGGCCACGCGCCGAGAGGTCCTCGGTCTCGGCCACGACGCGGCCGGACGGGCGGTCGAACTCCACCCGGCAACGGCTCACCAGCCGAAGATCGCGGCCCCGTCGCGGTCCAGGCACTTGGAGTGGAAGTTTAGCGAGGTGCGCAAAAGTTGTCCTGTTTCCCGAGTACGGCTCGGACTACGCCGCGCTGCGGCGAAATTGTCTTTTCGTAAAAGGCACTTGGAAACAGTGCGAGGTTCAGGCAAAAGGCTTCAAGAATCTTTGAACGAACCTTGGCCATCACAAGGACAGCCATGACCCAGCTCGCAGCGACCTCCGACGCGGTACTCGACCGCCTCTCCCACGTCAGCGTCGCCCGCGGCGCCCCGACGCTCGCGCAGCGCCTGGCGGCGCTCGATCGCTGGGTGCGTTCGGACCTCGAAGCGTTCGAGCAGGAGCTCGACGTGATCCCGCGCGGGGCTCGGATGATCCATCAGGCCGCGCATCACCTGCTCGATCTTCGCGGCAAGCACCTGCGGCCGCTGTGCGTGGCGCTGACCAGCCGCTTCGGCGATGGCTTCACCGAGGCCGCGCGCTCGCTCGCCGTCGCGGTCGAGCTCGTGCACAGCGCGACGTTGCTCCACGACGACGTGGTCGACATGGCGGAGCGCCGTCGCGGTCAACCGACGGCGAGCATCGTGTACGGTAACGCCGCCTCGATCTTCGCGGGCGATTGGCTGCTGATCACGGCGCTGCGGCGGATCCGCGCGAGCGGCGTGCCCGGCGTGCTCGATCAGATGTTGACGGTGATCGACGACATGATCGTCGCGGAGTCCGTCCAGCTCGAGCGGCGCGGCAAGATCAGCGGCGCGCGCGAGGACTACTTCGCGATCGTCGAGGGTAAGACCGCGGCGCTGTTCCGGTGGGCGATGATCGCCGGCGCGCGCGTCGCGGGCTTGCCGGCGGCGGCGGAGGCCGCACTCGAGCGGTTCGGCAAGCACCTCGGCGTCGCGTTCCAGGCCGTCGACGACGAGCTCGACTTCGCGACCTCCGGTCGCGAAGCGGAGTTTTCCTCGGCTTCGCCTCGGGGGGAAGGCACGGGCAAGGACGCGCTCGCGGATCTCCGCGAGGGCAAGATCACGTTCCCGCTGGTCGTCGCGCTCGAGCGCGAGCCAGCGCTGCGCGCGCAGATCGAGGCGTTGCTCGCGCACGAGTCCGCGACCGTCGACGAGCTCGCGGCGATCGCGCATGGCGTCCGCGCCACGGGCGCGCTGGCGGCGACCCGCACGCTCGCCGAGGAGCACGTGCAGCACGCGCTCGCCGCGCTCGAGGAGCTGCCCGCGGGACCGGCGCGCGATGCGCTGGTGACCGTGGCGCTCGCGTCGCTGGAGAGGACGTCGTGAGCGGCGAGCCCTCGACGGAGCTCACGCCTCCGAACCTCGGCTCGGGCGCGATGTTCGACAAGATCGCACCGCGCTACGACTTCGTGAACCGCGTCCTGTCGCTCGGCATGGACCAGGGCTGGCGGCGGCGCACGGTCCGCAGCCTCGCCCTCGGCGAGCGGCCGCGCGTGCTCGATGTCGCGACGGGGACCGGCGATCTCGCGATCGAGATCGCGAAGCGCACGCCGGGCGCGACGGTCGTCGGCCTCGACCCGTCGGTGCAGATGCTCGCGATCGCGAAGGCCAAGATCGCCAAGCGAGGCCTCGAGGATCGCATCTCGGTCGTCGAGGGCGATGCGCAGGCGTTGCCGTTCGCGAGCTGCGAGATGGACGCGGCGACGATCGCCTTCGGGATTCGCAACGTGCCCGATCGCCTCGCCGGCCTGCGCGAGCTCGCGCGCGTGGTGCGTCCGGGTGGACGCATCGCGGTGCTCGAGCTCGGCGAGCCGCGCTCGGGCGTGCTCGGACGCGTCGCGCGGTTCCACACGCGCAAGGTCGTGCCGAGGATCGGCGCGCTGCTGTCGGGTGCGCGCGAGTACCGCTACCTGCAGACGTCGATCGCGGCGTTCCCGCCGGCCGAGGAGTTCGTCGAGCTCATGAAGCAGGCCGGCCTCCACGTCATCGAGGTGACCCCGTTGACGTTCGGCGCATGCACGCTGTTCGTCGCGACGCCCATGGAGGACGTGTGATCGACGCCGGCCGCGAGACACAGCCGATCGCGCGCGTTCCCGAGTGGGGCTGGCTCGAAGCGGGCCTCGCCGTCGCCGCGCGCAGCGAGGGACTCACCTTCGTGGCGCTGCCCGCCCCCGTGGTCGCCGCACCGGCGATCCTCGATGCGTTCCGGGATGCGCCGCTCGTCAGCTGGACGTCCGAGGGCCTCACCCTCGTCGGAGTCGGGGTCGCGCGCGAGCTGCGTGGCACCGGCGCGCGCCGGTGGGCCGAGGTGATCGCGGGCGCGCACGCGATCGCGGTGAACATGCCCGATGCCGGCGAGGAGCCGCGCGACACCATGCCGACGCCGCTCACCGAGCTCGATCGAACGCGCGCGGTGATCGCGGGCGCGGTGTCGCCGACGTCCGCGCTCGGGTTCGCGCGGCCGCGGCTCGTCGGCGGCGCGGCGTTCGCGCCGGGCACCGCCGATGCCGAGCCATGGACCGGCTTCGGCGACGCGTGGTTCGTGCTGCCGCGCTGGACCTACGTCCACGACGGCGCCCGCGCGTTCTTGCTGCTCGCCGTCGACGCGGCCGCCGCGCGCGACCACGGCCGCTGGCGCGACGAGCTCGCCCTCCATCGCGCCGCGTTCGCGACCGCGTTCACCGCGCGCGCACAGCCACCGCTCGTCGAGCTGCACCCCGCGGATCCCGTGCGCTGGCGCACCCAGGTCACCGAGATCAACGATGCGATCGCGTGCGGCGCGTGCAGCAAGGTCGTGGCGGCGCGCATGTGCAGCGTGGCGCTCGCCGGCGACGTGCGGCTCGCCGAGCTGCTCGCCGCGCTCGACGATCGCCACACCGATTGCGTACGCGTGTTGATCAAGCCGCCTGGCGCAGGCGCGCTGGTCGCGGCCACGCCGGAGCGCCTCGTACGCCGCGACGGCAACGTCGTGCGCTGCGACGCCCTCGCCGGCTCGATCGATCCGAACGGCGACCTCGAGGCCGCCACGCGCGCGCTGCTCGCGAGCGCGAAGGATCGCCGCGAGCACGCCCTCGTGGTCGACGCCGTGCGCGCCGTGCTCGAGGGCGCAGGCGCGCGCGTCGATGCACCGGCCGAGCCCACGGTGCGGGCGCTGCGTCACGTGCTGCACCTGTACACGCCGTTCCGCGCCGAGCTGCGCGCACCGCGCCACGTGCTCGAGCTCGCCGCGCGCCTGCACCCGACGCCCGCCGTCGGTGGCACGCCGAGCGACGTCGCCGCCGCATGGATCGAGACGCACGAGCCGGTCGCACGCGGCTGGTACGCTGCGCCCGTCGGCTGGTTCGACCTCGACGGCAACGGCGAGCTCGCGGTCGCGCTGCGCTCGGGCGTCATCGACGGCGACCGCGCTCACCTGTGGGCGGGCGCGGGCATCGTCGCCGGCTCGGATCCGGATCGCGAGCT
Source organism: Kofleriaceae bacterium (assembly GCA_035539815.1). GTDB lineage: Bacteria > Myxococcota_A > Polyangia > Haliangiales > Haliangiaceae > JABFXX01. The sequence goes on from DATLHR010000002.1 coordinate 10,566, forward strand.
CGCGGAGACCGAGATCAAGCTGCGCGCGATGCTCGGCGCGCTCGGAGTCACGGCATGAGCTCACCGGCGGTGCAGACCGTGTGGGCCGAGCTGATCGCGGCCACGCTGGCGGACGCCGGCGTGACGACCTGCGTGATCAGCCCGGGCTCGCGGTCGACGCCGCTGGTGGCCGCGCTCGCCGGCGAGCCACGTCTCGAGCTGGTCACCATCATCGACGAGCGCGCCGCCGCGTTCTTCGCGCTCGGCGCCGCACGCGCGACGGGCTGCCCGGCCGCCGTCGTGTGCACGAGTGGCACCGCGGCCGCGCACTACCTCCCGGCCATCGTCGAGGCGAGCCTCGCCGGCGTGCCGCTGCTCGCGATCACCGCCGATCGCCCGCCCGAGCTCCAGGCCTGCGGTGCATCGCAGACGATCGATCAGATCGGCATGTACGGCGGCTTCGTGCGCGGGGCCTTCGACCTCGGCGCCCCCACTGCCCTCGAGCTCGCGCTGCGCTCGGTGCGCCGCAAGCTGGTCCAGGCGATCACGCTCGCGCGCGGACCGCACCCCGGCCCCGTCCACCTGGAGGTCCCGCTGCGCAAGCCGCTCGAGCCCGTCGCGCCGACGACCGACGACGAGCGCGCCCTCGCCGCCGCGGCGCACGCACTGCGCGGTCCCATCCGCATCGCCGCCCCCACACTCGCCCCCGACGTCGAGGCCCTCGACACGCTCGCCGCCGCGATCGCCGCCGAGCCCGACGGTGTGATCGTCGCCGGCGCGCTGCCCGCGAGCTTCGCCGGCGCGCGCGAGGCCGTGTTCGCGCTCGCCGCGCGCGCCGGCTACCCGGTGATCGCCGAGGCCGGCAGCCAGCTGCGCTTCGGCCCGCGTCCCGCGAACGTCACGTTCCTCGATCACATCGATCTCATCCCGGTCGTCCAGCGCCCGGCTCCGCGCCTGATCGTCCAGCTCGGGGCCGAGCCCGTCGCGGCGAGCTGGCCTGCATGGATCGCGGCGACCCGCGCGAAGCGCTACGTGCTCTCGGGCGCGAGCTGGTTCGATCCCGACAACGCAGCGACGCAGGTCCTCCTCGGCGACGTCGTGATGGCGCTTGGCGGGCTCGCCGATCGCCTCGCGACGGACGCGCCGCGAGCGGCCAGCGCGTCGCACACACTCGGCGAGCATCCGACGGGCGAGTCGTCGGGCGCCCCCGTCCCCACATCGCGGTCGTCATCGCAACGTATTCGCCGCGCAGCGTGGCGCGACACCTGGCGCGATGCAGACACCCGGGCGGCGCACGCCGTCGGTCGCGCGCTCGAGCTGCACGCGCGCAACGAAGCCGGGGTCGTGCGCGCGGCCATCGACGCGGCGCCCGCAGGCGCCTTCGTGCAGGTCGGCAACAGCCTCCCGATCCGCGTGATCGATCAGGTCTGCACGACCGGCGCGGAGCACATCGTGCTCACGCAGCGCGGCGCCGCCGACGAGATGAGGCC
>DATLHR010000003.1:0-20852 GCA_035539815.1 Kofleriaceae bacterium
GGGCACCTGCGCGTCTCGATGCCCGTGAGCGTGGGCGAGCGCCTCCTTGGACCGTACGTCCCCGAGCTGCGCCGCCGGCACCCCGAGCTGCGGCTCGAGCTCGACCTCTCCGATCGCAACATCCCCCTCGTGCAAGGCGGCTTCGATCTCGCGATCCGCGTGGGCCGGCTCGCGGACTCCTCGCTGCGCGCGCAGCTGCTCACCAAGGTGGCGGTGCGGCTGGTCGCGAGCCCGACGTACCTCGCGGAGCACCGCGCCCCCACGCACCCGGATCAGCTGCGCGACCACGACTGCATCACCCTCGGCGTCGTCGCCGGCTCGCAGGAGTGGCCGTTCCACCGGCGTGGCGCTCGCCCTCGCCACGTCGTGGTCGACGGCATCGTCCACACCACGAGCCCCACGCTCGCAGGACAGCTCGCGACCTCCGGCCTCGGCATCGCCCGTTGCATCGAGTGGGTCGTGCGCGAGGAGCTGCGCCGCGGCGAGCTCGTCGAGGTCATGCCCGAATGGTCGTGCAACCACCCGAGCGAGGGCGGGATCCCGGTCTACGTCGTGTATGCGCAGACCGCGAGCGCCGCCCCGCCGCTCAAGTCGCGCGTGTTCGTCGAGCTCGTACGCGAGATCATCGCGCGCGAGGCGCTGGAGCTCCCGCGACGGAGGTAGCCCGAAACTTCGCCGATCCGCGCGGAGGCGCTACGATCCGCACGTGCAGTGCCCGTATTGCACCGGCGACTCGAGCGTGACCGAGACGCGCGTGACCGCCGATGGTCTGCGGCGGCGGCGCGTGTGCACGGTCTGCAAGCGCCGGTTCACGACCTACGAGAAGATCGGGGCGCCCGGGCTCAAGGTCCACAAGCGCGATGGGTCCGTCGAGCCGTTCGACCAGGAGAAGCTGTTTGCTGCGCTGCAGCGGATCGCGGCGCATCGCGACGCCATCACCGATGACGACCTCCGCCGCATCGCGCGCGACATCGAGGCGACGCTCGTCGATAGCGGCCGCAAGACCGTCGGCTGGAGCGACATCGCGTCGGCAGCGCTCGCGCGGCTCGAGAACATCGATCCGCTGTCGGCGACGCGGCTCGCGGTGAACTACACCGACGAGGCCGGCGCGGTCCGGCTCGACGGCGAGGCGCCGGCGCGACCGACCCAGCAGCTCGGCCTGCCGCTCGACGAGGAGTGACGGTGTCGCCCCTGCGCGAGATCGCGGCGCTGTTCCTGCGTCTCGGGACGACGGCGTTCGGCGGTCCCGCCGCGCACATCGCGATGATGGAGGACGAGGTCGTCGCGCGCCGCAAGTGGGTGACGCGCGAAGAGCTGCTCGATCTCATCGGCGCGACGAACCTCATCCCCGGGCCGAACTCGACGGAGCTCGCGATCCACCTCGGCTATCGCCGCGCGGGCTGGCGTGGGCTCGTCGTCGCGGGCGTGTGCTTCATCCTCCCGGCCGCGCTGCTCGTCACGCTGCTCGCGTGGGCGTACGTGCGGTACGGCTCGCTGCCCGAGGCCTCGTCCGCACTGCGCGGCATCAAGCCGGTCGTGATCGCGATCGTCGCGCAGGCGCTGTGGCGGCTCGGGCGCTCCGCGATGAAGTCGCCGCTGCTCGCCGCCGTCGGCGCCGTCGCGTTCGCCGCCGTCGCGCTCGGCGTTCACGAGCTCGCCGTCCTCGGTGCCGCCGGCGCGCTGATGGCGGCGACCAAGCTGCGCGGTGCCCCACCGGCGGCGCTGCTGCTGCCGCTCGTTCCCGTCGGCGCGCCCGCGGCCGCCGCGGCGACGTTCAGCCTGGGCTCGCTGTTCCTCGTGTTCCTCAAGATCGGCACGGTGCTGTTCGGTAGCGGCTACGTGCTGTTCGCGTTCTTTCGCACCGAGCTCGTCGAGCGCTTGCACTGGCTCACCGAGGCGCAGGTGATCGATGCGATCGCGATCGGCCAGGTGACTCCGGGGCCCGTGTTCACGAGTGCGACGTTCGTCGGCTACCTGCTCGGCGACCTCGGCGGCGCGGCGGTCGCGACCGCCGGCATCTTCCTCCCCGCATTCGTGTTCGTCGCGCTCAGCGGCCCGCTCGTGCCGTGGCTGCGCAAGCACGCCGCGGCGGGCGCGTTCCTCGACGGTCTCAACGTCGCGTCGCTCGCGCTGATGGCGCTCGTCTCGCTGCAGCTCGCGCGCGGCACGTTCGTCGACGTGCCGTCGGTCGTGCTCGCGCTCGCCGCGGCCGGCGCGCTCGCGCTACGGATCAACAGCGTGTGGCTCGTGCTCGGCGGTGCGGTCGCCGGGCTCGTGCCTTCGTTCGTGTAATCAGCGCGCGCAGCGGAACTTCGCGAGCAAGCTCGGCGAGCCGCCGGTGTCCGACATCCGATAGACCACGTCGCCGCGCACGGCGATCACTTCGGGGAAGCCGATGCCGAGCTGGGCGAACGGTGTCACCTTCGCCGTCTTCGGCGCGTCCCAGCCTTCGACGCGATAGACCTGCGCGAGGTCGAACAGGTTCGAGCCGACCCACAGCGTGCCGTCGTCGGCGAACGCGCAGTCCGCGATCGCGCCGGGCTTCGCGACTGGAATGCTCAGCTCGTGCTTGGCGACGTACGTGCCGTTCTGATCGACGAGGCAATACAGCTTGCCGTCGGCCTTGGCCGCGACGAAGCCGACGCACGGTCCCTTCGCGTGCGCCGGATCGACGAGGCACAGTCCTTCGTAGTTGCGGCCGCAGTTGGTCTTCTTCGCGCCGCACACCATGCCGCTGCCGCCGATCGGGTTGGGCCCGAGCACGAGCGCGAACCCCTGATCCTTGCGCTCCCACGCGCGCAGCCAGCCCGACGACGTGAGGCCGTAGATCCGGTCGCCGCGGCCCGCGAAGCCCTCGATGTCCGCGCCCGCCGCGCCGAGCGGCAGCTTGCCTTGCTCGCGCGTCTCGCCGGTGTCCGGATCGAGGATCGCGTACGCGCCATCTTGGCCACTGTCGCTGATCACGACGAGCGAGAGCGTGCCGTCGATCGTGAGCCACGCGGCGCCCGACGCTTCGGGCACCGGCGAGGTCTCCGCGAACGGCAGCGGCGAGCAACGGCCGGCGGAGGCCGACGCGATCTCGGCGCTGCCCTGGCGCGGCTGCGGCGCGACGACGGGCTCCGGCGTGCTCTCTGGCTTGTCCTCCTGCGCACGCTTCCCGCACGCGCTCAGTGCACACGCGAGCAGTAGGAACCGGAGCACCTCCGCGCTATAGCATCACCGCTGCCCGATGTCCGACCGCAGGTACCTCGTCAAGGAGATGTTCGGCCCCACGCTGCAAGGCGAAGGTGCGCACGCGGGTCGCGCGGTCGTGTTCCTGCGGTTCGCGGCGTGCAACCTCGACTGCACGGGCTGCGATACGGACTTCCGCCCCGAGGGTGCGACGCGGATGACCGCCGGCGAGATCGTCGCGCGGCTGCGCGAGCTCGATCGCGGGGGCACGCAGCGGGTCGTCGTCACCGGCGGTGAGCCGACGCTGCAGTGGGATGAACCGCTATCGGCGGCCGTGCGCGGCGCGGGCTTTCGCGTCCACATGGAGTCGAACGGCACGCGCGTGCCCGAAGGCGCGGTGGACTGGCTCACCGTCTCGCCGAAGCCGCAGCATCACCCGGCCGGGCTCCTGCTCGCGGACGGTGTGCCCGCGGACGAGCTCAAGGTCGTGGTCGATGACACCGTCGATGAAGCGGTGCTCGATCGCCACGCGGCGCGCTATCGCGTCGAGCACTACTTCCTGCAGCCGTGGATGGACGCGCGCTACGCGCACAACCTCGCGCGCACGATCGCGCTGATCCACGCGCGCCCGCGCTGGCGGCTCTCCCTCCAGCTGCACAAGGTCGTCGGCGTGCCGTGACCGACGATCGTGTAGATCGCGTCCTCGCCTTGCTCAAGCGGTACGGCTGGAATGCGACCTCGTTCCAGATCCTCGAGCCCGGCTTTCGTTACTGGTTTCTCGGCGATGAGGCGTGCGTCGGCTATGTCGATACCGGGCGCGCGTGGGTCGCCGCACCGCCGGTCGCGGCACCCGAGCGTCTCGCCGAGGTGAGCGCGCAGTTCGTCGCCGCCGCCGAGGCCGCGGGTCGACGCGTGTGCTGCTTCGCCGCCGAGGAGCGGTTCGTCGAGGCGACGCAGTGGCCCGCGCTGCAGGTCGGCGATCAACCGGTGTGGCAGCCGGCGCAGTGGGCCTCGATCCTCGAGCGCACGAAGAGCCTGCGCGAGCAGCTGCGCCGCGGACGCGCGAAGAGCGTCGTCGTGCGCGAGGTCTCCGGCAGCGAGCTCGCGCCCGGGCATCCGACGCGCGTCCGGCTCGACGCTCTCATCGCGCGCTGGCTCGCCACGCGCCCGATGGCGCCGATGGGCTTCCTCGTCCAGGTCGAGCCGTTCGAGTTCCCCGCCGAGCGGCGGATGTTCATCGCGGAGCACGCGGGCGGCGTGGTCGGGCTGCTCGCCGTGATCCCGATGTACGCGCGCCGCGGATGGTTCTTCGAGGACTTCCTCCGCGATCCCGCCGCGCCCAACGGCACCGTCGAGCTGCTCGTCGACGCCGGCATGCGGGCGGCCGTCGCCGCCGGCATCGAGCACGTCACGTTCGGAATGGTGCCACTCGCCGGCGACGTCAATCCGTGGCTCCGCGCGGTGCGCCGCGCCGGTCGCGCCCTCTACGACTTCGACGGCCTGCGCGCCTTCAAGGCCAAGTTCCGGCCGACGAGCTGGGACCGCATCTACCTCGCACACCCGCCGGGATCGAGCAGTGCGCGCGCGGTCGTCGATACGCTCACCGCATTCTCGCGCGGTGGCCTGCTCCAGTTCGGCGTGAAGACGGCGCTGCGCGGTCCCGCGATCGTCGTGCGCCTGCTCGCCGTGCTGCTCGTCGGCTGGACCCTCCTGCTCGCGCTGCCCGCGAGTGCGCGCTGGTTCCCCTCGGCCGCATGGCAGTACGGGTGGGTCGCGTTCGACGTCGTGCTCGCGGCGGCCCTCATCGCGCTCAGCATCCACTGGCGGCCACGGCTCGCCGAGGCCGTGACGATCGCCGTCACCTGCGATGCCGCGCTCACCGCGATCGAGGCACTCGTCTACAACGTGCCGCGCGTCGAGCACGCGCTCGACGTCGTCGTGCTCGTCACGGCGGTGGCCGCACCGACCCTGGCGGCGGTCCTGCTATGGAATGCGCGGGCGCACCGCGAGCGAGCCGCGGGATCCCCCGAGCCGCCGGGCGAGTGAGCTCCGGCGTCAGAGGGACCGCGGCAGCCCGCAGGCGATCCACTCGCCGAGCTTCTCGCGCTCTTCGAGCGTCGGGTACGGGCCGTCGGGCGGCATCGAGTCATTGACCGCGTCGGGGCCCGCGGCCGTGGTGAGCTCGATGTGGTCCTTGACCGCCTTGGTCCCGAAGTACGTGTCGAAGTCATGGAACGACGTCGCGCCCATCCGATCGTCGCCCATCAGCTTCGAGTCGTGGCAGCGGGTGCAGTAGTCGGTCATGAACTGCGCGGCGAAGTTGTCCCATGACAGCGTCTGCACCGGCGGGCACGTCGAGCCCGTCGGTGGCCCGAACAGCGGCTCCTCGCTGCAGCCCGCGAGGAAGCAGACGGCGAGGGCGAGCGCCTTCATTGCCACTCCCACGTCATCTCCCCGAACAGATCGACCTTCAGATCGACGGTCAGATCGGTCGCGCCCGAGTTGCGGACGAGGAGGTACCACTTGGCCTCGGCCGGCGGCAGGAACACGTAGTCGACCAGATCGGTGACCTTGAACGCCTGGTCGACGATCTGCGTGTCGTTGTTCGCGTGGCCGTGGATGTTCCAGTCCATGTCGGGCGTCGGCGCGTGGAGGTTGATCACCGCGTAGTCGCCCGGCCCGCCGGTCATGATGCCCTCGACGATCTCGCCGACGACGAGCGGCTGCGCGACCATGATGGTCTCGCGCGGTGTCGGCGCGTCGATGACGGCACCGTCGGGGCTCGTGCACGGCTGGCTCGGCGTCGGGATGCACACCGGCGCATCCGGCTGTCCGCTGCCGTCGTCGCCGCATGCGGCGAGCGCGAGAGCGATCAGACCGGCGCGCTTCATGGCGACACCACGAGACCGGGCGGCAGCATGTTGCAATCGAGCGCCCCCGTCGGCGGTCGCGGCAGATCCGTGGGCCGATCGAGGCACGGGCCGGCGACGGTCTGTGGGGCGTCGATCGGGGCGTCCTCGGGCGCGGCGTCGCCCGGCGTCTGCTTGATGTTGTCTCCGCACGCGCCCAGTACGAGCACTACGAGCGGAGCGAGCACGTGGATCGCACGCATGGCTAGTACCGCACCCAGACTTCCTCACCGGCCCCGAGCCCGCTGGCGAGCGGGGTGACGCCCGCGGTGTTCGCGATCTGCATCGCCGTGTTCGGGTTCGCGCTGTACGCGCTCGAGCCTTTCCACACGATCAATGCATCGCCGAAATACACGCCGAGCTTATCCGCCGCCACGGGCGCGCTCGCGGGGATGGTGAACTTGTTCCAGCCGCCAGCGCTCGTGCGTGCCGGGACGATGGTGAGGATCGGTGCGGGGTTACCGCTCGTCGCGCCGGGCGGTTGATCCCACATGACCGGCTCACCTTCGGTGCCGAGCACGCCGGGCGTGCGGCAGGTCTGGGTGATGTTGAACTGCAGCTGCGTGAACGCCGCGTCGGGGACGCGCGCGCGGATCGAGAGCTCGTAGTAGTTGGTGTCCTCGTCGAGGAGATCGTCGACGTTGCGGACCCACTCGACCGCCGTCACGACGTCGTTGTTGTCCTTGATCACCGTGGCCTTGCCGAAGTCGCTGGTCAGCGCGCGGACGCTGGTGACGCCGGCGGGGATGGCGACGCGCACCTTCCAGGTGTCGTGGGCGGCGCCGGTCTCGCAACCGTGACCGACGCTGAACGTGATCTTCTGGGACTTGTTGGCCTGCGCGGGACCGCTGGCGAGGCCGACGTGGGCGAGGGCCGAAGTGGACGCGACGAGCAGGAAAGCGACCGCGAGGCCGCCGCGAACGAGAGCGTGCATGAACGTAACCTCCGACCGTCCGAACGCCGGACGGTCTCGAAAGAATGATCGAGATCTGAGTGACGCGAGCTGGAAGCAGCTGGTCGCTAGATCGGAGGCCGCTCGAGGCGTGTGACGTGATCGGGAGGGACTGGCGTCGTCGCATGGACGATGATCATCACGGTGGTGGTGATGACGATCTCCAGGGGCTCCGACAGCGTCGCGACCACCGAGCTCGGCGCGACCAGCTTGGTGGTGCCTTCACACCGCTTCATCGTGGACACCGGCGGCGGCGTCTCGTCGTGGTGGCACTTGCAGGTGTCGGGATCCGGGCAGCAGCACGAGCTGTCCGCGATGAACCCCGCGGCCGCGAAGGAAGTCATCGTCGTCCCGAGCAGGGCGATCGCGGTGACGATCGGTAGCAGCCAGCGAACGACGAGCGGCACGACGAACCCATTAGGCCCTCGACGATCGAATCTGTCAACGCGCGCCGTTGGCACTGACTATCGCAGCGCGTGCGCGAGGTCTCACCGACATCCGAACGCGTGGAGCTCGCCATCCGGGCCGGACGTGAAGAGCGTCGTTCCTGCGCCGTCGATGCCGACGCCCACGGGCTCCGGAACCTCGATCATCGCGAGAGGTTCGGCGGTGTTGGACCAGATCCGCAGCGTGCCCTCCTGTCCCGCGGTGGCGAACAGATCGCGGCCGAGCAGCACCGTCCCTACCGCGACGTGATCCGCCGTGGCCACGAAATGTCGTGGCTCGGTCAGCACGCGCGGATCGAATTCAGCCACCCACCCACTGCCGCCGGCGACCAGCGTCGTCACCGCGCGATCGACCGCGAGGGCGAGCACGTTGCCGCCGATCGGCAGGTGCGGATCGAACCACTCCGAGACGACGTCATCGGGCGCCGTCAGCTCGCGGCGTTCGATCGACGGGACACCGTAGTTGTGACCTGCGGTGTACAGCAGACCGCCCGGCGCGAACGCCACCACGGTGCTGCCCCACAGCAAGGTGCGCAGCGGCGCGCTCGCGGCACCCGTCATGCGATCGATCAGCGTGAGCTCGAAGCTGGTCTCGCCGCGCGCGACCGCGAAGTGGCTCGCGTTGCCCGCAACCGAGACGAGCGAGCGATCGCCAACGCCCATCGCGAGCACGGGGGACACCCCGCCGAGATCCCACGCGGTGACCTTGCCGCTCGCGTCGCCCGCGACGAGGCTGCCGTCCCCGGTGAACGCGACCGCGGTCGCCACCACGCCGACGTCGTCCTGGAACGGACGCCCGTAGCTCGGCTCGCTACCGTCGACGCTCCACTGCTTCACGCTGCCGTCGGCGGAGCCGAGCACGACGGTCGAGCCCTCGACGGCGATCGAGGTCACGGGGCCGTGCTGGTTGCTCGTCGCCCACAGCTCCTGGAGCGTGCCGCCACTCGTGAGGCAGCGTTCGATCGGCGAGAGCTCCACCGGCGGATCGATCGGTGGATCGATCGGCGGATCGCCAGGCTCGATGGGTTCGCTGCCGCCCAGGCAGCCCGTCAACACGATGCTCAGCACGCTCGCAGTGTTCCTCACGTGGTTCCTCCGGCCGGGAACCTCGCATCGTGCTGCAGGTCGGACAATCAGTATTGTTAAGACTTGATTGTACGGATAATCTGAATTCATGCTTCCGGATCTCGAGTCGCTGCGCTGCTTCGAGGCAGCGGCGACACACCTGTCGTTCCGCGTGGCGGCGAGCGCGGTCGCGCTGTCGCCCGCCGCGTTTGGCGACCGCATCAAGCGGCTCGAGGAGCACCTCGCCGCGCCGCTGTTCGTACGCACCACCCGTCACGTGGCGCTCACGCCGGCAGGCCATCGCTTGCTGGGCCACGCGCGGCGCGTCCTCGCGGAGGCCGCACGCTGCCGCGATGTGGTGCACGACGCGGTCGCGGCGTCGCCCTTCGAGCTGACCCTCGGGACGCGGTTCGAGCTCGGGCTGTCATGGCTGACGCCGTCGTTGCGCGAGCTCGCCGAGGCGCGCCCCGAGCGCACGCTGCACCTGGTGTTCGGCGACAGCAACGATCTGCTCGCCCGGGCGCGCAACGCGCTCGTCGACGCCGTGATCACGAGCGCCAGGCTCACCGCGAGCGGTGTCGCGTACGAGCTGTTGCATGACGAGGACTACGCGTTCGTCGGCAGCGCCCGCCTCGTCCGCGCACACCTGCTGACGCGCGCGGCCCACGCCGGCGCTCACGTGTTGCTCGATCTCGCGGCCGATCTGCCGCTGTTCCGGTACTTCATCGATGCGGTCGGGCGCCGCGAGGCGTGGACGTTCCGCAAGGTCGAGCTGCTCGGCACGATCGGCGCGATCCGGCTGCGCGCGCTGCATGGTGCGGGGGTCGCCGTGCTGCCGCGCTACTTCATCGAGCCGGACCTGCGCGCCGGCAGGCTCGTGCGGCTGTTGCCGCGCGTCCCCCTGCAGACGGATTCGTTTCGCTTGATCTGGCGCGCCGGCCATCCGCGCGAAGCCGAGCTGCGCGCCCTCGCCGACGAGCTGCGACGCATCCCGCTGCGATGACGTGATACGAGATCGTCATGCGCCAGGTCTCGTACGCGGTGGTCCTCGTCGTCGCGCTGTGGTCCGGGTGGGTGGCCGCGCAGCCGCAGGTCCCGAAGCGGCCGAACGCGGCGCAGCAGACCGAGCTCGACAAGCTCGAGGCCGAGCTCGCGAAGCAGCAGCGAACGCAGGCCACGTACGCCGCGGCGCGCACCGCGGGCAAGCTGTACGCGCTGACGCGCAAGTCGTTCGGCGACACCGCGCCCGAGTCGACGAGCAAGCTGCTCCAGCTCGCGACGCTCCAGCAGCAGACCGGCGATTACGGCGGAGCGCTCGCGTCGTACGCGAAGCACCTCGCGATCGTCGAGAAGTCGAGAGGACCCGAGTCGCGCGAGGCGCTCGCCGCGCTCAACATGCTGATCGGCCCGTACATGGTGCAGGGCCGCTACGACGAGCTCGAGCCGACCCAGCAGCGCATCCTCGCGCTCACGAAGAAGCTCGAAGGCGAGGTCAGCCAGCCGTACGCCGTGGCGCTCCAGATGTACGGCTCGATGCTGCAGCTGCGCAACGAGCTGTCCTCGGCGCAGCGCGTGTTCGAGCAGGTGCTCGCGGTGTACGAGCGCCTCGCGCCGAGCAAGGACGATCAATCGCTGCTGTCCCCGCTGCAGCTGCTGGGCTCGATCTACTGGCAGGCCGGACAGCAGCAGAAAGCGATCGTGCAGTTCGACCGTGCGATCGCGCTCGCGAGCTCCGCCAAGGATGTCTCCGTGCAGCAGGTCGCGGCGACGATGTGGGGCGTGGCTGCGCAGTATCACTACGGCGGTCGCGATGATCTCGCCGCGCCGCTGCGCAAGCGGGTGATCGCGCTGTTCACGAAGGAGATCGATCGGCTCGAGAAGACCAAGCCGGACGACCCGATGCTGTCGAGCTTGATCGGCCAGCTCGCGTTCCAGTACCGCGAGGAGGGCGACCTCGTGAACGCGGAGAAGCAGCTCGTGCGCGCGATCGCGCTCGACGAGAAGCGCGGCGGCTACTCCGGGTGGACCAGCTCGCTCGCCGACATCAAGCGCGCCGCCGGCAAGCCGCGCGAGGCGCTCGTGCTGCTCGAGAAGGCGCAGGCCGACCTCGCGAAGATCGCACCGCAGAGCGCGCTGGCCTATGCGGGACAGCTGGGCGACGTGCTGCGCGAGGCCGGTGACTACCCACGCGCGGAGCAGGTCCTCAAGGCCTACGGTGCGGACATCGCGAAGACCTTCGGCAAGCGCCACCCGATCTACGGCATCTCGCAGCTCGGCCTCGCGCGCCTCTACATGGCGAGCAAGCGCCCGCGCGATGCCGAGCAGGTGTTGACGACGACCCTCGAGCTCGCCGAGCGCGAGCTCTCGCTCGTGCTCGCGACGGGCACCGAGGCCGACCACGCGGTCTACTTCGCGCGCAACAACTACCTGCTCGATACGGTCCTCAACTTCCAGCTTCGCCACGCACCTGCGAGCGCGAGCACGGCCCGCCTCGGCCTGACGACGCTGCTCCGCCGAAAGGGTCGCGTGCTCGACGCGGCGGCGACCAACGTCAAGACGATCCGCGCCAAGCTCGCGCCGGAGGACAAGAAGCTCCTCGACGAGCTCGCGAGCACTCGCGCGGTGCTCGCGAAGCTGACGGTCGCCGGGCCGAGCGCGACGGGGCAGGACAGCTACGCGAAGGAGGTCGCCGCGCTCGAGGACCAGATCCAGAAGCTCGAGATCGCCGTCGGCAAGAAGAGCGCCGCTTACCGCGCGGTGACCCAGACGATCGAGCTCGCGGCGGTGCAGAAGCTGATCCCCAGCGACGCACGGCTCGTCGAGATCGTGAACTACGCCAGCTACGATCCCGTCGGCCCCTACACCATCAGCTACAAGCCCCCGCCGCGCGGCTACGCGGCGTTCGTCGTCGGGCGCACCGGCGATCCCGTGCTCGTCGACCTCGGGCCCGCCGCCGCGATCGACGAAGCGATCGAGAAGTTCCGCAAGGCGGTCGCGGACCCCGCGAACAAGAAGGTGTACGAGCTCGGCCGCGAGCTGCATCGGCTCACGCTCGCCAAGCTCGAGCCGGCGTTCGGTGCGTCGACGCGGATCCTGCTCGCACCGGACGGCGCGCTCAACGTCGTGCCGTTCTCCGCGCTGGTCGACGACAAGCAGCAACTCCTGATCAAGAAGTACACGTTCACGTACCTGACCTCGGGCCGAGACCTGCTGCGCCTCAAGCTCAAGACCAAGGCGCAGGGCGGCGGCGTGATGTTCGCCGACCCGAGCTTCGACGCGGCGGCTCCGGCCTCCGGGCCCGGTGGCTCGCGCGGCCGGCGCTCCTCGGACCTCGCGTCCCTGTTGTGGCCCCCGCTGCCGGGCACCGGCGCCGAGGCGGATGCGATCGAGAAGCGCATGCGTGGCCTCAAGGTCTATCGCGGCAGGGCAGCCACCGAGACCGCGCTCAAGCGGATCCACGGCCCGAAGATCCTCCACCTCGCCACCCACGGCTTCTTTCTACCGGACGAGGACGCACCCGACCTCGGCGCCGAGGGCGGTCGCGCTTCGATCGTGCCCCTTCAACCTCCGGCGGGCTCGTTCGAGAATCCGCTCCTCCGCTCGGGCCTCGCGCTCGCGGGGGCGAACAAGCTCGCCTCGGGTGACGACGACGGCATCCTCACCGCGATGGAGGCCTCGGGCCTCGATCTCATGGGCACCAAGCTCGTCGTGCTCTCGGCCTGCGAGACCGGCGTCGGCAAGGTCACCAACGGCGACGGTGTCTACGGCCTCCGCCGCGCGCTCGTCATCGCCGGCGCGGAGAGCCTCGTGATGTCGCTGTGGCAGGTCGACGACTTCGCGACCAAGGAGCTGATGTCCGGCTACTACGCGAAGCTCGATGCGGGCAAGTCGCGCTCGTCGGCGCTGCGCGAGGTCCAGCTCGAGCTCGCGGGCTCGAAGAAGTACGCGCACCCGTTCTACTGGGCCGCGTTCCTGCCTGCGGGCGACGACTCGCCGATCGGGAAGTAGCAGGGGAGCTGTGCTACGTCCGCTCGCGGTACTCGCGGCGGAGCAGGGCGAGTGCGACGGTCGCGACCTGCAGCAGGCCCGGGACGATCAGCGCGTAGTAGAGACCGACGCCGGTGTGGTTGCGAACCTTCGTCGCCCCGAACAGCATGACGACGCCGAACACCGAGCACATCGCGATCAGGAATGCCCAGGCGGGACGCGACCGCTCGAGCGACTGCCAGGTCAGCACGAGGAACAGCGCGCCACCGATGAACAGCGTGATCGGCAACACGACATTCACACCGGCGGTCGCCGTGGCGACCCCGCCGACGATGGCGCCGAGTCCGGCGATCGCCGACAGCGCATGACCGACGATGCGGGGTGAGAGGCTCGCCAGGATGGCGGCCTTGCCGACGAGCACGACGAACACCGTGAACGCGATGCGGACGTTGTCGATGCGCCCTTCGCTGACGAGGTAGCCATCCTTCGCACGATCGTCGTAATAGGCCTGCGAGAGAAAATAGAACGCGACACACAGCAGGACGACCGCCGCGCCCACGAAGGCCGCGACAACCTTGAGGTCGTTCCGATCGATCTCGTAGCGAGCGCTCATCAGGGAAGAGTCTGCGCCAGTTACTGCGACGGCACAAGGCGCAGCGGGTCGGCCCTCGTCGTCCCGGACGCCGGGAGGTAGGCCGCAGGGAGACCTCCGTGCGCATGCCCGACGACATTGCCTCGCGTTCCCGGATGTCCGAGACCGGCCTCGCGCTCGTCGTGACCATCGTCTCGATCGTCGCCGGCCTGGCCCTGCGCCCCGGCATCCTGGCGATGCCGTACATGGTGCCGTACATCATCTGTGCGCTGGGGGTCGCGCTGAGCACGACGTGGGGCGGCCAACGCGCCGGCGTGCTGACGCTCAGCATCTCCGCGGTGGTGGGCGTGCTGATGTTTCACAGCCCGCGCGGCCTCGCGACGGTGCGCGTGGAGCACCTGGCGACCGCGGCGAGCTTCCTCGTGGTCGGTGGCCTCCTCGTTTATCTGATCTCGTCGCGCGGCCAGGCGGCGCTCCGGCTCCGCCGCGAGCAGCGCCGGCACCGGCTGTCATCCGAGCTCGGCACCGCGCTCGATCAATCGCTCGAGCTCGAGGCCAAGCTGCGGGCGCTGTCGCAGCTGTTCGTCCCGGAGCTCGCCGACTACGCGAGCGTCGTGCTCGTCGAGGACGGCGCACCGAAACAGGTCGCGCTCACGCACCCCGATCCGAAAAAGCTCGAGCTGGCCCAGCAGCTCGCGGAGGCACATCCCATCGATCTCTCGGCCGCCCACGGCATGGGGCTCGTGCTGCGCACCGGCGAGCCCGAGCTCGTTCGCGCGATCGATCCGGACGCCCCCGAGGAGACGTTCCCGATCGACGAGGGCAGGCGGACGAAGCTACGGGCCCTCGGCATCCGCTCGTACCTGTGCGTGCCGTTTCGCCGCGAGGCGACGACGATCGGAGCGATCGGGCTTGGCATGGCCGACTCCGGCCGTCACTTCGACGAGGCGGACCTCGCGCTGGTGCAGACGTTGGCGGCACGGATCTCGATCGCCGTCGAGAATGCGCGCTTGTTCCGCGACGCGGAGATGGAACGCGCGCGCGCCGAGGCCGCGAGTCGCACCAAGGACGAGTTCCTCGCGATGCTCGGTCACGAGCTGCGCAACCCGCTCGCGCCGATCCGCACCGCGCTCGATCTGATGGCGCTGCGCGACCCCGAGGCCCTCCGCAACGAGCGCACCGTGATCGAGCGGCAGGTGCGCCAGCTGGTCACGCTGGTCGACGACCTGCTCGATGTCTCCCGCATCACGCGGGGCAAGTTCGAGCTCGAGCGGGAGCCCGTCGAGCTACTCGATGTCGTGCACAAGGGCATCGAGACGGCGGGGCCTCTCGTCGAGTCGCGACGCCACAACGTGGAGGTGTTCGTCGAGCCAGGGCTCGCGGTCATCGGCGACGCGGCGCGGCTCGCGCAGGTGGTCAGCAACCTCGTCACGAATGCGGCGAAGTACACGGAGCCGGGCGGCCACATCCAGGTGCGCGCCGAGCGCGTCGGCGAGGAGGCCGTGCTGCGCGTGCGGGACGATGGCATCGGCATCCCGGCCGAGATGCTGCCGCACGTGTTCGGCATCTTCGTGCAGGCCCCGCAGGCGATCGATCGGGCGCGTGGTGGCCTCGGGCTGGGGCTCGCGATCGTGCAGAGCATCGTCGAGCGCCACGGTGGTAGCGTGAGCGCGACGAGCGAAGGGCCGGGCCGCGGCAGCGAGTTCGTCGTGCGGCTCCCGGCGATCGCCGGGAAGTACGCGGCGAAGACGCCCGTCGAAGCAGGCCCCAAGAAGCCCGCCAACCGCGGGCGCGTGCTCGTCGTCGACGACAACCCCGATGCACTCGCGATGCTGTCCGATGCACTCGAGCGGCGCGGCTACGAGATCGCCCGCGCGCACGACGGACCGTCGGCGCTCGCGATCGCGGCGCGCGTGCATCCCGAGGTCGCGCTCCTCGACATCGGCCTACCCGTGATGGACGGGTACGAGCTCGGGCGGCGGCTCAAGGCCGAGGAGGGCGACGTGAAGCTCGTCGCGGTCACCGGCTATGGACGGCCGGGTGACTTCGAGCGCTCGCACGAGGCGGGGTTCGCCGCGCACCTCGTGAAGCCGATCTCGCTCGATCGCGTGCAGCAGACGATCGACAGCCTCGTACGGTGACTACTTCCGCTTGCGGAACAGCGCGCCCCAGAAGCCCTTCGGCTTGTCGTCATCGGGCGGCGGCACCGGCAGCGGCGGCTGCTCGATGACAGGCTGCGGCGGTGGCGTCGCCATCGCGACCCGCGGGATCGACTCGCTCGGCGTCCCGACGGCACCGGGATGGATGCGCTCGCTGCTCGGCGGCGTCGACATGGACAGCCCGCCGGGCACGGCTTCGAGGGACATCTGGGTCTCCTCCTGCTCCTTCGCGTACTCCTTGCGGAACAGCTGCCGCATCAGCTGGCGCAGCTCCTTCGGATCGAAGCGGTAGCCCGCGATCAGCGCGTCGAGGTCGGCCGCGAGCTGCGCGGCGGTCTGGTAGCGATCGGCGACGTCGCGCGCGAGCGCGCGCAGCACGATCTGATCGAGCTCGGGCGTCACGCGCCGATTGAAGTTCGAGGGTGGCGGCACCTCGGCCTTGCGCACCTTCTCCATCAGCGCGAACTCGGTATCGCCGCGGAACAGCTTCTCCGTCGTCAGCATCTCGTGGAGGATGATGCCGGCGCTGAACACGTCGGTCCGCGCGTCGAGCGGCATGCCGCGGATCTGCTCCGGGGACATGTAGCTGAACTTCCCCTTGAGGATGCCGATCTCGCTCGTGAACTTCATCAGTGCCTGCGCGATGCCGAAATCGAGCAGCTTGACGTCGCCGTCGTACGACAGGCGCACGTTCGACGGCGAGACGTCGCGATTGACGATGTTGAGCGGACGCCCATCGGGGCCGCCGAGCGTGTGTGCGAAGTGAAGGCCCTCGGCGATGCGCGCCGCGATGAACACCGCATGCGGGACCGGGATGCGCTGCTGCGTCTCCTGGCACCGGCGCAGCACCTGCGTGAGGTCACGGCCGCCGATGTACTCCATCGAGATGAAGTGGCGCCCGTCGAACTGCCCGATCTCCAGCGTCTCGACGATGCAGCGGTTCTTGAGCACCATCGCGAGCTTCCCCTCGCGGTGGAACATGTCGATGAACCGCGCCTCGCGCGCGAGCTGCGGTCGCATCACCTTGATCGCGACGAGGCGCTCGCCCGCGAGCGGACGTGCGCGATAGACCTCGGCCATGCCGCCGCGCGCGATCAGGCCGAGCAGGTAATACTTCCCGAACGGCACCGGATCGTTCGGCGCACCCGGGGATAGCTTGCCTTCTTGAGAGGGACGCTCGGACACCGCTCGACCGTCACGTTACCACCGTTCGCCGTGGGAATTGGCGTCGAGATCGAGCCTCGATCTAGGATGGTCGGCCTATGGCCCGCTCCTCGCTCTTCCACGCACTCCGCCGTGCCCTTCGCAAGTCCTCGCCCACTCGCGCTGAAGGTGAGAGCGGTTTCTCGCGCCGTCAGTTCATGGGCTCACTCGGCGCGCTGGCCGTCGTTCCAGCGTTGAGCGCGTGTGGTGACGACGGCGGGGACGACGCGTTGCCCATCGCGGTGATCGGGGGCGGCATCGCGGGCCTCTCCGCGGCGTACTTTCTCGCGCTCGCGGGGGTGCGTGTGAACGTCTATGAGGCCTCGATGCGGATCGGCGGCCGCATGTACACCGACCGCAGCTCCCTCGCGGGCGGGCAGCTCGTCGAGCTCGGCGGTGAGCTGGTCGACTCGAACCACGTGGTCGTGCCCGCGCTGTGCGAGGCGTTCGGGCTGACGCTCGACGATCTGGTCGAGGCGACCGCCGGGCTCGCGCAGGATACGTTCCACTTCGACGGCGCCGTGCTCGACGAGGCGGACATCGTCGATGCGTTCACGCCGGTCGCGGCGCAGATGCAAGCGGCGCTCGCGGCGACCGAGTCCGAGACCGATCCCACGAGCATCGCGGAGTTCGAGCGCATCGATGCGATGTCGATCCCGCAGTACCTCGAGACCGAGTGCGGGCTCGCATCGACGGCGATGATCCGCCGCCTCCTCGAGCTCGCGTACACCGAGGAGTACGGGCTCGCGGCGAGCGAGCAATCGGCGTGGAACCTGATCTACCTCATCGACTCGGAGACGCCGGATCCGTTCCGCGTGTTCGGCGACTCCGACGAGCGGTTCCACATCCACGAGGGCAACGACGCGCTGCCCGCCGCGCTCGGCGAGGAGCTCGCGGATCGCGTGAAGCTCGAGCACCGGCTCACGCGCGTCGCGCGCGACGGAGAGCGGTTCGTGCTGACGTTCGCCGGCCCGAGCGGTGACGTCGAGGTGCGCGCGGATCACGTCGTGTATGCGCTGCCGTTCACCAAGCTGCGCGAGGTCGACCTCGAGGGCGCCGGGCTCTCCGACGACAAGCGTGAGGTGATCGAGCAGCTCGGCTACGGTACGAACGCGAAGCTGATGCTGCAGTTCTCCGATCGTCACTGGGAGACGGCCCACAGCGCGGGCGGCGGCGCGATCACGGACGTCGGCGAGCTGCAGACGATCTGGGCGACGTCGCGCGGCCAGGCCGGCACGCAGGGCATCCTCACCAACTTCGTGGGCGCGGCGCGCGGTCTCACGATCGGCGAGGGTACGCCCGAGTCGCAAGCGCAGACCGTGCTGCCGTGGATCGAGACCGTGTTCCCCGGCACCGCCGCGAAGTACGTCGCGGGCTCGGCGATCCGCCAGCACTGGCCGAGCTACGAGCACACGAAGGGCAGCTACGGTTGCTACACGGTCGGGCAGTGGCGGTTCTTCGGCATCGAAGGTGCGCGCGAAGGCAACCAGCACTTCTGCGGCGAGCACTGCTCGGAGGACTTCCAGGGCTACATGGAAGGTGGCGCCGAGACAGGAACGATGGTCGCCGCCGAGATCCTCGACGACCTCGGCGTCGCACATCCGGCGCTGCTCGCGATGCTCGTCGAGGATGCGCTCTCGCAGCGACCGCGTGCGAGCTATCACGCCGGGTTCGGCAAGAAGATGCGGGTGAGCCAGATCCGCAAGCGGCGTACCGTTCGCAGGCATGAGGAGCCTCGCGTGGAGGTCGCTCCTGCTCGCCGCGTGCGGTGACGACTACTGCGCCTGCGCGCCGGCGGACGCGCTCACCGACGCCGACATCTCGATCGACACCGAGAACCGCGCCTGGATGTTCGCCGACGCGGCGACGACGGCCGCGAGCTGGGTGCCGACGCAGATGCCCTTCTCACCGAGCTGACCGGCGAGGTCACCCGCCGAGCGGAGCAGCGACGCACCGGTCTGCACCCACGTCACGAGCGCCTTGCCTGCGATCTCGAGCTTCTTGCTGGCGACGGCGAGCTTCGGGATGCCGGCGTTGATCGCCTGGATCGCGAGCTGGAACTTGCTGTCGTCGACGACGGTGACGTTCTCGCGCACGACCTCGACCTTGGGCTCGCTGCACTCGGTGCGGACGTTCGCGCGGATCTCGGCGGACGCCTTGCACTCGGCCGACGCCTGAACGTCCGCGGAGCCGTCGCAGCCACCGGTGCAGCGGCCGCTGCACGTGCCCGAGCACTGGCCGGCGCACTGGCCGTTGGCGCCCATCGCCGAGCAGGTGCCGTTGCACGCACCGTTGCAGGTGCCGCTGCACGTACCGCTGCACGTGACGTTGACCTCGGCCGACGCGCTCGCTTCGCACTCGGCGACGAACCCGGCCGCGAGGTCGAGCTTGGTCTGGCACACGGGCGGCGTGTACTTCGTGACCAGCCGCGACTCGGTCTTCACGCTGATCTGGAGGTTCGCCTTGAGCGCGTTGGCGGCCTCGGTGCACACCGCCCGGGTGTCACCCACCGTCGACGCACCGAGGATCGAGCCCATCTTGCGGCACGATTCGGCGACCGAATTCTCGAGCTCGAAGCTCGCGCGATCCAGCTCGGCCGACGCGACGAGGAAGCTGTACAGCTTGCGGCCGACGGGGTTGGTGTTGATGGTGCCGCAGGCATCGGCGTTGAGAGCAGCGCCACCACGACCGGCACCACCGCGCGGACCGGCGGCCGGGGGACAGCCGGCGAGCGCGACGAGGAGAGAGACGACGAGAACTTTGAACATTGATGGCTATCCTCGCCGCACGGCGTGCCCTCGAACCAGGGATCACAAGATCTTTTGTACGGGGCGATCCGCCCCGGCGACGTGAGGGAGCTCGAACCAGAACGAGGTGACGCCTCCGTCGCAGTGAACGCCGACGGCGCCGCCGTGCGCGTGCGCGACCGAGCGCACGATCGCGAGCCCGAGGCCGCTGCCACCGCGCGCGGTGCGCGTCGAGTAGAACCGGTCCCACACCTTCGTCCGCGCGGCGGACGACAAGGCGGGGCCGCGGTTCGCGACGGTGACGCGGGTCGCGTGGTGGTCGCGCGCGACGGTGACGTGCACGGTCGTGCCGGCGTCCGCGAACTGCACGGCGTTGGCGACGAGGTTCTCGATCGCGGAGGCGAGCGCAGGTTCGCGACCGAGGACGAACGCCTCGGCGGCGCCAGCGACGACGACCGGTGTGGCCCACGTCCGCGCGGCGCATGCACGGGCGAGGCGCGCGACGTCGACGGGGAGGGCCGCCGCGCGGTCGTCGTCGACGCGCGCGAGCTCGAGCAGGCGCGAGACGAGGCGATCGAGGCGCGCCGTGTCCTCGACGATCATCGCGAGGAAGCGGTCGCGCGTCTCGCGGTCATCACCGGCGCCGTCGAGCATCAGCTCGGCGGCCCCACGGATCCCGGTGAGCGGCGTCTTGAGCTCGTGGCTGAGGTCGGCGGCGAGCGTGCGGGCATCACGCGCACGCCGCTCGAGCTCGTCGGTCATCGCTTCGACGGCACGTGCCAGCTCGCCGATCTCGTCGGCGCGCCGGGTCTCGCGCTCGCGCTCCTCGACGGCGCGGCCGCCCGCGATCCGCTGTGCGCGGCGCGTGAGCCGGCCCAGCGGGCGCGCGATCGTCGTCGATAACAAGAGCGTGATCAGCGCCGTGGCGATCAGCGTCGCGATCGAGATCCGCACCAGCCACGTGCGCAGCACGAACAACTGCAGCTTCACGTCGCGCGTCGACTTGGTGACGTAGACGACCGCGGTGACCTCGCCGCGCTCGTCGACGACGGGCAGCGCGGAGAACAGATACACGCGGTCCTGGTTGTCCCACAGCCGCGTCGCCGAGCCGTAGCGACCCGCGAGCGCAGCGCGGATCTCGCGGCGATCCGCGAGCGCGATCTCGCGCGGTGGCTCGGCGACGTGGGTCGGTGACGCGCCGCCTCCGAGGTACGGCACCGCGCGCTCGGCGCCCTCGGGCGGGCCACCGCGGTGCGAGTCGGCGCGCACGCGCGCGTTCGGATCGAGCACGCGGATGCGGGTCCGGGTGTCGCGCGCGGCGGTCCGCAGCAGCGGCTGCAGCGCCTCGAGCGGACGGTCGCCTGCGGTGATCAGCGCCCGCACCAGCTCGGCCTGGTGGATCATGTCGCGCTCGAGCGCCGCGAGCAGCTGCCGCTCGTGCAGCCCCGCGAACCCGATGCCGACGAGCGGCACCATGACGACGAGCAGGTTGATGAGGAGCAGGCGGTAGCGGATGCGCGCGAGCCGGTGCACCGCGCGGCCGCATGCGCTACCCGCAGCGATAGCCCACGCCATGCACCGTCTCGACGACGTCCTCGCGGGCACCGGCCCCCGCGAGCTT
>DATLHR010000004.1:0-9434 GCA_035539815.1 Kofleriaceae bacterium
AAGCACAACATCACGATGGCGGGCGGGGTCACCGGCGGCATGGGCAACTTGCACCTGACGTATGTGATGAAGGGCGTGACCACCGCGCAGGTGGCGGAGTGCGGCAAGCAAGCCAACTATCCGACGGCCGTCGATCCTGATGGGAAGTTCGTCACCGTCGAGATGTCGTCGAAGTTCGGGACGCAGAAGGCCGGCTACCTCGCGCTCTCCAATGACATGGTGATGACGCAGACGTCGATGGCCGGTGCGCACGCGGAGACCGCGGATCGCGCCGCGCTCGAGGCGGTGCAGAAGGAGCTCGCGAACGGCACCGCTGCCGACGACACGGCGCTCGTCGCCGAGATGGGCAAGGTCGATCGCACGCGCGCGATGTGGTTCGTCGCGACGACCGCGGGCACCATGCTGGCCGACAAGGTCACCAAAGCCTCGGGCTGGATGGATGCGGGCAAGGGCCTGTCGCTCGACGTCAGGGTCGAGGTCGCGGACGCCAAGCTCGCGGATGAGGCCGAGAAGGCGATCCCGCAGGCGAAGGAGGCCGCGGACATGCTCGGCCCCGAGGTCGGCTCGGTGATCAAGGCGCTGCGCTTCGACCGCAGCGGCAAGACGCTGCACTTCGCGATCGATCTCAGCTCGGATCAGCTCAAGGCGCTGATGAGCAAGATGGGCTCGATGATGCCCGGCATGGGTGGGATGTAGTCAGCTCGCCCGCGTCGGGTGTAACGTGGGGAGTTGATGCATGCATCGCTTCGTCCTCTCCTCGCGCTCGGTCTCGCGGGCGGGTGCCTGATCTCGGATCCCGCGCCCACGGGCATCGCGCTGCTGCGGATCAGCGAGCTCCCCGGCGCGTGCGTCGTGGAGCGCAACCCCAACGGCGAGATCGACATCCCGACCGATCTGCCGTATCGCCGCGCGCGGGCGACGGCGAGCTTCCGCGCGAGCGAGCGGTTCCCGGGCGGTCACCACATCGCCCTCGGCTACCAGGACTACGACGGCTTCACGGGCCTCCTGCAGATGGAGGTCCCGCCCGAGCGCGGCTACGGGATCGCCGAGTACCCGACGATGAACTACGTCCAGGCGACGGGGTTCGCGGAGTGGCAGGGCGGGGCGGTGCAGTTCGTGGCGACGGGCATCGGCGGCTACCTCAACTACTTCATGGACGAGCAAGGCGAACGGCTGCCGGGCAAGATCTACGCGCTGATCGCGCTCGACGGACGCAACGCGCAGGACGCGGAGGTGTGCCGGATCGTCGCCATCCACGCCTCGGCGGAGCGCGAGCGCATGGACGCCTACGATCCCAGCTGGCTGGTGCCGCGGCCCGGGCTGATGATCACCGCCGAGGCGGACAAGACGCTGACGCCACCGGCGCTCGACGATCTCAGCCCGCCGGGGATGGCGCTCGTCCAGCCCGGCGAGATGCCCGATCCGGGCGACGCGCCGCCGCGGATGGACCGCAACCTGCCGAACGCGTTCGCGACCGGCGGTGGAGGGTCCAGTCCGTGCGACTGACGCTGCTCGCCTTGCTCGCGCTCGCCGGCTGCCCCGAGCCCGCGGACGAGCACCCGTTCCGCGTCGCCGATCCCGTCGCCGGTGCGACCTTCGATCGCTGCAACATCCGCGTGCGCACGACGTCGCCGGTCCTCGACGCGAGCTGGGTCCAGGACGACGGCCTGGACGCGCTCCAGCACATCAACTGGCGGATCGACGGCGGCCGCGAGACCGAGGCGCGCCTGATGTCCGACAACGTCGCGCCCGGCGATCGCGCCAACACGATCTTCGGGGTCCAGCTCGTCGATGGCGCGCAGACGCTCGAGGTCGGCACGTGCGACGAGTTCGATGCCTGCGCCTGGACGCCCGTGCCCGTGACCGTCCACAACGCGATCGGCGCGCCGGACTGCCGCGCGTACCACGGCGGCCAGCAGATGCTCGAGCCGAGCGCCGGTTGGTTCTCGACCGAGCTCTCGGGCGGCAAGCTGGTGCTGCTGTCCTCGGTCGCGGGCGGGGTCGGGATGTCGCTCGTGACCGCCGATGGGCAGGTCGACAAGACGTTCGGCGCGAATGGCGTCACCAGCATCCCGTGGCTCGCCGGCGTCGCCGCGCCGCACCCCGATGGCGGCTACCTCCTGTTCGGTCAGGGACTGTACCTGTCGCGCGTGTCGGCGACCGGCGTCTACGACAGCACGTGGGGCAACGCGGGTGGGACGCAGGGCGTGCGGACGATTCCCTGCCCGGGGAGCCTCGGGTGCCTCGTCGGCGCGCTGCGCAGTGATGGCGCGGACGGCTTCTGGATGGCAGGCATGCTGCCGGTCGCCCAGGGTTCGACCCAGACGAACGCGTTCATCATGCGGCTCGATCGCGATCTCGCGATCACCGCGCACACGGTGTTCGACGTCCTGCTCACGACCGACGAGTATGGGTGGCGCAGCTTCAGCATCGATCCCACCGGGCGCGTGCTCGCGGTCGCACGCTCGTTCGCCGTCGCCGGCAGCCTCGCCGGGGTCGACACCTCGTTCGCGACCGACGGCCGCGCCGACTATCCGGACACATCGACCGTGGTCGGCGCGCTCGCCGGCGACCAGGCGGTGATCGTCCGGCAGGCCTATGCCGGCAACGAGCAGGTCGTCGACGTGCGCGTGTTCTCGAGCGGCGTCGCGCGGCCACCGATCAAGCTCCCGGCCGCGACGGATCCGGTGCTCGATCTTCGCTATCTCGCGACCGCGATCGATCCCACGGGGAGCGCCTACGTGGCGTTCGCGCGCGAGCGCGCCGCCGAGCCGGGCCAGTTCTTCGACGGCATCGGCACGGAGCTGGTCGTGGCGCGCTTCGTCGACGGTGCGCTCGATCCCGCGTTCGGCGTGCAGGGCTACGTGGCGATGACGGGCCGCGACCTGTTCGAGCGCGTGTCGTCCGAGAGCGTGACCAACAACCCGACCTCGATCATGTTCGGGCCCGACCAGGCGCCCTGGGTCACGAGCATCACGCAGTCGTCGACGGATGCGTGGGATCCCAACGTGAAGCGTCCCCCTCGCCTGACGCTCGCCAAGCTGCGCCTGTGAAGCGTCAGCGGCCGGCCGTGTGTCCCGACCACGCCTCGTAGTCGGCGATGCGCTTGGAGAGCAGCTTCACGTCCTCGCCCGCGGCGGCGCGGCTCTCGGCGGCGACGACGAGCAGCCCCATCGCGGCTTGCAGCAGGCGCCCCCCCGCGAGCGGGAGGTTGGCGCCGCGCAGCGCGTACTCGCGGACCTCCGAGATCCGGAAGTGCACCGAGCCGACCTGCAGGTGGTCGCCGCGCAAGAACACGACGTCGGAGCCGACGAGCAGCGCGTTCTCGAGCTCGCGGCGCGCCGATGCTTCGCCCTTGCCCTCGGCCTGCGCGCGCATGCGGCGCTTCGCGTCCTCGTACACCTCGGGGCGCGTGATCGGTGCGTCGCGCGTGTAGGGCGCGAGCTCCTCGGCGATGTGCTTCGCGGCGTCGGGCCCGTCGGCGACGTGGAGCGCGACCTCGAGATCACCGAGCGCGAGGAGGAGGTCGCGGCTGCGCTGACGGCGGCGGGCTTCGCTGAAGCGCTCGTGGGCGAGGTACGCGAGGCCGGCGCACGCGAACACGCCACCCGGGATCATGGAGAGCGCCGCGGCGACGCCACCCGCGGTCGCGACGCCCGACCACACCAGCGGCCCCGTCGGCGAGCGGCCGATCAGCTCGACGCGGTCGAGGAGGCGTGCGTCGAGGCGGATGATCGGATTGCCCGGTGGCGCGATGACGAGCCACGCACCGTCGACGCCGATCCCGCTGCGCGGCAACAGGCGCGAGCGATCGAGCTGAGCGGAGGGAGCGACCGCGTCCATCGTGCTCACATCTCACCGAGCTCGACGACGCCGACCTCGGCGAGGTGAGCGAACGCGAGGAGGGCTTCGCTCTCGCGCACCGGCGCGGAGCGGATCAACGACAGCAGGTCCCACCGCCCGTCGACGCGCGCGGCGAGCTCGACCTCGGCGGCGGACAGGCCCAGCTCGGCGGCCTGGGCCGGGGCGAGATCGCGCACGCGCTTGGGGACGCGGTGCCGTGCGAGCAGTTGCTTGGCGACCTCGGCGACGCGCGCGCGCTGGATCGACGTGAACGTCTGGCGGACCTCGGCGTTGCTCGGGTCCTGCTGCAGCGCTTGCGACGCCATCGCGAATGCGCCCGCGCGATCGCCCTGGCGCAGGCGGCTGCGCGCGCCGGCGGCGAGCTCGACCGCGGAGTTGGTGCGCTCGCGGTGGCGGCGATCGATCACGAGGCGCTCGGCGGCGACCATCTTCGCGAGCTCGTCGTAGACGGCGAACCGCTCGCCCGAGAATCCCGCGGCGATCTCCGCGGCGCTGCGGCGGTCGCCCGCGAGGACCCAGATCTTCCCGACGTCGAGGGTCGCGCTCTCCGCCGGAGCCGGCGGCGCGGAGCTCGGAGGGACGTAGAACGTGGCGTCGTCGCTGCCGAGGACGCCCATGATCTCGGTCATCCGCACCGCGCGCCGGCGGGCCACGTGGAGGCAGACCTCGATCGCGAGCTGTGCGCTGACCCCGGTCGCGGTGGGCTGCGCGCGCGGAATAATGTCGAACGTGCCGTCGGTCCAGGTGACGACGTCTGTCACCGTCTCGCGGATCTTCGTGGCGAGGATTCCGCTCAGGTCATTCTCCGTGATCAGCCCCGACATCAAGAGCACCTTGCCGAGCGGGACCCCGGTCTCCGCGCGCGTCTCGAGCGAGTCGGCCAGGGCGCGCTCGGCGACCAGGCCGCTGCGGACCAGGATCGCGCCGAGCTGCTCGTCGCGGCGGTTCGAGCTCGCCCACACCACCGTGCCGCCGTCGAGGACGAGGCTGCGCACGAGACCCCGCCGCTCGAACGTGATCGGCCCCGCGAGCTTGCGCCGTGCGGCCCACTCGAGGACGTCTTCGGCGGGCATGGTGCTGAGCGCGCCGCGCACCGACATGGCTTTGAGCATAGCGGAGAATCGGCTAAGGTGTCGCGGATGGCCCGCGCGACCAAAGGCATCGTGATCCACCCGAGGGTGCTCGCGGTTGGTGGCGCGCTCGCGCTGGCCGGACTCGCGATCGCCGCCGTGTTTCTGTGGATGGTGCCGAACGCAGCGGCTCGCGAGGAGAAGGCCGCGTGCCGCGGGATGCGCGGCGACCTCCCGCTCGCGAAGGAGCTGTGTGCCGGCGGGTCGTGCGCGCTGCCCAAGCCGGCGCCCGACTTCAAGGCGCTCGATCACGAGGGCAAGGAGGTCCGGCTCTCGGACTTCCGCGGCAAGGTCGTGCTGCTCAACTTCTGGGCCTCGTGGTGCGGGGTCTGCAAGACCGAGAAGCCGTCGCTGTCGAAGATGGCCGCCAGCGTCGACCGTGATGACTTCGTGGTGCTCGCGCTGGCCTCGGACCGCGACTGGGCGGACGTGCTGCTGTCGCTGGTCGACAGCCGCGGAGCGGGTGGGCGCACGAAGCAGGACCACGTGGTGAAGCTCCCCGAGGCGCTCGCGCTGTACAAGCAGGCGCTGCCGAACGGCGTGCCGTTCAAGGTGTTCCTGGATCCGCCCGACGACGACGGCAACATCGGCGCGATCGCCAAGGCGTGGGGCATCAAGGCCGTGCCGGAGACCGCGCTCATCGATCGCGACGGCAACATCCGGGCGTACTTCGTGAACAAGCGCGACTGGTCGTCCGGTGTCGCCCAGACCTGCCTGCGTTCCGTGCTCGAAGAGGACTGAGCGAGCGTGCTAGCGTGACGATATGGCGCGCGTTCTCGTGATCGACGACGAACCGGACGTCGTCCGGCTGATCGTGAAGGTGCTCTCGGGGCGCGGTCACGTCGTGCAAGTCGCGCGTGACGGCGCGAGCGCGCTCGCCCGCGTCCAGCACGAGCCACCCGACGTGATCCTGTGTGACAGCGACCTGCCGCGTATCGACGGCGCGGAGGTGTGCCGCCGCATCAAGACCGACGACGCGACGAAGGCCATCCCGGTGGTGATGATGACGTCGTCGTACATCGACATCTACGACGTGAACGCCGAGGGCGGGCCGAACGCGTTCGTCGTGCGGCCGTTCGTGCGCGAGGTGCTCGCGAACGTCGTCGAGCGCGCACTGTTCCCGCGACGCGACTGAGCGGCGATGGACAAGGTCCCGTTCACGATCCTGACCGGGTGGCTGGGCGCGGGGAAGACGACCGCGCTCAACCGCATGCTCGCCGCGCAGCACGGCAGGCGGATCGCCGTGCTCGTCAACGAGCTCGGGCGGATCTCGATCGACACGCAGCTGATCATCGGCCGCGGTGGCGACGTGCTCGAGCTCGCCGGCGGCTGCGTGTGCTGCAAGGTCGATATCAAGAACGACCTGTGGGACGGCATCGGCGACATCGTCGCACGGGCGCGCCCCGATCACGTCGTGCTCGAGACCACGGGCATCGCCGAGCCGGCCGCGATCCTCGACGGGCTCGTGCGCGTGCCCGATGCGGTGCGCGACTCCATCCTGCCGGCGGGCGTGGTGTGCGTCGTCGACGCCGAGGCGGGCGGCGAGGCGATCGAGCGGCGCGAGGAGGCGCGCGCGCAGGCGGCGTGCGCGGATCGCGTGCTGCTCGCGAAGCTCGATGCCGCCTCGCCGGCGGCCGTCGCGCGCTGCCACGCGATCCTCGACGAGGTCGCGCCGGCGGCCGAGCGCGCGAGCTTTCCCCTCGACGATGCGGGCGCGCGCGCGTTGACGGCGTGGGTCGTCGAGCCGCGCAAGCTGCGCGCCTGGTCGCAGCGCACCCGGCATCACGACCACGATCACGGCCACGCGCATCACCACGGCGGACAGCTCGTCGCGGTCGCGTTCACCGATGATGCGCCCCTCGTCGGGGAGCGCGTGCTCGCGGTCGTCGAGGCGCTCGGCGATCGCCTGGTGCGTGCGAAGGGCTTCGTGCACCTCGCGGGCGACGAGCGCCGCGGCTTCGTCGAGCGCGCGGGCGTGCGCACCGAGCTGCGCCATGAAGGGACGTGGGGCGACGCCCCGCGGCGCACCGAGCTCGTGCTGATCGGCGATGGCCTCGACGAAGGCGCCGTTCACCGCGCGCTGTGGGCCTGCCGAGCGGGCGGCTAACCAACGAAGACGCTACTGCCAGCCGGCGGTGCGCACGCGGGTGAGCGCGGCCTCGCCGGCGATCAGGCCCGCGTCGTCGGCGTCGTGGACGGCGAGGCCGATCAGGTCGCCGCCGGCGGGGGCCGCGCCGAACGCGGCGTCGACGGCGATCCACGTGCGTCCGGTCCAGCTGATCGCCCAGCGATGGCGCACGAGGCGATCGCCGTCGATGCGCAGCCCGGTGACCACGCGGGTCGGGATCGCGAGGCGGCTGGCGAGCGCGGCGTAGGCGAGCGCGAACGTGGTGCAGTCGCCGGCGGTCGCCGACGCGGCGGTGCGCGGGGTCGCGGCGCGCGCGCCGAGATCCGGCGAGATGCGCGCCTGCACCCGCGCGACGAGGCCCGCGATCTCGCGCGTGCGATCCGTCCCGAGCGGGCCGGCGGGCATGTCGCCCGGCAACCGCGGCGACAGCTCGAGCTCGAGGCCGGTCGGCGTGGGATGCGCGGCCTGGCCCGGTACCGCCGGCAGCGCGAGCTCGCCATCGAGCCACAGCCGGTCGCTGCGATGTCCGAGCAGCGGGATCGACGTCGCCGCGATCAGGTCGACCGGCGTCAGCGCCGCGCGCGCCTGCGCCGCGGTCGCCCGCATCGCGATCACGCCTTCGCCATCGACGACGCGCGCCGGTGCACCGTCCGCGTCGAGATCGATCGTCGCTTCGACCGTGGGCCCGCGATCGAGCGCGTACTGCGCGACGAGGTGCCCCGGCGCGATCGCCTCGACGTGCCCCGCGCCGCCGACGAAGCCGCGCGCAGGGAGGAACACGGGGCCCGCGAACGCACCGTCGCGGCGTACGAGCAGCGGCACGAGCTCGGCGGGGACCGCATCGGGCGCCGGCGCTGCCTCCGCTGCCTGATCGCCCATGCCGTCGTCGTCGATCGCGAGCGTCCAGCCGCGGCCATCGCGCAGCAGCTCGCCGCGGCGCAGCCCGGGGCCGCCGGTGTCCGTGGTGCTGCGCTCGGTCCACGTCACGCGCGTCGGCACGAGCCTGCGATCGGCGGCGATCTCGATCGTCGTCGTCATCGCGATCGGCACGTCGCCGCGGAGGAACTTGATCTCCTCGACGCGCCGGAGCACGAGGCCGGCCGGCGACCACGCCTCGGTCTCGTGCGCGGCGCCGACACGCGCGCCGCCGAGCCACAGCGTGTAGTGCCGCTCGGCGTCGGTCGGCGACGGGGCGGCGGGCGTATCGGCCTCGCGGACCGGCCCCGCGGAGGGCGCACCGGAGCACGCCGCGAGGACGACGAGAGCGGCCGACTTCACGAAAATGATCGTAGCCAGTCCGCGGTGGCCGGCGCAAACTCGCGCGCATGACGGCGCCCTGGGTCCTCGTCGGAGGCGGCTACACGGGCGGTCGGGTGGCCCGCGCGCTCGTCCACCGCGGCGAGGCCGTCACGGTCACGCGGCGCACGGCCGAGGCCGCGCAGGCGCTCGCGGCCGAGCTCGGTGTGCGTGGCGTGCCCGCGGATCTCTCGGATGCCGCGACGCTCGACGGGCTCGTCCCGGCGGGCGCGATCGTCGTCGTGCTCGCGCCGCCGGGGCCCGAGCCGGCGGACGAGATGCGGCGCTTGCTCGATGCGGCCGGCGGCGCGCGGCGCGTGGTGTACGTGTCCTCCACGGGGGTCTACGGCGCGGGCGGCGGCGCCTGGGTCGACGAGACGTGGCCGCTCGCCCCGCTGTCGGCGTCGGGGCGGGCGCGCGTCGCCGCCGAGCACGCGCTCTCCGCGTCGCCCGTCTCGCACGTCGCGTTGCGCGTCGCCGGCATCTACGGCCCGGGGCGAGGGCTCGCCGATCGCCTGCGCGCGGGCACCTATCGCGTCGTCGGCGATGGCCGCGCGCACGTCAGCCGCATCCACGTCGATGATCTCGTGACCGCGATCCTCGCCGCGGGGACGTCGTCGGTGACGGGGGCGATCAACGTGGCCGACGACGATCCCGCGCCGATCGGCGAGGTCGCCGACGCGCTCGCCGGCAAGCTCGGCCTGCCGCCGCCGCCACGCGTGCCCGCGAGCGAGGTCGGCGCGGAGGTCGCGGCGATGCTCACCGCGGATCGCCGGATCGCGAACCGACGCATGAAGTCGGAGCTCGGCGTGACGCTGCGCTACCCGAGCTGGCGCGACGCGCCCGTGTGAGCGCGCCGCCGACGCAGCGCGAGGAGCCCGACCACGATGCCGGCGAGCGCGCTCGATGCGGGCGCACCGCCGCTGTCGCAGCACCCGCCGGCGAGCTTCTTCGTCGATGATGCCGCGTCGGGCGGTGGCGCGGGCGGCGGGATCACACCGGGGCACGACGCCGCC
>DATLHR010000005.1:0-8477 GCA_035539815.1 Kofleriaceae bacterium
TCTTCGCCGGGGCGAGCACGCGCGCGCGCAGCGGTGGATGCTCGTCGCGATCGTCGCGAACGTCGTGCTCCTCGTCGGCGCACGGCACGTGATCACGCATGGCTGGCGCTCGCTGCTCAGCGCGCCACGGCCGCCGTTCGACGGCGCGATGCTGTCGGAGGTCCCGCTGGTGGGCGATCTCGAGGCGACGCTGACGTTCCCCGCGTACTCGCGTCGGCCGCCGCTGCCGCTCCCGTCGTCGTCGGGCGACGTGCGCGGACTGCCCGGCACGAAGGTCCAGCTGCGCGCGCGCGTGCTCGCCCCGGCGAAGAATGTCGAGCTGGTGATCGATGGTGAGCGGCCGAGCGAGCCGACGATCGTGCCCGTCAAGCTCGAGGGCGATCAGCTGTCCGCGGAGCTCGTGATCGAAGCCAGCACGCGCTACCGGTTTGCCGTGCGCGCCCCGTCGGGCGAGCGCTCGATCGAGAGCACGCCGCGCTCGATCGAGGCGGAGCCGGATCAGGCGCCCGGTGTGCAGCTGATGACGCCCGGCGACCCACTCGACGTGACCAACCTGCGCGTCGTCGAGCTCGCGTACGTGATCGAGGACGACTTCGGCCTGACGTCCGCCGAGCTCGTGTGGGAGTCCGGCAAGGATCGCGGACGCAAGGCGATCAACCTCGGCGCCGGCGTCACCGGCCGCACGCAGGGCAAGGTGATGTGGGACATCGCCGAGGTCGTCGTGCCGAGCGGCGGTGAGGTTCGCTACTGGATCGAGGCCAAGGACAACGACACCGTCCGTGGCCCCAACGTCGGCAAGTCGCGCGAGATGCGGCTCAAGGTGGTGAGCCCGCGCGAGCGCCACGAGGAGACGCTCGTCCGCCACCAGGAGGTCGCGGAGAAGATCGTGCGCAACCTCGGCGGCCGGCTCGTGCTCGCACCGGATGCACCGCGCGACGAGCTCGCCGCAGGGCTACGCGAAGCGATCGTCGAGATCGGCGCGATCGGCGCGGCGTTCGAGAAGGACCCGCACGCCTCGGATGCGCTGCGCAAGGCGCTCGGCCAGATGCGCGACCGGCTCGATCGCCTCTCCATCGTCGAGCACAAGCTCCTGCAACAGAAGGCGGGTGCGAAGGGCCGGTTCGCCGCGCTCGATCCGAAGCTGATCGCCGAGCTCGAGGAGGACACGCTCGTGCTCGCCGACTGGCTCGAGCGCGAGCGCATGGAGGGCCTGCTCGACATCTCCGACGAGATCGCCGCGCACCAGAAGCGGCTCGCCGAGCTGATGGCGCAGTACGAGAAGACCAAGGACCCACGCCTGCTCGACGAGCTCGAGCGCGAGATGAAGGCGCTCGAGCGCGCGTACGCCGAGCTCGACAAGCACCGCCGCGGCATGCCCGAGGACGTGCTGGACCAATACGTCAACCGCGATGCGCTGCAGCCGCAGCAGGGCAACGCGTGCGTGCAGGCGGTCCGCGACCTCGTGCGCGCCGGCAAGATGCCCGAGGCGCAGAAGAAGCTCGAGGAGTGCCGCCAGCAGCACTCTCGCTCGTCGTCGTCACTCGAAAACGCGCTCGGTGGGCTGCGCGGCGACAAATTCTCCGACGAGCAGAAGAAGCTCGACGAGGTGATGAACGAGCTGTCCGACGTCGCGAAGGACCAGGAGGACATCGCGGCCGAGGCGAACCGGCTGTTCGAGGAGTACGCGCAGAAGGCGGACGAGGTCGCCAAGGATCACCGCCGCGAGGCGAGCAAGAAGGTCGGCGCGCTGGTGGAGCGGTTGCGCAAGCGCCTCGACGACATCGAGCAGAGCGGCCTGACGCCGTTCGCCAAGGAGGAGCTGGACATCGTCGAGCGCCGCCTGAACGACGTCGAGCACATGGTCGACGATGGCGACCTCGCCGAAGCACTCGGCATGGCGCGGCAGGCGAAGACCAGCATCGACACGATCGCCGGCGAGCTCGAGGCCGCGATCGACGACGATCCCAAGTCCAGTTGGGCCGACGCGACGCAGGACGCCCTGAATGGGATCGAGCGTGCGCAGCCCGTCGCGAAGGAGCTGATCCAGGAGCTCCAGGGTCTGTCGCCGCGTCCCGACCAGATCATGTCGGGTGATGACATGCGCGCGTTCGAGCGGCTGCGCCGCCGCCAGGCGATGAACAAGGAGCGCGCGAAGCGGCTCGCCGAGCGCACCAAGCAGCTCGGGCCCGAGCTGCCCGGCGACACCGGCGAGGCGCTCGGCAAGAAGCTCGGCGGCGCGATCGACCAGATGGGCAGCGCCGATGACCGGATGAAGGCCAGGGATCCGTCGGGTGCGCGCGAGGCGGCGCGGTCGGCGGCCGACGCCCTGGCCAAGGCGCGCGAGCGTGCGCAGAGCGCCGCCCGGCAGGCCCAGGAGGGCGCGATCAGCGAGGAGCCAATC
The DNA here is from genome assembly GCA_035539815.1 of Kofleriaceae bacterium. Classification (GTDB taxonomy): domain Bacteria; phylum Myxococcota_A; class Polyangia; order Haliangiales; family Haliangiaceae; genus JABFXX01. The sequence continues at coordinate 2,402 of DATLHR010000005.1, forward strand.
CGCATCCCGGGCGCCGACGAGTACCGCGCGCCCGAGCGGTTCCGCGAGGAGCTGCTCGACGCGATGAAGAAGAAAGGGAAGCCGCCCGAGGGCTACGACGAGATGATCCAGCGCTACTACCAGGAGCTCATTAAATGAGGCGGCTCCTGCTGCTCCTCCTCCTGTGCCTGCTGGCGACCACCGCCGAGGCCAAGCGCGATCGCACGGTCGCCGGCGACGTGATCAAGGCGGCCCGGTTCCTCCAGACCTCGCGGCTCGACGACGCGCGCGCACTGCTCGCGGACCTCGAGAAGCGCGCGACCGACTCGCTCGAGGTAGCGTGGCTGCGCGCCGAGCTCGCGTTCCAGACGGGCGACTATGCCGGCGCCGTCAAGCTGCTCGACAAGCTGCCGCCCAACGGCGTCGACGGGCTGATCGGCTCGACGAGCAAGCTCGCCGCGTCCACGCTCGCGGTCACCCAAGGGTTCGCGGAGACGCGGTCGCCCAAGGGCCACTTCGTGATCCGCTACGCGCCCGGCCCCGACGCGACGATCGCCGAGCTCGCGGGCGAGGTGCTCGACGCCGCGTGGGAGACCGTCGGCGAGGACCTCGGCTACAAGCCGAGCGATCCCATTCGCGTCGAGCTGCTCGGCGCGCCCACCGACCTCGCGAAGCTGTCACCGCTCAGCGAGGCGGAGATCGAGACGACAGGGACGATCGCGCTGTCGAAGTACAACAAGCTGATGGTCGTCTCGCCACGCGCGACGATCTTCGGCTATCCGTGGATGGACACGCTCGCGCACGAGTACACGCACCTCGTCGTGTCGCGGATCTCGCACGACGCGGTGCCCGTGTGGATGCAGGAAGGGATCGCGCGGTTCGAGCAGACGCGGTGGCGGCGGCCCCCCGAGGTGGTGCTGTCGGCGACCGAGCAGGCGCTGCTCTCGGGCGCGCTCAAGAAGGGACGGCTGATCACGTTCGACGAGATGCACCCGTCGATGGCGAAGCTGCCGAGCCAGGAAGCGGCGGCGCTCGCGTACGCCGAGGTCTACACGCTCATCGGCTGGATGCACGGCAAGCTCGGCTATCGCGGCATCCAGGCCGCGCTCACGGCACAGCGCGACGGCAAGAGCGCACGACGCGCCGTCGGCGAGGCGCTCGGGTTGCCGTGGAGCCGCGTCGAGAAGGAGTGGCACGCGCACCTGAAGACGCGCCCGGCGACTCCGGATCGCACGGCCGCGCGGCCGGGCAAGCAGATCCGGTTCGCGAAGGGCGGCGTCGACTCCGAGAACGTCGGGCTCGATCAGGTGAACGCGCGCGCGAAGAAGCATGCGCGGCTCGGCGGCATCCTGCGCGCGCGCGGCATGCTCGAAGCTGCGACGATCGAGTACGAGAAGGCGCTGACTGCGGGAGGGCCCGATCCGTTCGTGACCGGCAAGCTGGCCCGCACGCTGGTCGACCTCGGCAAGCATGATCGCGCGATCGAGCTGGCAACTCCGTTGATCGCGGGTGATGACCGCGACGCGGCGCTTGCGGTAACCCTTGGCATGGCCCGGTCGGCGCGTCATCAATGGCCCGAAGCGATCGCCGCCTACGAGCAAGCCCTTCGCGTGAGCCCCTTCGACCCCACCACCCGCTGCGGCCTCGCCGAGGCCTACGCGGAGGTCAGCGATCCCCGAGCCGCGCGTGAGAAGCGCGCGTGCAGTGAATTGAAGCATTGATATGGCCAGCCGACCGACTCCACCTCCCGGTGAGCCTACTGCTCGCCGCCTCCCGACCGGCGACGGTGTGCCGCTCGCTCTCCACGATCCCGAGCAGCTGCCGCTCGCCGGTGAAGATCTCGCGACAGCGAGCACGCCGACGACCGCATCTTCGGCGCGCGCCGACCTCGACGCCGTCGCCGAGCTCGCGCAGGCGCACCGCCAGCTGGTCGCGGAGATCGAGAAGCGGATCATCGGCCAGCGCAAGGTGGTCGACCAGCTGCTGGTCGCGCTGTTCGCGCGCGGCCACACGCTGTTCGTCGGCGTGCCCGGCCTCGCGAAGACGCTGCTCATCTCGACGCTCGCCGAGACGCTGAACCTGTCGTTCCAGCGGATCCAGTTCACGCCGGACCTCATGCCCGCCGACATCACGGGCACCGAGGTGCTCGAAGAAGATCACACCACGGGTCGCCGCGCGTTCCGCTTCATCAAGGGCCCGGTGTTCGCGAACCTCGTGCTCGCCGACGAGATCAACCGGACGCCGCCCAAGACCCAGGCCGCGCTGCTGCAGTCGATGCAGGAGTACAAGGTGACGGCGGGAGGCATGACGCACGAGCTGCCGCTGCCGTTCCTCGTGTTCGCGACGCAGAACCCGATCGAGCAGGAGGGCACGTATCCGCTGCCCGAAGCGCAGCTCGATCGCTTCATGTTCCAGGTCGATGTCGAGTACCCGACCGAGGCCGAGGAAGAGGAGATCGTCCGCCAGCAGACGAGCGATCATCGCCCCGAGCTCGCGCGGGTGTTGTCGCCCGCGCGGATCATGCAGCTCCAGGAGCTCGTGCGCCGCGTGCCCGCAGCGGATCACGTCGTGAAGTACGCGGTCGCGCTCGCGCGCTCGACGCGGCCGACGTCGCCGAACGCGCCCGCGTTCATCCGCGACGCCGTGTCGTGGGGCGCCGGGCCGCGCGCGTCCCAGTTCTTGATCCTCGCGGCGAAGGCGCGCGCGATCCTCGACGGGCGGTTCGCGGTCGCCGTCGACGACGTCGCCGCGCTCGCGCGGCCGACGCTGCAGCACCGCCTCATCCTCAACTACCGCGCCGAAGCGGAAGGCCAGCGCGCGGGCGACCTCGTCGATCGGCTGCTCTCCGTCGTCACGCCGTAGGCCGATGCTTCCCGAGCGGATCGATCCGAGTCACCTCGCGCGCCTGGGCAGTCTGCCGATCAAGGCGCGCGTGATCGTCGAGGGTGCGCTCTCGGGCATGCACCGCGCGAAGCTGCATGGCTCGTCGGTCGAGTTCGCCGAGCACAAGGAATACTCGCCAGGCGACGAGCTGCGCCACGTCGACTGGAAGGCGTACGCCAAGGTCGACCGCTACTACGTGAAGCAGTTCGAGCAGGAGTCGCAGCTCGCGATCTACCTGGTGCTCGATGCGTCGGCGTCGATGGCGTTCGCCGGCGGCGGCATGGCCAAGCTCGAGTACGCGGGGCTCTCGCTCGCCGCGCTCGCATATCTGGCGATCCAGCAGCAAGACAAGGTCGGACTCGTGGCCTGCGGTGACCGCGCGCTCGAGACGATCGTGCCGCCGCGCGGCCGCACGACGCACCTGCACGACCTGTTGTCGGTGCTCGACTCGGTGATGACGCGCGGAGGCGCCGGAGACGAGAGCCCGGCCGCCGCGCTCCAGCGCATCGCGGAGCTCTCGCGGCGCCGCCGCGCGCTCGTCGTGCTCGCCTCGGATCTGATGGACACCGACGACAAGACGCTCGAGGTGCTCGCGCAGCTGCGGGCGCAGCGCCACGACGTCTCGGTGCTGCACGTGCTCGATCCCCACGAGCTGTCGTTCCCGTACGACGGCCTGACCCAGTTCGAAGCGCTCGAGAGCAACCACAAGCTGCTCGTCAATCCCGCGGCGATCAAGCGCGACTATCTCGAGCGCATGGAGGCGTTTCTCACCCGCTGCCGCGGCGCGCTGGCGGCGGCCGGCATCGACTATCACCTCACGCCGACGGATCGCCCGCTCGAGGCGACCCTGCTCGAGCTGCTGGTCGCACGATCGCGGCTCGGCCCCGCGCGGAGGGCCGGCTAGTGGGCTTCCTCGCCCCGCTCATGCTCGCGGGCCTCGCCGGCCTGCTGGTGCCGATCGCGATCCACCTGATCGGCCGGCGGCGCGCGCGCGTCGTGAAGTTCGCGGCGCTCGACTTCTTGCTCGCCACCAAGCGCCGCACCGCACGCCGGCTGCAGCTGCGCGAGCGCCTGCTGCTCGCGGTGCGCGTGATCGCGTGCGCGGCGGTCGCGCTCGCGCTCGCCAAGCCGTTCACCTCGTGCGAGCGCAAGGGGCCGCAGGTCACGCGCGGACCGCAGGCCGCGGTGCTCGTGATCGACGACTCGTTCGCCTCGGGGTACCTGCTCGACGGCAAGCCCTGGCTGGGGCGCGCGACCGCCGAGGCGCGCCACATCGTGCAGCAGCTCGGGCCGGAGGCGGAGCTCGCGATCGTGCGTGCGTCCGAGGGCGCGGACCATCCGACGGAGCTGACCCGCGACCACCTGCGCCTGCGCGATCAGCTGCTCGCCCTCGAGCCGAGCGCGCGTCCCGCCGACACCACGCGCGCGCTCGCGCGGGCGTCGCAGCTGCTCTCCGCGTCGAGCCACGCGCGCAAGACCGTCTATCTGGTCTCGCTGCTGGCGAAGCACGGCCTGCGCACGGACGATCCGCCCTGGGGCAAGGACGGCCCGGCGCTCGTGGTCGTCGACCTGCGCCCCGAGGAGCTCCCCAACGTCGCGATCACCGCGCTGCGGGTCGACGCCGAGCCCGGCGCCGGCACGCGCGGCGTCGCATTCGACGCCGAGGTCGCGAACTTCAGCGATGCCCCGGCGACAATCGAGCTCTCGCTCGCGATCGCGGACAAGGTGGTCGCGCGCGGGTCGCTGTCGCTCGCGCCGCTCGAGCGCAAGACCAAGCGCTTCCTCGCCGCCCTGCCCTCGGGCACGCGCGCGGCCGACGCCTCGGTCTCGATCACGCCCGATGCGCTCGCGATCGACGACCGGCGCTGGGTGCGCGCGTCGCTGCGCGATCAGGTACGCGTGCTGCTCGTCGACGGCGATCCCCGCACCGTGCGCCACGACGACGAGCTGTTCTACCTCGAGGCCGCGCTGCGCCCCGGCGATCGCGAGGACAGCGGCACCTCGGTGCGCACGATCACGGCCGAAGAGCTCGCCGGCATCGAGCCCGCGGCCAAGGGCACGGCCGCGGCGATCGACCTCGAGAGCTTCGACGTCATCGTGCTCGCGAACGTCGCCGCCCTGCCTCCCGAGCGCGTGAATCTGATCTCCGCGTGGGTGCGCGCCGGCGGCGGCATCCTCGTCGCGCCCGGTGATCGCGTCGATCCTGCGGCGTACGACCACACGATGCTGCCGCTGTTGCCGCAGAGCCTGCGCGATCCGATCGACACCACGTGGGGGGCGCAGGCCGAGGATCGAGACAGCCGCGCGCTGCACCTCGTGAAGTGGGAGGCCGACCACCCGATCTTCACGCCGTTCTCGAAGACCGCGCCCGAGCTCGCGGCCGCGAAGTTCTTCAAGGTCTCGCTGCTCGGCCCGACGACGGCGACCTCGGACCGCAAGGTGCTCGCGCGGTTCACCAACGGCGCCGCCGCGCTCGTCGAGGCTTCGATCGGCTCGGGGCGCACGCTGCTGTTCGCCTCCACGCTCGACCGCGACTGGAACGACCTCGCGATCCACCCCGGCTTCCTGCCCCTGATGCAGCAGGCGGTGCGCCACCTCGCGCGCAAGCACGCCGCGTTCGGCGAGACCGAGCACTTCGTCGGCAGCTCCGTCGTCCTGTCGACCGGCGACCTCAAGAAGCTCGAGGTGCGCGGGCCGCCGGGCCTCGGCGCCGTGTTCGAGGGTGATCGCATCGCGGGCCGCTCGAGCGTGCGCTTCGGGCGCACCGAGCGCCCCGGCGTGTTCCGCGTGATCGGCACCGACGCGACCGGCAACACGCACGATCGCGACGAGCTCGCGTTCGCGGTCAACCTCGACGCGCGCGGCGGAGACCTCACGCGCGCCGCGGAGACCGACCTCCCACCGTCGGGCACCGGCGCCGGCGGCCTGCCCGTCGACACCTCGCGCCGCGTCGAGCTGTGGCACGCGCTCGCGGCCGCCCTGCTCCTGCTGCTCCTCGTCGAAGGCCTGCTCGTCCAGCGCTAAGAGGCGCTAAGAGCAATGCCGGTCACTTAACGAGATTGCGGCAAGCAAGCCCGCGGTCCACGCGTGGTTTGCGTGCCACAGATCGTGAGCCGCCAAGATCGCCAAGATCGCCAAGCCGAGATTCTTTCGGGCCTGTCACGCATCCTCGGCGAGAGATTGTGACGCTCCAGGCTATTGAATCTGGGTAGAC
>DATLHR010000006.1:0-18210 GCA_035539815.1 Kofleriaceae bacterium
CAGAAGGAGTTCTCGGGCCTTCGCATCCCAGATTTCAGAGCCTGAAGCGTCACATTCTCTCGACGAGGATGCGTGACAGGCCCGAGAGAATCACGGTGGACTGGCCCCGGCTTGGCGATCTTGGCGATCTTGGCGGCTCACGATCTGTGGCACGCAAACCATCCGCGTGGACCGCGGGCTTGCTTGCCGCAATCTCGCTAAGTGACCAGCATTGGGTCGAGGGCGCGCTACTTGGCCTTCTTCAGGTCGAGCGCGCCGATCGCGAACAGGTACTCGTAGACCGCGAGCTCGCGGTCCATCAGCGCCGACTCGTTCGCGTTCTCCGCCTCGACGATCACGCTCTGCGCGTTGGTCACCTCGAGGAACGTGATCGCGCCGAGCTTGAACTGGCGGTTGATCAGGTCGAAGTGCTCCTTCGCGGTCTTGAGCTGCTGCGCGGCGAGCTCGACGGAGCGCGTGGCCGCGGACAGCCGCGCGGCGGCGAGCTGCGCCTCCTCGGTGGCGAGCTTCGCCTGCAGCTCGAGCGTCTTCTGCGCGATCCGCGTGTTGTTCGCGGCGCGCTCGACGTTCACCGTCTCGACGCCCTTCTGATAGATCGGGATCGAGATCACGGCCCCCACGTTCCACGCGACGGGGTTGTCGTTCGTCACTTCGACGGAGCCCCCCATGTCCTGGGGGATGTCGATGAGCGCGTAGCCGGCCTGCGCCGAGGCGCTGAGGTCCAGGCGAGGCCACCACCTCCGGCCGGCGACCGCGCTCTCGTTGGCGCGCGACTGCTGCACCGCGAGATCGAGCGCCTTGAGGTCCTTGCGGCCCTTCGCGAGCTCGAGCCCCGCGGCTTCCGCGGGCAGCTCGGGGGTCGCGGGCAGCTCGAGCTCCGCCGGCGGCGCCACCCCGACGATCCGCCGGAACGTGGCATCGGCGAGCGCGACGTCGCGCTGCGCGTCCACGGCCTGGCGCTCGGCGCGCTTGAGGTCGAGGAGCGCGAGCTGCTCGGCGGACGGCAGCGCGCCACCCGCCTTCTTGCTCGCGGTGACGCGATCGGCCGTCGACTTGGCGCGCGCGACGTTGCCGACCGCGACGTCGCGCAGCTTGCGTGCGCGCACCGAGTTGACGAACACGACCGCGACGTCACGCGCGAGCTGCTCGCGCGAGCGGCCCTCCGCGGCCCGGGCACTCTCGATCTCCAGACGGCCGGCGTCGCGCGCGGCGAAGTAGCCCTTGCGGAACAGCGGCTGCGAGACATCGAGGGAGCCGACGATGAGCCGCTTGGGCTGCACCCCGAGCAGGCTCTGGCTCTGGATGCGTCCCTGTCCGTTGATGCTGACGTTCGGATAGAGATCCGTGTTGCGCTCGTGTGCGTTGATCGCCGCGCCCTCGATGGCGAGCTCGGCGAGCGCGACCGGGTCGCTCACCTTCAGCGCGAGGCGATACGCCTCCGCCATCGTCATCGAGCCGGTCGCTGCGGGTGCGGTCTCACCGGGCGCACCGCTGGCGGCAGCGAACAAGCCCGCGGCGAGCTGCTGCGTGTGGCGGCTCGAACCGCCGTAAGGGACGCTGGGACGCGAAAGCTGGCTCGCGCATCCTCCGGCGAACAGGAGGACGGCGAGACCACGACCGACGACGCTCATGGTCGACGAGTGTATCGTCGCTCGTCGAGCGGTCGCTACTTCGCGGACCCTGCTTCGGGGGGCGCGCCCGCGGAGCCCGTGGCCGCGGGCGCGGGCGCCGCGACGGCCTTGAAGCGCACCTGCACCGCCATGCCGGGCTTGAGCGGACGGGTGCCGTCGGTCTCGATGTCGATCTTCACGAGCACCGTGCCGCGCGCGCGATCGGCCTGCTGGGCGATCTCGCGCACGACGCCCTTGTAGGGCTCTCCCGGAGTCGACTCGACGACGATCTCGGCCTCCTGCCCCATCTGCACCAGCTTGAGCTCGCCCTCGTTGATGTTCGCCTCGGCGACCAGCTTGGACAGGTCGGCGATCTTCATCACGCCCGCGGTCTGCCCGATGCTCTCGCCCGGCTGCACAAGGCGCTCGAGCACGGTGCCGTCGAGCGGCGACTTGATCTTCGTGTCCTCGAGCTCCGTCTTGATCAAGCCCACGTCGGCGGACGCGTTGGTCGCCTCGCCTTCGGCGACCGACACGTCGAGCATGGTCTTGGCCTGCGCGCGATACAGCCGCTTCACGTTGGCCAGGTTGCGCGCCGCCGCGCCGGCCTTCGCCTGCGCCGCCCTGAGCCGGGCCTTCACGTTGCGCTCGTCGAGCTGCGCGACGACCTGATCCTTCTTGACCTGATCGCCCGCGTCGACGCTCATCTTGGCGACGCGCCCCGCGGTGGTCGAGCTCAGCGTGATCGGCGCCTTCGCCGCGATGTACGCGGACGCGGTCAGCACGATCGAGCCGGCCGCCGGCGTCGGCCGCGTGGTCACCGACGTGCCCGCAGAGCCGCTCCCCGAGCCCGTGCTCGTTGCAGGCGCGTCTCCCTTGCCCTTGGTGGAGAAGTGGTAGTAGCCGCCGCCCGCGACGACGAGCACGAGCAGGATCCACGGCAGCTTCGACGAGCCGCCGCTCCGCTGCACGGTTCGCGTGCCGGTCGGATCGCCGCTGTCCTTGTTGAGGCTGAGGCCCTGCAGGCTGGCGAGCCGCGGATCCATGGGCGCGGGCGCAGGCCCAGGCGACATCGACACCGGCATCGGCATGGGAGCCATCTGCTCGAACTGAGAGCTCGGTCGCGCCGCGGGCGCCGAGCGCACGGGCGTCCCCTGGGCGGTGAACACCGACGACGGGCGCGCCGGCGCCGGCCCGACCGGCGTGGCCGGCATCGGGTACATGGCCGCGGCCGGCATCGGGTCGGGCGCGGGCGCCATCTGCGCCGCGATCGGAGCGGACCGGCGCACCGGCACGACCGGCGCCGCGGGTGCGGCGGGCGCGACCGTCACCGGCATGCCGAGCACCGTCGATTGGCGAACATGCGCGGGCGCCACGTGCGCGGGCACCGACGCCGGGCGCACCGGCGCGGGCGTCATGCGAGGTGCGGGGGTCGCGCGCGAGGGGGGCTGTGGCGTCGGCCGGCGCGGCGCGGGCATCTCGCCGAAATCGTCGCTCGGCGCGTACGTGATCTCGGTCGGGTTGTCCTGCTCGAACTCGTTCTCGAAGTCCTCGGCGATGTCGGCCACCGACGGCAACAGGATGCCGAACGTCGCGGCCTTGCCGAGGAACACCATCAGCCACTGGCGATCCTGCTGCGAGGGCTGCACCGCGATCAGATCCTGAACGGCGCGCGTCGTGCGGAACCGCTGCAGCACCTCCGCCTCGTCGGCGGAGACGAGGAACCCGAGCTCGCCCGGCGCGCGCGCGACCACCGCCTTGACGCGGACCTTCATGCTGCCGTCGCGGCGCGGCGTGAACCCCTTGGTGACGAGGTTCGCCTGCTGGAGCTGGGTGACCTGCTTGACGACGTCGCTCGCCTCGACGACGAAGCCCTTGTCCTGAACGACCGCGTTCAGCTCGGTGATCGTGCGCTTCCCGTCGCACGCCTCGAAGATCACGACGCCGAGCTCGCTCATCAGACTTAGCGTCTGCTCGCGCCCATCCACGATCTCGTAGAACGCCGGCGTGAGCTCGACGCCCTCCGCGAGCGCGAGGTGCTGGTCGCGCGCGAGCGAGCTCTCCTGCCGCTCGGTCACGTCGAACAGCCCGTCGCCGACCAGCCGCTGCGCGACGCGCTCCACCACCTCCGGTGGGGACGGCGGCAGGTCACCCGCGCGCGGCGACGCGCCGCACGCGTGCCACAGGGCAGCCTGCTCGTTCCGATCGAGCGCGCACGTTCGCGATCCGCCGGTCACGAGCAGCCCAAAGGGTGCGTCCGACCGGCTGTGGATCTCTACATCTGGGTGCAGCGCGAGGATTCGGACGATGGCGTCGCCCAAGTAAAATCTCCCAGGAAGACAACAGCATATCGTTCGCAGCTCCGGATCGCAAGCAAAGGTCCCGAATCGAGACGGGAGCGCGTTGCGGTGATTGGAAACCGCGATCTAGGGTCGTCCGCGTTACCCAACAAGGAGGGGCGGATGGTGCAGAGCAATGCGGTCATGGTCGGTTGGAATCGGGCGGTTTCGGGGCGCGAGCCCCAGGCTGCCGAGGTGTTCGCGCACGCGGTGAACTTCTTCGACAAGCTGAAGACGTCGGCGAAGATCGAGAGCTACGAGCCCGTGTTCCTCGGCTATCACGGCGGGGATCTCAACGGCTTCTTCCTGGTCAAGGGCACCCACGCGCAGCTCGAGGCGATGCGCGCGAGTGACGAGTTCGTCGACCTCACGGTGCGCGCGGGTCACACGCTCGAGCAGGTCGGCGTCATCGAGGCGTACACCGGCCCCGAGATCCCGAACGTCATGGGACGCTGGACCAAGCTGATCCCGCAGCGCTGACCGGGGCCCGTCCGAGGCACGTCACGCGGGCCGGGGCAACCCGGCCTTCGTCGTTTTCGGCGGGGTTGCGAGTAGACTGCCGCGATGGACGTCCAGGCGGTCTCCGCGCTGCTCGCGGCGCTGCTGATCCTCGCGATCGGGGCGTCCGTGCTGCTGCGGTCGCGCAAGGACCGGATGTACACGTCGTTCGCGGCGTTCACGTTCACGGTCTCGGCGTGGCACCTGTGTACGTTCATCGACGCCGCGACCGAGAGCCCGGTCATGCGGTGGCTCGCGCTGTGGGCCGCCGCGACGATCCCGGTCACCGCGATCCGGTTCTTCCGGATCTTCCTCGCGCAGCCCTCGATCGGCGGCCCCAAGCGCGGCCCGCGCGTGACGATCGCGTGGACGCTCGCCGCGTACGCCGCGCTCGTCTACGCCGCGATCGCGCAGCCGATCCACGAGACGACGTACTTCCTGGTCCCGTTCGGCGTCTACGTGTTCGGCGGCCTGTACCGGTGCGTCTGGGACATGTGGATGATGTTCCGCGCGACCACCAAGCGCGTGGAGCGCAAGCGCGTCGGCTACCTCGCGCTCGGCGGGTTCGTCGCGACGACGCTCACCCTGACCGACGTGCTACCGCGGTTCGACATCGCGTGGCCCGCCGTCGGCAACGTGCTCGGCATCCTCTACCTGTACTTCCTGTCGCAGTCGCTGTTCCGCAACCGCCTGATCGATGTCAACGAGCTGCTCGGCAAGATGGCCGTGCTCGGCACGCTCGTCGTGCTGCTGTGGGCGGTCTATGGCTTCTTGCTGTACTGGATCGGCGGCGGCCAGAAGGGCCTGTACCTCCTCAACGCGCTCGTCGCGTCGTTCGTGATCCTCATCCTGTTCGAGCCGGTGCGCAGCTGGCTCGAGAACAGCATCAACCGCTGGCTGCTTCGCCAGCGCACCGAGCTGCGCGGCCGCCTCGAGGCCGTGCGCCGCGAGCTGCCCGGCGTCGTCGACGTCAATGACATGGTGGAGCGGATCGTGACCGCGCTCGAGGAGTCGCGGCGCGTGACCGATGGGGCGGTGTACCTGCTCGACTCCGACGGCGCGGGCTTCGATCGCGCCGGGCGCCTCGGCCAGGTCGCGCCCGAGCGCATCGACGCCAACGCGGAGCGCGCCCTCCTCGATCGCGCGCGCACGGGCTACGTGGACAAGGATCAGCTGGTGCGCGAGCTCGACGAGCTCGCGAGCGCCGACGACGCCGAAGCGAAGCGCGCGCCGCTGATCGCGATGCGCGACCGGCTCGCCGAGCTCGGCGCCGACCTCGTGTTTCCCCTGCTCGGCTCGGCGGAGACCGAGCAAGGTCCGTGGCTGCTCGGCCTGCTCGCGGTGCGCGATGACCGCACCGAGAGTGCGTTCGACGCCGACGACATCGACGTGTTCCGCCAGCTCGCGATCGGCATGGCGCGCGTGATCGAGTCGAGCCAGGCGTACGAGCGCGTGAAGGAGCGCGATCGCCTCGCCGCGCTCGGTGAGATGGCGGCCGGCCTCGCGCACGAGATCCGCAACCCGCTCGGCGCGATCAAGGGCGCCGCGCAGCTGCTGATGACCTCCGACGGGGCCGCGCCCATGACGACCGCGCCGGAGGCCGCCGAGTTCCTCGCGATCATCGTCGAGGAAGCGAACCGCCTCAACAACGTGGTCACGCGGTTCCTCGACTACGCCCGCCCCGAGCGGCCCGGCGGTGAAGGCGCCGACAAGGTCGACCTCAACCTCGTCGTGCGCAAGACGGTGCAGCTCCTCCAGCAGGAGCCGCTCAAGAACGTCGAGATGCGCGTGCGCCTCGACGACCACCTGCCGCAGGTCGCCGGGGATCCCGAGTCGCTGATCCAGGTGTTCCTGAACCTCGGCCAGAACGCGCTTCACGCGATGCCCGACGGCGGCACGCTGGAGATCCTGTCGACGCGCCGCCGCCGCTCGCGCCTCGGCTACGGCCAGTTCGTCGAGGTGCGGTTCCGCGACACCGGCATCGGCATCCCGCGCGATCGCCTGAAGAAGCTGTTCATCCCGTTCTACACGACCAAGCAGAAGGGCACCGGCCTCGGGCTCGCGATCAGCCACCGCATCATCAACCAGCACGGCGGCACCATCGAGGTCCGCTCGACCATCGGTCAGGGCTCGACATTCTCGGTGTTCCTCCCTGCGGCGGAGCCCGTGCCCGCGCACAAGGTCGAGGACATCACCGAGACCGGCAAGCTGACGTCACTGTCGACGCTGATCCCCGCCGACGCCGCGAGCGCGCCGTTCGACACGGTGACGGGCGAGACCGAAGCAGAAGGTGTAACCTCGGAGCCACGTGACGCAACCGGCTAAGATCCTCGTCGCCGACGACGAGCTCAACCTGCGACGCGTGCTCGTCGCCCTGCTCCGCCGCGATGGTCACGACGTCGTGCAAGCAGCGAACGGCGCCGAGGCCATCGAGCGGCTCGCCGACGTCGACGTCGTCATCACCGATCTCCGCATGCCCGGCGCCGACGGCATGGACGTGCTGCGCTCGGCGTCGAAGCACCACCCCCACGTGCCCGTCATCATGATCACCGCGTACGGCTCGGTCGGTCAGGCGGTCGAGGCGATCAAGGCCGGCGCGTTCGACTACATCGAGAAGCCGTTCGAGCAGGACTCGATCAAGGCGATCGTCGACAAGGCGATCGGTCAGGCGGTCGCGAACCGCATGGCGCCCCGGTCCACGCTGTATGCGGATCCCGAGACCCGCGGCCGGTTCGGCCTCGTCGGGTCGAGCACCGAGATGCACGCGATCTTCGAGGTCATCGAGAAGGTCGCGGACACGCCGTCGACGGTGCTGATCACCGGCGAGAGCGGCACCGGCAAGGAGCTGGTCGCCAAGGCGCTGCACGAGCAGTCGAGCCGCAAGAATCAGCCGTTCATCAAGATCAACTGCGCCGCGATCCCCAAGACCCTGATGGAGTCGGAGCTGTTCGGCTACGAGAAGGGCGCGTTCACCGGCGCGACGACGAGCAAGCCCGGCCGGTTCGAGCTCGCGGACGGCGGCACCCTGTTCCTCGACGAGATCGGCGAGATCCCCGTCGAGATGCAGGTCAAGCTGCTGCGCGCGATCCAGGAGAGCGAGTTCGAGCGCGTCGGCGGGCTCAAGACGATCAAGGTCGACGTTCGCCTGATCACGGCGACCAACCGCGATCTCGAGCAGGAGATCCAGCGCGGCAACTTCCGCGAGGACCTCTACTACCGCCTCAACGTCGTGCCGCTGCAGATCCCGCCGCTGCGCAAGCGCTCCGGCGACATCCCCCTGCTCGTCCAGCACATCATCAAGAAGTTCAACGAGCGCCTGAAGAAGCAGATCAGCGGCATCACCGACGAGGCGCTCGCCGCGCTCGAGGGCCATGTGTGGCCCGGCAACATCCGCGAGCTCGAGAACGTCCTCGAGCGCACGATCCTGTTCTCCAAGAACGAGCGCATCGAGCGCGCCGACCTCCAGCTGGCGAGCGCCGCGCCGGTCGAGCCCGCGGTCCCGCGCACCACGTCGAGCGGCGCGATGGCCCCGATCCTCGACGAGGAGATCGACGACGACGATGCGGTGTCGGGCGAGCTGTCCGGCGCGAGCTCGGGCTCGCTCAAGGACATCGTGCGCGCGGAGACCTCGCGCGTCGAGCGCGAGCTGATCGTGAAGGCGCTCGAGGAGACCGGCGGCAACGTGACCCAGGCCGCGCGCCTGCTCAAGATCAGCCGCAAGAGCCTGCAGATGAAGATGAAGGAGCTCGGGCTACGCGATAAGGACGGCTGATCCCGTGGTACCTTGCGTGCCGGTGCTGCGAGCGTCCGCACTTGCTTCGCTTCTTCTTGTCGGCGTCACCGCGACCGCGCGCGCGAACCCGGCGTCCCTGGTCCCGAGCGCGGGGGTCGAGGACCGCCACGCCCTGTTCGACCTCGAGTACCGCTACGAGCTCGATAGCTCGACGGTCGCGCGCGAGGGGCTCGTGCCCGGCACCGATCCGACCTCGCCGATCCGCCGTACCGACGACCTCGCGTTCCACCAGTTCCGTCACGTGCTCACGCCGCGCGCGGAGATCGGCGTGTTCCGCGATACGTGGGTCTCGCTCGCGCTGCCGATCATCATCACGCAGGCGCGTGAGCTCGAGCTCGCCGACGGCATCGACCGCTCGACCTCGACCACGCTGCGCGATGGCCTGTTGCCGATGGCCGGCTTCGACGCGCGCGACCCGTCGGCCGCGCCGCCCGGCGACATGGTGTTTCGCGGCGTGGGCCGGGCCGGCCTCGATCAGGTGCACGTCGGCATCGGCGTCGCGCCGATGAACCAGGACCGCGACGACACCAAGCCGACCTGGAAGCTGCGCGCGGACCTGCTGCTCGCCGTCGGCAAGGTCATGAAGTTCGACTCGATGGATCCGAGCTCGGAGACCGGCGTCAGCCGCGGCGTGCACGAGGTGCGCATCGCGACGAGCTTCGATCGCCGGTTCCGGTGGGCCGAGGGCTGGTTCGAGCTGTTCTGGCGGCGCCCGATCGCAACCAAGTCCGGATCGCTGTTCGCCGACCCGGGCTTCGGCGCGACCAACACCTCGCCGTCGCAGGTCGCCGGCATCTCCGCCGGCCTCGAGCTCTACGCCGTCAACGACAAGGTCACGGGCAATCGCATCAGCCTCGATCTCGGCGGCAAGGCGATCGCTCACTTCGAGGGCCGCGAGTACACCGAGATGTGGGAGGTGTTCGCGTTCGCGGGTGATGCCCGGCGCTCGGGCCCGCTCGTGCTCGACCGCGATCCGGTCGACCCGGCCCTCCAGGCGCTGAGCCACCCGGGCATCTCGAACATCGAGAACTACCTCGAGACCACGGGCCAGATCGCGGTGCGTGCGGCGCTCGGCAGCAACGTGCGGTTCGGCGCCGTCGTCGATCTGACGTGGAAGACCGACCACGCGATCAGCTTCGCCGATGCCGGTGTCGATCTGCCGACGTGCGGCACGGCCAGCGGCCCGTGCGAGAACGACAACAACGACCTCGTCGACCCGAACACCGTCGAGGTCAACCCGCTGCACGTGCCGCTCATCGATCTCGTCGGGCACCGCTATCTGTCGCAGGACAACTTCGCGTTCTCCCTCGGCGTGCAGGGCACCGTCACGTTCTAGTTGCACTGGCGGTCAGATAGCGCGGCTCCTCGACGAGGCCAGCGCCGGCGGGTCCCGTTCGGGCGCGCGCGATGACGCTGGCAGTGAGACCACCCAGAGGGGAGCCGCCAAGATCGCCAAGATCGCCAAGCAGAGATCGTTCACTCGATCGGCCGAACCAGACGCCGAATGCCGTGCGTGAGGACCGGGACGTTGAAGTTGATCAACAGGCCCAGCTCGAGACGTGCAGCGCGCATGTACGAAAGCGCCTGAACCACATGAACCGACGTGATTGATTCGACGGCCTTGATCTCGAGGACGACGAGATCATCGACGAGAAGATCCAGACGCTGTTCGCTCACGATGACGTCCTTGTACGCGACCACGATCGGGACCTGCTGCACGAACGGGATCCCACGCAGCCCGAGCTCGACGACAAGTGCGCGCTCATACGCCGACTCGAGGAATCCCGGCCCCAGGTGGCGATGAACTTCGATGGCGGCCCCGATCAGGGAGTGGGCGATTCGGTCTGCGGCCTCAGATGGTTCGAGGACGCGCTGCAGGCGTCCGAAGTACTCTGCTTGGCGATCTTGGCGATCTTGGCGGCTCATGATCAGGGAGCGCTATCGAACCGAGGCGCACCCGGTTGCGCTTCCATGCAGGCCTCTCAGTGGACAAGCGAGCCACGCGCCGGCGCGCTCCTCGTCGAAGAGGCGCGCGAGCTGTCCGGCATTGGCTCTAGTTGATGATGTTCACGCAGGCGCCGAGATCGAACAGCAGGAACACCAGCGCCTTCTCGTCGGGCGTGAACTCCGAGCTGCACGAGCCCGGGAAGTTGGTGCCGACCTCGCCCGAGCTCACGTGCATGCCGGCGAACACGACCTTGCCGCACGTGCTCGCGGCGGGCGCGCCGACGGGCGTCGTGAACGAGAGGTAGTGGCTCGTCGGGTTCGTGCCCGACGAGTGCAGCCAGCGCAGCGCCGGTGCGTTGACCGTCGACGAGTTATGGGACTTCACGCCGAGCTCGATCTCGCCGAGCGTCGTCGAGCCGCCGACCGCCACCAACCACTCCGCGAGCGCCATGCCGCCGGGATGCGACGTATCGACGAGGTCGGGCGTCTCGAACGAGCCGGCGGTCCACGTCGCGGTGCCTTGCCACGCCGGGATGAGGTTCTTCGTCCACGTGTAGTGGAAGTGCGAGCCGAACACGCGGCCGCCCATGTCGGCGTACTGGCGCAGCACGTCGGGCGCCGTCTTGTTCTCGTTGTGCTCGTCGCACTCGCACGAGTTGATGACGATGTCGAACTTCTTCAGCTCGTCGATGTTGGTCCACAGCGTGGGCGCCGACTGCGGGGTGCCGGGCGCGACGCCGCCCGCGCCGTTGTAGAACGTGACCGCCTGCGGACCGCTCGAGCTCGACCCGAACTCCGAGGTGTCGATGCCGAGCTTGCTGAGGATGCACGCGAGCGGATCACACACGCCGGTGACCACCGCGATCTTGGGCAGGTCGCCCTCGCTGCGATTGCGCGGCAGCCGGAACGTCCCGTCGGGGATCGCGGTGTCGGTGCACGCGGTGACCTGGGGGACGGTGAGCTTGCGGCGCCACTTGCCCGTGGTGATCACGACCGGAACGTTGGTGCCGGGCGGGATGCCCTCGAGCCGGAAGTTGCCCTGCGCGTCGGTGCGCGTGCTCGCGTGCGCGCCGCCGGGCAGCGCGTCGTTGCAGCGCGCGCACGTGACCCCGACAGGCAAGGGGCCGGGCTCCGTCATCGGCGCGTAGACCGTGACGTCGTACAGCGGCAGCGTGCCGTTGGGCGCATACACCTTGCCGGTGATCGCGGTCGGGCACGGCGGCGGCGCATCGATGGTGCCGCCATCGCCGCTTCCGGTGCCGCCGTCTCCGGACGAGATCGCCCGGGGCCCGCACGCTGCGAAGAAGGCGGTGACTGCGAGGACGCGGATGCTCGACTTCACGTGCACCTCCACGCCGGGAACATAAGCTCGGCGGTTGCCGGAGATCGAGACGTTTCTGGTGTACGTTCCCTCCCGGCGGAGGACCAATGATTCTCGGAAAGTTCTTTGGTGCGATCAGGGCTCAGCTCAACAAGCTCGCCAACTACTTCTGGGAGGCGGACCCGATCGCCCAGATGCAGTACGAGTACGACCAGGCGGTCGAGCAGCTGAAGGAAGGCCGCGTCGGACTCGAGCAGTATCGCGGCCTTGTCGAGCGCGTGTCGCGGCAGGTCAAGGACGGCGAGAACCAGATCAACAAGCTCACCGCGCAGGCCAAGGCGTACCTCAAGGCCGGCGATCGCGAGACCGCGGGCTCGTTCGCGCTGCAGCTCACGAAGGCCAAGACGCAGCTCGACGAGAACAAGCAGCAGCTCGCGATGCACGAGGCCGCGTACCAGAACAACCTCAAGAAGATTCAGTACGCGAACAAGAAGCTGGTCGAGGTCAAAGACAAGATCCAGAAGTACGACGCCGAGCTCAAGATGAGCGAGGCCGAGGCCGAGGTCGCGAAGCTCACGCAGAGCTTCAACATGGACATCACGACGGACTTCGGTCAGCTCGAGGACGTGATCCAGCGCAAGATCGACACGAACCGCGGCAAGGCGCGCGTCGCGAGCGATCTGTCGAGCGAAGGCATCGACCAGATCAAGGCCGAGGAGCGCATGGAGAAGTCGATGGCCGACGACGCACTCAAGGATCTCGAGGTCGAGCTCGGCATGCGCGCGCCGGAGACCACGCCGATCGTCGCGACGGCGAAGGATCTCGGGCCTGCCGAGACCAAGCGCGAAGAGCCGACCAAGGTCACCGAATAAGGAACAGGTAGGTAGGAACAGCCATGACCAACGGAGCTGGAAAGCCGAAACCCGCATTCTTTGTCGCCGTCGCGGCCGTCGTGCTCGGTCTCGTCGGCCTCGCCTTCTATCGCTGCAACGCGAAGAAGAAGGACGAGACGCAGCAGACGGGCAAGATCGACATCAACGACCTCAAGAAGCAGGCGGGCTCGGGCGCGACGACCGCCGAGAACCCCGACCCGAACGCGCCCCCGACGACGGTCACCGAGTACTCGTTCGAGCCGGCGTCGACGCTGCCCGAGGTGCCGGGCACCGCGGAGTACAAGGCGCTGGGGGCTTCTAAGGGTTCGGCGCGCGTCGTCCGCTTCGCGGTCAACGTGTGGGCCGGCTGGGCCCCGATCATCTGGGCAAACCAGGGCAGCAAGCCCAAGAAGGTGTGGAAGGACGCCAAGGGCGAGGAGTTCCAGGTCGAGCTCGTGCTGATCGACGACCCGGTCAGCATGGGCAATACCGTCGCGAGCGGCACGGTGCACATCGGCTGGGCGACGGTCGACATGCTGCCGCTCATCATCGAGCGCCTGAAGCGCGACCCGCGCACGATGCCGCGCGTCTACCAGCAGGTCGACTGGTCGAACGGCGGTGATGGCATCGTCGTGCGCGACTCGATCAAGAGCGTCGAGGACCTGCGCGGCAAGACGGTCGTGCTCGCGCAGAACTCGCCGTCGCACTTCTTCCTGCTCAACGTGCTGCTCAACGGTGGCGTGCAGCCGTCCGAGGTGAAGATGAAGTTCACCAAGGACGCCTTCCAGGCGGCCGCGGCGTTCAACCAGAACAAGGACATCGCGGGCGTGGTGTCGTGGGCGCCCGACATCTACAACCTCACGAAGACCGGCATGGGCAACAAGATGCTCGTGTCGACGGCGACGGCGAACAAGCTAATCGCCGACGTGTGGTTCGCGCGCGCGGACTTCGCGCGTGACAACCCGGCGATCATCGAGGGCCTCGTGCGCGGCATCCTCGACGCGACGGACGAGCTGACCAGCGACGACACCAAGAAGGGCGCGGTCGCCAAGCTCATGGACGAGTTCTACAGCCTGCCGCCCGGCACCGGCTCGAGCATGCTCGCCGACGCGCACTGGACGAACTACGCCGAGAACCGTGACTTCTTCTTGGTCGCGTCGAATCCGACCAACTTCGAGCGCACGTACAACATGGCGTTCTTGCTCTACAACAAGATCCGGGCCGTCCAGACCAAGACCGAGTTCGACAAGATCATGGACTTCTCCGTGATCAAGAAGCTCGGTGCGGATCCCAAGTACGCCGCGAGCAAGAACGAGTACGAGTACAAGTTCACGCCGGCGGGCACCGACGAGATCAAGGTCGAGGACGCGGTGCTCACCAAGACGGTGACCATCAACTTCTTCCCGAACAGCTACGACCTCTACAAGAAGGTGCCGGTCAAGACCGGGGCCGGCGAGACCTACTACGACGGCAACGTCGAGTACACGATCGAGGACATCGCGAAGCTCGCGGGCCAGTACGGCGCGGCGCGCATCGTGATCTCGGGTCACACGGACTCGTCGATGAAGGGCCAGGCCGACGAGGGGCTCGTCAAGGAGCTGTCGATGCGGCGCGCGAACGCGGTGAAGGAGG
The DNA here is from genome assembly GCA_035539815.1 of Kofleriaceae bacterium. Taxonomy (GTDB): domain Bacteria; phylum Myxococcota_A; class Polyangia; order Haliangiales; family Haliangiaceae; genus JABFXX01. The sequence goes on from DATLHR010000006.1 coordinate 14,013, forward strand.
CGCTGGTCAACAAGTACAAGCTGGCGCCGAACCAGTTCACCGCGACCGGCTTCGGCTGGGCGCAGCCCGCGGACCCCAAGGACCCGGACAACCACGCGAAGAACCGTCGCGTCGAGGTCAAGGTCGTCCCGGCCGAAGCCCAGTAAGCCGCGTGTCGAAGGACGAGGATCCAAAGCCCGCGCCCGCGAAGCCTTCGCCCGCGAAGCCCGCGCCGGCCGCGCCGGCCGCGCGCGCGGAGGATGACGCGAACGCAATCCCTTCGCCGCCGCCGTGGTGGAAGACGCTGCGCGCGGATCCGCCGGCGCACATTCGGACGGCGCTCGGCGTCGGCTTGATCGCGCTGATCCTCCTCGTGTGGTGGTTCGTCACGCGCGGCGCGCCGACGGAGCGCATCATCTCGCCGTCGAAGCTGCCCTCCCCCGGCGAGGTGTTCGGTGCGATGGGCAAGCTGCTCGACCGCTCGCTCGGGGACAGCACGATCGACACGCTCGAGCGCGTGTTCAAGGGCGTCGGGCTGGCGGCGATCGTCGGCATCGCCATCGGCGTGCTCGCGGCGTCCAACCGCGGCGTGGGCTCCGCGCTCGCGCCGCTCGTGATCTTCTTGCGCTCGGTGCCGATGGGCGCGCTGATCCCGCTGACGTTGCTGCTGTTCGCCGACGGCGAGAAGCAGAAGACGATGTTCATCTTCCTCGCGATCGTGCCGTTCGTGTTCTCGGACACGGTGAAGGCGATCTCGGTGGTGCCGGAGCGCTACGTCGAGACGGCGTTGACGCTCGGCGCATCGAAGTTCCAGATCGTGCGCAAGGTGCTCGTGCCGCTCGCGCTGCCCGACATCATCACGAGCCTGCGGTTCCAGCTCGGACTCGCGCTCGGCTACATCATGCTGGTCGAGGAGATCAACGCGCCCTACGGCCTCGGCAAGCTGATCACCGGCAGCCAGCGCCAGGGCCTCTACGAGCACGTGTACTTGCTGTTGTTCGTGATCGCGCTCATCGCGTTCACGCTCGACCTCGTGCTCCGCACGATCCAGCGCGGCGTGTTCTCATGGCGGAAGGATCTATGAGCGACGACGGCCACGATCCCAAGCACGACGCGGGGGGCACCGGCGGTGGACCCGCGGGCGGTGCGACGGTCAAGCAGACACCGCCGGCGCGCGACCCTGCGGCGGAGGCCGCGGCGCTCGCCGCGTTCGAGGCCGAGGAGCAGGCGCTCGCCGAGAAGGACGTGCCCGCGGGCGTCGCCGAGGCCAACATGGCCAAGGCCGAGGCGCGCGAGGCCACGGCGAGCGCGCAGCCTCCGCTCGCGAAGGAGGCCGCAGCGACGGCGACGCCCGTCCCTGGCAAGGCGCCGGTGATCACCGGCGGCGAGCAGCGGAAGATGGCCGAGCTGGGCAAGGCGCTGGCGAAGCCGCCGGTCGTCCAGTTCGACAAGGTCACCAAGACCTATGGCACGGGCGAGGGCGCGTTCACCGCGATCAAGGACGTCACGTTCTCGATCCCCGACTATCCGGGGCGCGGCGAGTTCGTCTCGATCCTCGGGCCGTCGGGCTGCGGCAAGTCCACCGTGATCCGCATGATCGCCGGGCTCACGCCGCAGTTCCCACAGAGCGCGGGGCGCGTGCTCGTCGACGGCAAGCCGGTCTCCGGCCCGGGGCCCGATCGCGGCATGGTCTTTCAGGACTACACCTCCTTCGATCACCGCACGGTGCTCGAGAACGTGGCGTTCGGGCTCGAGTGCCGCGGTCTCGCTCGCGCGCTCGATTCGGCGACGCGCAAGCAGACGGTCGCGCAGCTCACGACACTCACGCCGCACGGCTTCGACAAGGGCATGAAGGTGACGGTCGAAGGCGTCGCCGACGCGAGCTTCAACGGCAAGGCCATCGTGCTCGCGACCCCGTCACCGACGGTGTTCACGGTGCAACACGACGGCAAGCCCGACGCGCAGAGCCACGGCGGTTCGGTCATCGTGCCGTCCCTCAGCAAGGCCGACCGCACGCAGCGCGCGGAGCACTGGATCGAGAAGGTCGGCCTGAGCGTCAAGCGCGACGCGCACAAGTACCCGCACGAGCTCTCGGGCGGCATGCGCCAGCGCGTCGCCATCGCACGCACGCTGATCCTCGAGCCGCGCATCATCCTCATGGACGAGCCGTTCGGCGCGCTCGATCCGCCGACGCGCTCGCGCATGCAGGACAACCTGGTCGCTCTGTGGCGCGAGCAGTCGCCGACGATCTTCTTCATCACGCACTCGATCGAAGAGGCCGTCTTCCTCGGCGATCACATCCTCATGTTCTCGACCTCGCCGGGCACCGTGCTCGAGGAGCTGCGCGTCCCGCCGCCCGATCGTCCGTCGATCGTCATGCAGCGGGATCCAAAGTTCATCGAGACCGTCATGGGCATCCGCGAGACGATCGATCGCCTCGAGTCGTCGAACCGCGCGGGCGACTGAGGCTGCCGTTTTCGGGCGGCTCGCTGCTATGCGCGGGCCACGTTTGATACGTTCTGGGCCGTCGTGGCCGAGCCGAAGAAAGCGGGACTGTTTCGCTACCTCAAGGAAGCGTTCATGTTCCGCTGGAACCTGCTGCTGTTCGGCGGTGCCGCGGCGGCAGCCGTGGTGTCCGGGCACGCGGATATCGCGTTGCCGCTGGTGGCGGCCGCGGAGGTGACGTACCTGGCGGGGCTCACGACACTGCCCCGGTTCCAGGCTGCGATCGATGCGAAGGCGCGCGCGGAGCTGCGGGGCACGACGGGGACGCAGACCGTCCCCGCGACGGCGAACAAGGGCGCGGCGCGCGACCGAATTCTCGATGTGTTGAAGTCGCTGAGCGAGGATCGGCGATCGCGGTTCTTGCGGTTGCGCGCGCGGTGCGTGGAGATGTCGAGGATCGCGAATGCGGTGAGGGGCGATACCCGCGACGCGAGCGGGGCGTCGGCGGAGCTGCGGACACCGGCGCTGGATCGGCTGCTGTGGGTGTTCTTGCGGCTGCTGCTGTCGGAGCAGGCGATCGCGAGGTTCCTGCAGGCTGCGGATGAAGCAGCGATCGACAAGACGGTCGGTGACCTGAAGACGCGGCGCAAGAAGCGCGCGGACTCGGTGGCAGACGAGCTGGAAGCGGACGATCGTGTCCTGCGGTCGCTCGACGACAGCATCGCGACGGCGGAGGTGCGCAAGGCGAACCTCGAGAAGGCACGGGACAACGCGGAGCTGATCGCGGCGGAGCTCGATCGCCTGGAGAACAAGATCCAGGCGGTCACCGAGCTCGCGGTGGGCAGCACGGATCCCGACGAGATGTCCCATCGGATCGATGCGATCTCGGATGGCATCTCGCAGACGGAGCAGACGATCCGCGAGCTGCAGCAGATCACCGGCGTGAGCGACACCGACGGTACGCCGTCGATCCTCGACACCGATCTCACACCGCAGCGGGTGACCGAACGATGACCGACGATGCTCATCTACCTCCGCACCGCCCGTCGGCGGCGCTGCGCGCCCCGGCAGAGCCTGGGCTTGCGAAGACGTTGGCCGGCAGCGACGGCGTGACGAAGGCGAGCGGTTTGCCCGAGCACTTCCCGGCGTGGGCCGGCAAGCTGGCCGAGCTGTACTTCTCGGGGACGACGTCGATGTTCGTCGTGCATGGCAACACGTTCGACGTGGTGCGCGCGGGGCCGGATCGGTGGGTCGGGCTGGCGGAGTTCTTGTCCGAGCAGCTGTTCGGCCGCTGGGACCTCGTCATTCACTACGATCTCGCGCGCGGGTTGCGGTGCTCGGCGGGGTCGAGCAGCAAGCGCCTGCAGGAGATGGTCGAGACCGCGAACAAGTGGCTCGGCGATCTGCGGGCCCTGCCCCGCGATCCGACGAAGGGGTTGGCGGCCATCGACCTGCTCGTGCAGAAGAACGTGATGGCCGATCCGGAGAAGCGCCTGCGCTGCGCGATCCTGATCGACCATGTCGGCTACGTCGCGCCGAGCGGTGACAACCTCGATCTCAACGAGCAGACGCACCTGGTGACGTTGCTGAACTGGGCGTCGAGCCCGTACGTGAAGCGCCTCAACATGGCGTTCGTGCTGATCGACCCGCGGCTGTCGGCGGTGGCGGAGCGGCTCAGCAGCAATCCGCACGTCGCATCGCTCGAGGTGCCGCTGCCCGAGGCGGCGGAGCGCACCGCGTTCCTCGAGGCGCAAGTGAAGGCGACCGGCAAGGA
>DATLHR010000007.1:0-21489 GCA_035539815.1 Kofleriaceae bacterium
ACCGGATCGTGGGTCGCGATCGACGGCAGGCGCACGCCGTTGAACGTGGTGGTCTTGACCATCGTGTAGTGCGCCATGTCGAGGAACACGAGCTTGTCGCCGGGGACGAGCGGGCGATCGAAGCTGTAGTCGCCGATCACGTCGCCCGCGAGGCAGGTCATGCCGCCGAGGCGATACGTGTGCGCCTTCGCGCCCGGTTCGCCCGCGTCGACGATCACCGGGCGATACGGCATCTCGAGCACGTCGGGCATGTGCGCGGTCGCCGACGTGTCGAGGATCGCGATGTCCATGCCGTTGTGGAACACGTCCATCACCTGCGCGACCAGCACGCCGGTGCCGAGCGCGATCGCTTCGCCGGGCTCGAGGTAGACCTGGATGTTGTTCCAGCGCGCGCGGAACTCGCGCACGAGGCGCACGAGGCGCTCGCGGTCGTAGTCGGGGCGCGTGATGTGGTGACCGCCGCCGAAGTTCACCCACTTCATGCGCGGGATGAACTCGCCGAACTTCTGCTCGAAGGCGGCGAGCGCGCGCTCGAGCGCGTCGCTGTTGACCTGACACAGCGTGTGGAAGTGCAGGCCGTCGATGCCGTCGAGGTCCGCGGGCTCGAGGTTCACGCGCGTCGTGCCGAGGCGGCTGCACGCGCCGGCCGGGTCGTACAGCGCGACCTCCACCTCTTGGTGCTCGTGGTTGACGCGGAGCCCCACCGAGATGTGGCGGCCCGCGCGCCGCGCCGCTTCGATCGTGGGGCGATGCTTGCGCCACTGGTTCGGCGTGTTGAGCACGATGTGATCCGCGAGTGTCACCAGCTCGCGCATCTCGTCGTCGGAGTACGCGGGCGCGTACGCGTGGACCTCACCGCCGAGCTCCTCGCGCGCGAGGCGCGCCTCGGCGACCGAGCTGCTCGTCGCGCCCGCGAGGTACTTGCGCACGAGCGGGAACGTCGACCACTGCGCGAACCCCTTGAGCGCGAGCAGGATCGTGCACTCGGCGCGCTGCTGCACGTCGGCGAGGATCTGGAGGTTCCTCTCGAGCGCGCCGAGGTCCGTGACGAAGCACGGCGTCTCGAGGTTCGAGACGTCGATCGCGCGCGCGACGTCGCCGCCCAGGCTCGCGCCGGCGCTCAACGCTCCTCCACGTACCAGGGCAGGCCGCGCTTGCCCACGTCCTCGAGGAACGGGTCGGGATCGAGCTGCTCCATGTTGAACACGCCGGCGCCCTTCCACTTGCCGGTGGTCATCATCACGGCGCCTGTCACCGCGGGCACACCCGTCGTGTACGAGACCGCCTGCGCGCGGACCTCCTTGTAGGTCTCGGCGTGGTCGCAGATGTTGTAGATGAAGTAGCGCTTCTTCTGACCGTTCTTGACGCCCTCGCACAGGCAGCCGATCGAGGTCTTGCCGGTGTAGTTGGCGGCGAGCGACGCGGGGTCGGGGAGCAACGCGCGCAGGAACTTGATCGGGACGATCTTCTTGCCCTCGAACTCGACCTCGTCGATGCGCGTGATGCCGATGTTCTGCATCACCTCGAGGTGCTTGAGGTACGCCTCGCCGAACGTCATCCAGAACCGGATCCGCTTCAGGCCCTTCAGGTTCTTCGCGAGGCTCTCGAGCTCCTCGTGATAGAGGAGGAAGCTCTTGCGCTCACCGACGCCCGGGTAGTCGAAGATGGCGCGGACCGACAGCGGGTCGGTCTCCTTCCACTCGCCGCTCTCCCAGAACCGGCCGCGCGCGGTGATCTCGCGGATGTTGATCTCGGGGTTGAAGTTGGTCGCGAACGCCTTGCCGTGCGAGCCACCATTGCAGTCGACGATGTCGACGTAGTGGACCTCGTCGAGCAGGTGCTTCTGCACGTACGCGCAGAACACGTTGGTCATGCCCGGATCGAAGCCCGAGCCGAGCAGCGCCATGCGGCCCGCCTTGGCGAACCTGTCCTGGTACGCCCACTGCCACTTGTATTCGAACTTCGCGACGTCGGGCGGCTCGTAGTTCGCGGTGTCGAGGTAGTCGACGCCCGCGTTCAGGCACGCATCCATGATGTGGAGGTCCTGGTAGGGCAGGGCGACGTTGATGACGACCTTGGGGCCGAAGGACTCGATCAGCTTGGTCAGCGCCGGCACGTCGTCGGCATCGACCTGGGCGGTCTTGATCCGACGTCCGTGCATCTGCTCGATCTCCGTAGCGAGCTTCTCGACGGGCGCGAGGCGCCGGCTCGCGAGCATGACCTCGGAGAACACCTGCTTCTCCATGGCGGCCTTGTGAGCGACGACGCCGCCGACACCACCTGCACCGATGATGAGGACCTTCGACATGCGGACGCTCTTACCACGTCTTGCAGCTACCGCGGCGCGGCCGGCGGGAGCACGTCGCCGGTGCGTTCGTGGACGAGCTTCCCGGCGGGATCCACCTCCGCCGACCACGCGTGGTAAATCGTGCCCTTCTCGACGAGGACGTGCCCGGTGAGCAGCAGCGTGCCGTCGGGCTTCGCCTGCAGGCGGTCGATGAACGGGGTCCCCACGCCGCCGGTGCCGCGGCCGAGCCACTCCCACACGGGCCGGCCGTTGTCGTCGAGCTTGACCAGGCGCGACACCGCGGAGCGGTTGGCCGAGACGTGAGACGGCACGAACACGACGTAGCCGCCGGGCACCGTGACCGCGCTCGCGGCTTCGAAGTCGTCGTAGCCCTTCCGGCGCAGGTTGACCTCCCAGCGGACCTTCATGCGCTCGTCGAAGCGCACCGCGACCGGCCGCGCACCGCGGCGCGTGCCGACGAGGAGCGTGCCCCCGTCGGCGGTCGCGATGATCGGCGCTGCGAACCCTTCGGTGTTGCCGATGCGATCGAGGTGATAGCTGTACAGGCTGGTCTCCTCGGTCCTGGCGAACTTCTCGGCGAGCGCGCGCCGGTTGCTCGGGGTGACGCGGATCCGGCCCTTGGCGCGCTCGTCGGTGATCGCGTTGACGAGCTTGGTCCACGCCTCGGGCGGCGTGCGGACGAACGCCACCGTGCGCTCGAAGAACGCGGGCGCGAGCGCGTCCAGCGTCTTCGCGCACGCCTGCTTCCATTTCACCTCGGTGCCGACCACGCAGCTCGGCGGGAACTGCTTCACGTGCGCGCGGAACGCCGCGGCGACGTCGTCATAGCTGGCCAGCGACAACGACAGCGCGGGCGCGACGCCGATCGCCGGCAGCTGCGACTCGACGTAGAAGCTCGTATACGCGGACGGCGCGAGCCCGCGGATCGGCTGCTTCGCCTCGGCGTAGATATGGACCCGGCCGCGCGTCGGCGACAGCACGTCCACGCCGAACGCCTTGCCCGCGCGCGCGGTGCAATACGCGTCCATCACGAGCACGCGTGCGTTGCGGTAGACGCACTCGAGCACGCCCTGCCCACCGCCCGCGCCGACGTACTCGAGCGGGCCCGACAGGACGTCGGCGATCGCGTCCTCGATCGGATAGAGCGCCGTGGGAGCTGCGGGTGCAGCGGGCGCCGGCTCCGCCGCGGCGGGCGGGGAGGCCGGCGGTGGCGCGGCGGGTGCGAACACCGGAGGTGGTGGCGCCGGCGCGACGCACCCTGCGAGGAAGACCACGGCCGCGACCCACGCTTCGCGCTGCATCGTCCCGATCATAAGCGCACGCGATCGCGCGCGTGCGTGATCGTGACCTCAACCGACGGGCATCTCGCCGTTCGGCTCCGCCTCGAGCGGCGTGAGATCGCGGTGCACGGCCTTGGTCAGCCGCTTGCGGAACTTGCGCGAGCCCTGGCGGAACGAGTCGCGGCCGGCGCGGCGGGCCTCCTTCATCAGATCGCTCAGCTGCGCCTCGATCGCCGACTTCAGATGATCGATGTCGGCGGGCGGGATGCCTTGCGCGTAGGTCGTCACGAAGTCGCGCAGCATGATCAGATCCACCGCGGGGCTCATCGTATCGGTGACGCCTTCGATCTCGCTGTGGATCGCCGCGAGGCGTGGGCCCGCGTGCTCCGCGAGCAGGTCGAGCTGATACGTGAGCTCCTTGCTGCGGCGGCGCCACGTGTGGAACCAGGGCTTCGAGCGCTTACCCGCGCGGCGGGCGCGGCGAGCCTCGGCGTAGGTCCCCGCGAGCCCGTCGACGACGACCTCCCACGCGAGCTCCTGCGGCAGCGCCGCCTCGAGCGCTTCGAGCTGCGCGGCGGCGCGGGCGGCGCTCTCGGCCACGAGCTGCTTGAGCTCGCTCATCGCGGGCACGGCTTCGGCGGCGAGTTCGAGCACGCGCCGGGCGGTGCCGCGATCCTCCTCGCCGAGGGCGAGCTCGCCGGCCGTATCGGGCGCGACGGCGTGATCGCGGGCCGTCGACAGCGCGCGCCGCGCCTCCTGCAACGCCTTGCGCACCGCGCTCCGCTCGTGCTTCGGCAGCGCACCGGCCACCAGCTCGAGCACCGCACGCGCGCGACGCAGCGCCTTGCGCGCGTCATGGACGGCCTTGGTGGGGCCGTGCTCCACCTCGTTGGCGGCGTCCTTCGCGTCCTGCACCGCGGCCGCGAACGCGCGCACCAGCGTCTTACGTAGCTCGCTCGCGTCGTAGATGGCCGAGACCTTCGCCCCCAGCGGACCGAGCTTGTCTTCCTCGCGATAGCCCGTCGTCGGCATAGGCGCGCACCATACTCCGGCGGGTCCGGATTACCTGGGCGATCGGGCGGATTCCGCCGGATCTGCCGAAGTTGTCACCGACGCACGGGCTATCGTGCCGGGCGATGACCAAGGCGAAGCCGCTTCTGTTCGACCCGGTCGCGAACGACTACCTGGTGCCCTTCGACGACGACTTCAAGCTCAAGAAGGCGCCGACCAAGCCCGACGATGATCCGGGCAAGCAGCTCAACGTCGAAGCCCTCGAAGACGCGGTCGCGAAGCTGGCCAAGCTGCAGCAGAAGCTGTACGCCAACAACCGCTACAGCGTGCTCCTCATCTTCCAGGCGCTCGACGCCGCCGGCAAGGACGGCACGCTCCGCGCGGTGCTCAGCGGCGTGAATCCGATGGGCTGCCAGGTCTACGCGTACAAGGCACCCAACGCCGAAGAGCTCGATCACGACTTCTTGTGGCGCGTGCAGCGCGACCTGCCCGAGCGCGGCCGCATCGGCGTGTGGAACCGCAGCCACTACGAGGAGGTGCTCGTGGTGCGCGTGCATCCCGAATACCTCGCGGCGCAACGCCTCCCGCGCAAGCTCGAGCTCGACGATCTCTGGAAGGAGCGCTTCGAGTCGATCGTCGACGCGGAGAAGCACTGGGCCCGCAACGGCTGCGTGATCCTCAAGTTCTTCCTCCACGTCTCGCAGAAGGAACAGCACGAGCGGTTCCTCGATCGCATCAACGATCCCGACAACCACTGGAAGTTCGGCCCCGGCGACTACGACGAGAGCCAGCGCTGGGATGACTACCAGACCGCCTACCAGGATGTCTTGCGGGCGACGAGCAAGCCGTGGGCGCCGTGGTACTGCATCCCCGCCGACTCCAAGCCGTACATGCGCCGCGCGGTCGCCGAGACCGTCGTGAAGACGATCTCGCAGCTCGATCTTCCGTACCCCGAGCCCGACGACAAGGCGCGCGCCGAGATGGCTCGCGTGAAGCAGGCCCTCGAGGCCGAGAGGAAGAAGTGAGTCGTCAGGGTGGCGCGCCGACCAGGTTGTCGAACGCGTCGTTGAACGCGATGTCCTGCGAGCACGACTCCATGGTCGGTGACTCGACGATCGCCTTCGCCGACGCGTCGAGCTCTTGCTCGTGGGGGACGAGTGCGGCGCGTAGCTCGCGGGCGCGGCCATCGCGCAGCACCTTCGCGTTCGCGGCGACGACGTCGGCGTAGGCGCGCTGGAGCTCGCCGAGCTTCTCGGTGGCGGCGGGGCAGTTGTTCCCCGCGGAGGCGAACACGCCCGCGACGTCACGGTAGAGCTGGGTGGCGCGCTCCGCGAGGCGTGGATAGTCGCGGTCGAGGGTGACCGGCTCCGCGGGCGGGGGCGGCGCCTGTGCGGTGCCGCCTGTACCGGGAGCAGGGGAGGGCTTCGAGGCAGCGCAGGCGGAGAGGGCGAGCAGGACAAGCAGCCGCATCGCCGGAGGGTGGCCGTGCGTGCAGGCGATGGCAACTCCGGGATCGATGGTGCCCGGGGTCCACGGCAACTGGGGTTGCCGTCATCCGCGTAAGCGTGCGCAACCTGCCGTGTGCAGTGCTGGCACAGAGGGTGATGGAGGAGGCGCCAACCATCCTCGAATACGGAGCAAGGTCATGAAGGGCGTCCACAAGGTGTTTGGTCTCTGTCTCGTCGGTTCCGTTCACCTCCTCGCGGGCTGCGCCACGGAGGACGCGTCCGAGTGTCTGCCGGGCGACATCGACTGCGCGGCCCCCGAGACGGGCGACGGCAAGGCCGACGGCTGGAACGGCGCCAACGACCCGCGCCGCATGGCGCAGCGCCTGAACTACCGGCTGAGCGAGCTGCCCAAGCGCGGCAAGCTGACGACGCCGGTGTGGAAGCAGCAGTACCCGAGCGCGCCCTCCGCGGTCGCTTGGGCGGACACCTACTGGCCGACCGCCGAAGGCTCGCACAACAACCGCTGGCAGGGCGCCGGCGTGAAGTCGCCGCTCGAGAAGTACGACGCCGTGTTCAACAACACGGCGGGCTGCGACACGCAGCCCAGCTCGGTGTGCGGCAGCGGCGCGAAGGCCGCGTGGGACGCGTACTACGGCTGCGCCGGCCCGGCTGCCAAGTGGCAGTCGAAGGAGTTCCAGAGCGCGGGCAAGCAGCACGACGGCATCGACAACAACAGCGATGGCAGCGTCGACGAGTGCAATGGCTCGGACGGCAATGACGGCGTCGCGACCTGGTGGGGCACCTGCCACGCGTGGTCGCCCGCCGCGCTGCTCGCGCCCGAGCCGCAGCACGCGGTCACCCTGGACGGCGTCACGTTCGAGGTCGCCGACATCAAGGCGCTGATCCAGAACGCCTACGATCGCACGAGCGCGGTGATGCTCGGCGGTCGCTGCAACGCGAAGGAGATCGAGCACACGGTCACCGGCTCGGCGAACGACGAGTGCTCCGACGTCAACCCGGGCGCGCTGCACGTCATCCTCACCAACTTCCTCGGCATCAACCAGATGCCCCTCGTCGAGGACCGCACCGCGAACTTCGAGGTGTGGAACCAGCCCGTCCTCGGCTACCAGGTCACGCAGCAGCGCGAGGTGTCGAAGACGGCCGCGAACGAGTGCGTCGGCTCGTCGGAGACCCGCAAGTGGACGTACAACCCGGACGCCAAGAAGCTGTACGAGGTCCGCGTCACCGTCGATTACCTCGTCGAGGGCTACGCCGAGGCGCGCCCGGTCGGCTTCGCGAACAACACGTCGCAGGACGACTACCACTACATCCTCGAGCTCAACTCCGACGGCAAGGTGATCGGCGGCCGCTACTGCACCGACAGCACGAACTCGCACATCGACTTCCTGTGGTCGCCGACCGGCAACCACTCGCCGAGCAACCCGTACGTCAAGCTCGACAAGGTGAACGAGCTGATCGCCAAGTCGGTCGCGCCCGCGAGCAGCGGTGGCGGTGGCTCCGCGGTCGAGTTCGCGGCCTCGCCGAACGCCGCCATCCCGGATAACGACCCGGCGGGCGTCACCGTCGATGTCCCGGTCTCGGGCCTGACCGGCACGCCGGGCCTCTCGGTCTCCGTCGACATCGCGCACACATACCGCGGCGACCTCGTCGTGACGCTGCTGAAGGACGGCGTCGAGAAGAAGACGCTGCACGACGGCGCCGGCGGCGGCGAGGACAACCTCGTCCAGACCTACACGCTCTCGGCGGCCGAGGTCGGCGCGAGCCCGAACGGCCGCTGGCAGCTCGAGGTGGTCGACACCGCCTCCCAGGACACGGGCACGGTGAAGAGCGTGAAGCTCTCGTTCGAGTAACCCGCGACGACCACAGCCCGGGCGGATCGAAGGCCACGCGTGCTCCGTGAGCGGCGCGTGGCCTTCCGCGTTTCGGGCTACTGGATGATGCCGATGCAGCAGCCGTTCGAGCAGTAGGTGCCGGTCGCGCACGTCTCGCCGTTCGCGCACGACTGGATGCCGGTCGGGCACGTGGTCATGTCGTTGCAATCCGCGGGGAGCGTGCTCGGGTCCTGACCCGGGCACAGCGCGCAGTGCGCGGGGTCACCCGGAGGCGGCGGCGGATCGCTCTGGCTGCACTGCGTGTTGCCGCAGTCGAGGAGCTTCGTGCAGCGCTTGCAGACGGTCGGATCCGCGAGGTTGGTCTCGTTGCAGTTCGGCGACGTGAGCGGGTTGGTGAGGATGTCGTAGCACTTGGTCGGATCGTTCGGGAACGCGGGGTCGCAGATGGTGCAGCAGCCGAGGCAGTCGCAGCCCGGCGGGGTCAGCGCGCCGCAGACGTCCTTGCACTGCTGCGAGATGACGCCGGTGCCGATCGGGGGCGGGCAGGTCTGCGGGTTGTACTGGTTCTTGCCGATCGGGCAGTCGGCCACGGTCGTCGCGCCGAGCAAGCAGCAGACGTGGATGTTGCAGCCGTCGTTGCCGGCGCCGCTGTTACCGTCGAAGAAGCAGTCCTGGTTGACCGCGTCCTTGTTGTCCCCGGGGATGCCGGTCGCGAAGCTGCCCTCGTCGTTGTCGTTCGAGCCCGAGCACTCGATATCGTCGCCGTCGGTGAAGCCGTCGCCGTCGTCGTCCATGCAGTTCGAGCACTGCGGGTTGCCGGCCTGGCACATGCCGCCGGTCGGGGGAGCGTCGCCGCAGATGCCGGTGCATGCGGGCGCATCGTCGAGGACGCCACCGTCGCCGTTGCCGCCCCCATCGCCGCCGCCGTTGCCGCCGTCGCCGTTGCCGCCACTACCACCATCGCCGCAGCTCACGAGCGCGGCGATCATCGCGGCCACGCCGAAGCAGTTCAGGATCCAGGCACGAGCTCGCATGTGAATCTCCCCGAGAGGTCCATAGCGTCCGCCGTTCCCTCGGCTAACGCCAGAAATTGACCTCTACGGTGCCACGACCGCGTGCCGGCTGTCTCGCGCTGACCTCGACCTCGCGCTGACCGATGTGACCGCGATCGGAGGGTGATCGGTCATCACACCTGTCCGGACCCTGCACAGCTACTCGGGACAGGCGTCCTGTACCGGGGTCGTCAACGAGAACGCCACGGAGCGCACGATGGGCACGTGGGCCAGGATGGCGCGATCCGTCTCGCTGGTCCGCGCACCGAACGGGTAGGCAAACGCCGACACCGGGTAGCCATCCTGCTCCATCACGGCGATCGATGGGAGCACCTCGTCCTCGAGGTACGCCTGCAGGCCGTGCTGCTCGACGTAGTCCGGCCCGCGCAGGTGATTCACGCTGTGGGCCTCGAGATCGTGGCCCGCGGCCGCGATGTCGACGAGCATCGCGCGCTCGCTCTCGAACATGCGCGCGTAGCGGCTGATGAAGAACGTGACCGTCGCGTCGTAGTGCGCGAACAGCGGGAGCGTGGCGTGCCACTCCGCGATCGACGTGTCGTCGAGCGACAGCGCGACGCCGGCTCCACTCGCCTCGCCGCGCGCGAGCTGCGCGTACGTGTAGAACGGCAGGCCGCGCGCGTGCGCCTGCTCCAGCAGCATCTCGAGCCGCGCGAGCGACACGGTGTCGCCGGGCCGATGGCCATAAAGCTCGACGATCTGCGCGAGCCGCACCGCGCGATCGAGCGCACCGATCACGCTCGCATCGCTGTTGTTCGCGGCGTCGTCGATGCTGACCGCACAGTGCACGCGGCGCCCATCGCCGTCGTAGTAGACGCTGTCGATGTCGGAGATCACGTCCTGGCAGCCCGCGAGCAGCAACGCGGCGCATGCTACGGTCGCCGCGTGCGTGTGTTTGCCGCCGCGATCTTGCTGGCGCTCGCCGCCGCGGCGCATGCGGAGCCTCGCGACCTCGTCACGCGCCCGCTCGTCCTCGCGCGCGGCGAGCTCGACGCGCGCCTGGTCACCGAGATCAACCTGTCCAGCCGCGCGTTCGCAGCGCCGCTGTCGCTCGCGCCCGACGTGTGGGTCGGCGTCGCGCCGCGCTGGACGGTAGGCTTCATCCATTCCAACGACAGCGTAGACCGGATCGCCGCCGATGCGACGTTCTGCGTCCGCCAGCGCGACGCCGTGTGCGAGCGCCTGTATCACGGTAGCGGCGTGGACGTGCGCTACAGCGCGCTCGAGGGCGATCTCGCGGTCGCGCCGCGCGCGCGCCTGCTGGTGCGCGACGTCGATCCCGCGAAGCCGGCGCTCGCGTTCGGCGCGCTCGTGCGGTGGACCCGGTCGCGCTTCATCGTCGCCACCGATCCGTACGTGCGCGTGGGCTTCGCGAACACCGATCGCGGCAACCGCACGCACCTCATGCTCCCCGTCTGGCTCGGCGTGCAGCCCACCTGCCGCTGGCTCGTCACGCTGCGCACCGGCTGGGACGCGGATGCCGCGGTGTGGAACGACGGCTGGCACGGACAGCTCGCCCTCGCCGTGCGCGCGGCGCCGACGCCGCAGATCGACGTCGCTGTCGAGGCGGGGTTCCCGTCGCTGTTCGGGCCGCAGAACAACCTCAAGACGCGGGCCGCCTTCGTCACCGTCGGGTGGCGCGGCAGCGTGTTCTAAATTAGATCCCGCTGCTCGGCGGCACGCACGCCTTGCGGCCCATCGCGCCCTCGACGAAGTCCGCGGTGCCCGAGCAGTTCGCCTCGTTGTCGACGTCGCGATTCGCGTTGCACTGTGCCTTGTCGGCGCAGATCCGGAAGCAGTAGTTCACGCCGTCGTCGTGCATGACGCACGCCGAGTCCTCGGGACAGTCCGCATCGAGCTGACAGCCGGTGAGGCCGCAGTAGCCGCCCTTGAACTGGGTCAGGCACGTCGGTCCGATGTCCGGGTTGCAGTCGTCGTTCGAGGTGCACTGCGCGCCGACCCCGAGCTCGTCGGCTTCCGAGCCACCACACGCCGCGAGCGCGATCACGAAGCCAAGCGAGAGGAGCTTCATCATGTGCCGATCATGCGGGGCCACGCGGCGCACCGCCAGCAATCGGCATCACATCGTGCCGGCTCTCGTGATCAAGCGGACGCTTGCGTGAGCGGGGCTTGCTCGCGCGTCTGCAGGAACCGGAGCTGCGGGAAGTCGGTCTTCGCGCGGTTGAGCTGCCAGTCGTTGCGCGCGAGGAACACCGTGGCTCCCGAGTGATCCTCGGCGATGTTGTCGCGGTTGGCGTCGGCGAACTTCTTGATGAGCTTCGGGTCGTCGGAGTCGACCCAGCGGGCGACCTCGAACGACGTGGCCTCGAAGTGGCAGGGCAGGTCGTACTCGGTGCGGATCCGATCCGCGAGCACCTCGAACTGCAGGGAGCCGACGACGCCGACGATGAAGTCCGAGCCGAGGAACATCTTGAACACCTGCGCGGCGCCTTCCTCGGCGATCTGCTCGAGCGCGCGGCCGAGGTGCTTGGCCTTCATCGGATCGTCGGCGCGCACGCGGCGCAAGAACTCGGGCGCGAAGCTCGGGATGCCGGTGAAGTGCAGCCCCTCGCCCTCGGTGAGCGCGTCGCCGATGCGCAGCGCGCCGTGGTTCGGGATGCCGACGATGTCTCCGGCCCACGCCTCCTCGGCGATCTCGCGCTCGTTGGCCTGGAACAGCATCGCGTTGTTGACCGCGAGCGCCTTGCCCGTGCGCGGCACGGTGAGCCGCATGCCGCGCGTGAAGTGCCCCGACGCGAGCCGCACGAACGCGATGCGGTCGCGGTGCTTGGGGTCCATGTTCGCCTGGATCTTGAACACGAACCCCGAGACCTTCGACTCCGTCGGTGCGACGGCGCGCTCGCGCGCGGGCTGGGGGCGCGGCGGCGGGGCGAGCCGCCCGAGGCCCGCGAGCAGCTCGCGCACGCCGAAGTTGTTCACGGCGCTGCCGAAGTACACCGGCGTCAGGTGACCCGCGCGGTACGACTCGAAGTCGAACTTCGGGCACAGCTCGCGCACCATCGCGACGTCCTCGCGGAGCTTCGCGACCGCGTTCTCGGGCAACAGCTGGTCGAGCTTCGGATCGTCGAGGCCCGACACCCGGATGCCCTGCTGGAGATATTCGCCCTTCGTGCGCTCCATCAGGATCAGCTGATCGGCGAACAGGTCGTAGCAGCCGCGGAACTCGCGGCCGCTGCCGATCGGCCAGCTCGCCGGGCTGACCTCGAGCTGGAGGTCGTTCGCGATCTCGTCGAGCAGCTCGAACGGGTCGCGGCCCTCGCGGTCCATCTTGTTGATGAACGTCGCGATCGGTACGTCGCGCAGGCGGCACACCTCGAACAGCTTGCGCGTCTGGGTCTCGATGCCCTTCGCGGCGTCGAGCACCATCACCGCGGAGTCGACCGCCGTCAGCGTGCGGTACGTGTCCTCGGAGAAGTCCGCGTGGCCGGGCGTGTCGAGCAGGTTGAACGTGCAGTCCGCGAAGTCGAACGTCATCACCGAGGTCGTCACGGAGATGCCGCGCTCGCGCTCGACCTTCATCCAGTCGCTGGTCGCGCGCCGCCGATCGCCCTTGGCCTTGACCGCACCTGCGAGCTGGATCGCGCCGCCGAACAGCAGGAGCTTCTCGGTCAGCGTGGTCTTGCCCGCGTCGGGGTGCGCGATGATCGCGAACGTACGGCGCCTCGCGATCGGCGCAGGGAGCTCCTCGGCGGACATGGCCGCCGCAATCTACGGAATCGCCCCCGAGGGCGCAACCCAAGCCTTACTCCAGCTGTAGGCCGCAATCGGAGCAGGCC
Organism: Kofleriaceae bacterium; assembly: GCA_035539815.1. GTDB lineage: Bacteria > Myxococcota_A > Polyangia > Haliangiales > Haliangiaceae > JABFXX01. The sequence goes on from DATLHR010000007.1 coordinate 12,768, forward strand.
CCGTCGACGAGCGGCGCCGCCGTCCCGCAGGCCGGGCAGGGCAATTCCTCGCCCTCGGCGGGCATCCCGATCGCCACCGGGGAGACCCCCTCGCGTGCGAGGTGATCGTGCCAGTCGTCGCGCAAGAGCGCGCCCAGCTGCGGCAGGTCGGCCTCCTGGACCAGGAGGTGCGTCTTGGTCCCTCAACCACCGCCGCCAGCGCCGGGCGGGCACCCGATCAGGGCGGGCAGTCCGGCCTCGAGGCAGCGGTCGCGCAGCTTCTTCATGTCCGGGATCGAGCCCGACATCGCGGGGATGAGGGCCGTTCCGGCGAGCAGGTCATCGGCCATGGCAGCGGTGAGACGGGCCATCCCTGGGCTATACAACACCCGCCGTGAAGAAGCTCGCTCTCCCGATCCTCGCGTTCTCGCTCGGTGGCCTGGTGTCGCTGTTCCTCCCCGCCGAGCACGGCTCGATGGCGAGCGTGTGGATGGAGCACGACCCGATGCACTTCGTGCTGATGCTGGCCGCGTTCGGCGTGCCCGCGGCGATGGCGGTGATGGCGATGGTGCGTCCGGCGCAGACCTGGCAGTGCTACCTGGCGCTCGCGGGCTACGCGGTCGCGACGATGAAGACCGAGGTGTGGTCGCTCGCGGGCAAGCTCGGCAGTGCACCGCCGTCGTTCCTGCTGCTGTTCGTCGCGACCATCGGCGGCGCGATCTTCTCGATCTTCGCGTTCGCGAAGCAGGAAGAAGCGAACGCGGCTATTTCCTGAAGAACTTGTCGAACGCCCGGCGCATCGCGCCAGACTTCTTCGGCGCGGTGTACTCGGTCGAGTACGCGATGCGCGCCTGCGGATCGATGCCGTACTGCACGTAGAGCGACAACAGGTCGTGCACCATCGCCGAGATGCCGGTGGTGCGCAGGTCGTACGAGAGGCAGTAGCTGTCCGGCTTGTTCCGGATCATCGCCTTCGCGATGATCATCATGATCATCGGGTCGATCAGCTCGCCGTTCCCGTCGAGGTAGTGCTTGTAGCTGAAGAAGCGATCCTCGGGGGCGAGCTCGGGGGCGCCGCCGTCGCCCTTGGGGGCGCGCATGTTCTGGATCGTGCGGTACTCGTGTTCGATGTACGCGGCGATCGAGTTGTTCTCGTCGCGCCTCTCGTACTCGACGAACTTGCGGAACGCGTCGTACAGGTTCTTGGGGTTCGCGTACGCGCCGGAGATCAGGTAGTAGAACACCGCGCCGAGCGAGTAGATGTCGGCGGGGCGGCCGACGCTCTTCACCACGCGAGCGCGCACGTTGATCTCGCTCGCCTCGGCGAACGGGCGATTGAGGAGGATCTTCTTGCGCGTGCGATCCGCCGCGGCGATCGAGTAGAGCTCGTTGCGGTTGAACAGCGAGAACGTGTCGTTCTCGAAGATGTCGATGTAGAAGTCCTCGAAGAACTCCACCTCGGGCGAGCCCTGCGTGCAGTTCACGAGCAGCTCGAACGTGTTGGTCTCCTGCTCGGGGCTCTGGAAGTAGAGCGTGCCGGGCACCGCCTGGAACCGCGTCATCGAGAGCTCGAGCTCGGCGTCGGCGACCTTGCCGACGTTGAAGTCGGCGAGCTTCACCTTCATCTGCGCGCCACGCAGGTTCGGATCCGGCAGCTTGACGAGGATGTTGGCGGGCTTGATGTCGCGATGGCAGGTGTCGCGCACCAGGTGGGAGAACTCGACCGCGGTCGCGACCGGGATCAAGTACTCGAGCACGCGGAAGATGCGCTCGCGCAGCGGCACCGCGAGCAGGTCATCGCGGCGGCGTTTCTGGCGCGCGCCCTTGAGCCGCTCCTCGAGGCTCATGTCGAGCAGCTCGAGGATCATGAAGTCGTTCTCCACCTTCTCGCGGATCGGCGGCGGGATGAACCCGGCGCTGTCGCCCTCGCCCGAGCCGAGCAGCTCGACGATGTTCGGGTGACCCTGGACGCGCTCCAGGATCTCCTTCTCCATCTGGAACCGCATCTGGTCCTCGCCGGAGACGCCGCGCTGCAGGCACTTGATCGCGACCGGCCGCCGCAGCGTGGTCTTGCTCTCGACCCAGCGCTCCTCGCCCAGGTACGCCTTCGCGAACCGCCCGGAGCCGAGCTCGATCGGCATGCCGGTCTCGTCGACGACGAACGCGTAGATGCGGCTGCGCGAGACGTACGGCGTGGGCTGCGCGATCACGCCGGAGACCTGGCTCATCGGTGGCCCGGGCAGGGGCGCTGGCATCGGCGGCGGACCGCCGAACGGCTGATGCGAGACCGACGGCGACGGGGAGGCGAAGTGCGGCGGCACGTGCGGGTGTGACGGGGGCGTGGCCTGCACCGGCGGCACGACGTTCACGTTGGTCTCGTCGCCGTCCGGATCGCCGTATGCCTCCATGAGCGGCTGCACCGGCGGCTTGCGCGACGGCGGACCGGACGGCGGACCTGGCGGAGTGTGAGCCATGACGACCTAGCGGCGAGGCGAGCGGACGATCGGGCGCCCTCGAGTGTAAACGAAGTACGCGTCCGATCCGGGGCCAAAGTCGAACAGCAGCGGGTCCTCGCAGTCGTCGGCGGCAACCCCCACGCGCTCCGGCCCGAGCGCGAACACGCGCACCGCACCGGCGAGCTCGCCGCCGTCGACCCGCACGCGCCCGACCTCCTGCGCGCGCGGCGTCACCAGCGAGATCTCACCAGGACGATCGAGCTGCACCGCGGGCGATGGCCGGCCCCCGAGGGGCGCGACGAAGCACGACAGGCCCTTGCAGTGGATGATGCGCCCGCTCGGCGTCTCGATCAGCGTGATGCGGATGCGCAGGTGGTTCGGTCCCGTGAGGTCAGCATGCTGGTCGCGCGCGAGCTGCACGACGTGCACGCTGCGGTCACCGATCGGCTGCGGCGCGTCGACGAGCATCAGCGCTCGGCGTCCGTCGAACGGCGCCGGTGGCATCGGTGCGGGCATCGCGTGGTTGGTCGCGAGGTGCGGCGAAGGGACGTTCGCGCGCGCCGCGACGCCGGCCTGCGGCAGCGCGCCTGGCGCGGGCACCGGCGCGGGCATCGCGTGGTTGGTCGCAGGGCCGGGGATGCGCGCGGCGGGTGCGTGCATGTCACGTGGGGCCTCGGAGGGCATCGCCGAACGGGCGGCCTCGGGCGCAGCGTGCGTCAGGGCGAAGCTCGCGAGCGGCGGAGCGAGCGCTGGGTCGTGGTGCAAGGGCTCGAGCGCGGTGGCGAGGCCGCGCGCGAGCTCCTCGACGGACCCGACGCGCTGGGTGGGAGCGAACGCGAGCGCGTGGGTCAGCAGCTCGATCAGGCGCGGCGGGAGGCCGAGCGGATCGAGCGTCGTGCGCACCAGCTCGTCGGCGCGGCGGCGCTTCTTGTAGCCCGCGTAGACATCTTCATCGGCGAAGATCGCCTTGCCCGACAGCATGTAGATCGCCACCACGGCGAGCGAGTAGATGTCGGTCGCGCCGCTGACCGGCTGGCCGGCGAGCTGCTCGGGCGCGGCCCAGCTCGGCGAGTACATCGCGAGCTTCTGTCCGGCGACGATCGCGGTGTCGCCCGCGCGCTGACCGCTGTCCTCGGCGTCGGCGCTCCACTTCGCGATGCCGAAGTCGGCGAGCTTGGGGAGCGCATCGCCGCCGGACGTGCCGAACAGGATGTTCTGCGGCTTGATATCGCGATGCACGATGCCGAGCGCGTGCGCTTCGGCGAGCGCGGCGCACATCGCACCGATCACGCGCACCGTCTCGGCGAGCGGCTGCGGCCCGCGCTCGCGCACCGCTTGCGCGAGCGTGCCGCCGTTCATGTACTCGCAGACCTGGACGGGCTCTTCGTTCGATCCGAGATGTCCGAAGTCGAAGATGCGCAGCGTGTTCGGGTGGGTGAGGCGTGACAGCGCGAACGCCTCCTGCACGAAATGCTCGTAGCTCGTGCGCCCGACGCCCGACGAGCCCGCGATGCCCGAGAACACCTTGATGCACACCGGCCGCGACAGCCGCTCGTCCTGCCCGCGGAACACGACGCTGTGTCCACCGGAGCCGATCTGCTCGACCACGCGATAGCGCTCGAGCACGACGTCTCCGACCTTGACCATGCCGGCGCGATGGTACCCCGAGATTCAGCGCAGCGTGGACCGCGCGACGATGTCGAGGAGGAACGGCACGGGCGTCGTGGTTCCACTGATCCGATGATCGAGGACGATGGTCACGTCCTCGCCGCTCTCCACGCCGGAGACGACGAGCGCGGCGTCCTGCATGATCGGCCCGAGCTTGAGCTCGTCGGCGGCCGCGGCGAGCTCGCCCCCGACCAGCACGACGAGCCCCCCCATCGTCCCGTCGAACTCCGTCGACAGGGTCAGGTCGTTCTGCCCGGTGCCGAGCGGGGCAGTGAAGAACCCGAGGTCGAGCGGCCCGAGCGCGCCCGTGTGCATCGCCATGCCGCCGCTCAGCGTGATCGGCGCGGGCGTGGTCTGCGGGTGCTGCGTGATCGTGACGTAGTACTCGCTGTCCTCGCCGCCGACCACCGCCTGCGGCACGACGAGCGAGCGCGCGTCGGCGATGCCGACCCGATAGCGGCCCGCCACCGGCAAGAACAGCCGGCGCTTCGCCGTATCGCCGGTGAGGTTGATCGCCACGCGCGACCACTCCTCGAGGCCGGCGACGTCGCTGACGACGAGGGCTCCGCCGGCCATGCCGTGCAGGCCGTCGATGGTGATCTCGAGGACCGCGGGCGCGGTGGTCTCGACGAGGTACGTGTCGATGTCGGGCTCGGGGACGCCGTCCTCGTTGCGATCCGCCTGCGGCTCGATGGTGCCGTGCAGCACGAGGCCGGGCGCACCGATCGATGGCAACACGAACACGCCCGCGGGCGCCGCACTGTCCTCGCCCGCGACGCCGGCGCCGTTGGGCTCCGTGCCCTCCTCGAGATCCGGGATGAGGTCGGCCGCCGGGTCCTGGCAGCTGCCGCGGATCAGCACGGTGCCACCCTGACACGCTGCCGGATCGATCACGCACGTGTTGCTGACCTCGTCGAACATCGTCCCCTCGCCGCACATCACCGGCGGGACGACCTGGCCGATGCACCGCCCGTCCTGCTCGACGGTTCCCTCGCCGCACACGTTCGTGTTGTCCCCGCACGCGGCCGCGAGCGCGAGGCCGGCGCACAGGGTCAGGCGAGTCAGGGCGGTCATCGCATAGGACTATCCGCAGCGCACTTCCCGCGGTCAATCCGCGCCGACCGTGCTATGGAGTTCACGTGACGGTTCGTCACGCAGTCCTGACGGCCGCGGGTGTGGCCGTCCTTTGCCTCGGGATCTACCTGTTCCTCGAGGTGCGCGCTTCTCCTGCGACGGCCGAGGTACCCGCCAAACGCGCCACGGCGACTCGCACCGAGGAGTCCACCCCCACGTCCTCCGACGAGGGCGAGGCACGCCCCGCACCGCGCCGCGAGGCCCGCATCCCGCAGCGCAACGTGGCTGCCTCGGGCACCGCCGACACACCCCCACCGCAAGCTCCCGCGGATTCGACCGACGCGCGGCTCGTGAACCTCGACAAGGACGGCACGATGGCCGAGGCCAACAAGGCCTACGACCGCGGCGACTTCGACGAAGCGCAGGTCATCGCGGAGAAGGTCCTGAAGGACGATCCGAAGAACGTCCGGATGCTGCGCATCCTGGTGTCCTCCGCGTGCATCCAGGGCGACTCCGTCGCGGCGCAGAAGCACTACCTGCAGCTTCCCACCATCGACCGCGAGCAGATGCGAACCCGGTGCGGCCGGTATGGCGTTTCCTTCAACGAGCAGTGATACAAAGCGCGCATATGTCGAGTCTCGTGGAGCAGCTTGGTAAGGATCCCGTTCGCCCCGTCGTGATCAGCGAGTGCGTCGAGCTCATCGACGCGCAGGTGAAGCAGAAGGGGTTCGTGATCAAGAGCGCCTACGCCACGATCAAGGCGATCAAGAAGCGGTTCGTCCCCGAGGTCGTCGACGCGTTGCTCGACGACTGGCTCGGCAAGCTGCAGCCGCACTACGACAAGTGGAGCGCGAACAAGACGTCGTCGTTCTCCGACTACGTGATCGCCCGCTCGGACGACGTCGCCGAGGATCTGCTGTCGGTCACCGACGAGCGCGCGAAGAAGACGTCGCACACGACCGCCGCGAAGATGTACGGGAAGATGCGGGACGGCGCGAAGAAGAACGTCGTCGAGTCGATCCCCGAGCTGTCGCGGATGCTCGAGAAGCACCTGCAGTAGTTACTTCACCGTGCACGTGCTCGTGTCACGTGCAACGACGGCTGCTACTGCTGGTCGAGCAGGTAGACCATCAAGTAGCCCTCGGCCGTGCGGCGGGGGCCGGGCGCGCCCGACATCAAGCGGAAGTCGGCGGCGAGCTGGCGGCGCTGGTAGCTGCGGTAGAGCGCCATCGGATCGATCTCGTGCTGCGGCCCGTGCTCGAGCTCCTCGATCTGCCGGCCGAGGATCTCGGCGGCCCACGCGGGGCTCGCCGCGGAGAGGTGCTGCTGCTGCATCGCGCGGCGCAGCGTGGCGAGCTCCTCGCTCGTCATGTTGAACAGGAACTCCTCGAACGCGGCGCTCTCGTCGGCGCTCATGCCGTCGCGGCCGAAGAACTCGAGCACGTCGGGCGAGCAATCCTCGGTCACGAGCCGGAACGTCTCGGTGGCGCCCAGCAGGGTGCCGTACGCGCTGTTGATGCGGTTGCGCGCGTGCCACGCGCTCTCCAGCAGCGGCGCGAAGTCGTCGATCTCCAGCGCGGCGTCGTCCCACACCGTGATCAGCTGGTCGGCGGCGCGCTGCTTGGTGCGCCGCGTGACGTCGGGCTTGCGGAGGAGCGCGAGGAACAGCTCCTCGGCGAGCAGCGTGTAGATCGATTGCGCGAGCTCCTCACGGAGGTCGTGCGCCATGCGCTCGGTATCGGGCCCATCCACGATCGCGGCGGTCGCCTTCACGAACCCGCGCAGGAAGTTGATCTTCGTGAGGAGGTACGTGCGCGACAGGGTCGCCTTGAGCGGCAACACCAGATCCCCCGACAGGCCATCGATCGAGCACAGGTGGTCGATGAGGGTCGTCTCGTCGCGATGCTCGCCACCGAGCGACGTCGGCCGCCGCAGAGGGCGCTGCCGGTCCAGGAGCTCCGAGGTCGCGCGCAGCTCGCTGTACAGGCCCGACAGGATCGCCGCGTCATTCGGCGAGCGCGCCTGCACCATCGCCAGCGCCCGCTCCACTAGCTCGGTCTCGTGCCGGTCGAGGACGGCGACTCCAAGCGCGGGAGCAGCTGACAGCGACATGCCCGAAGAAGCTAGCACGGACCCCGGGTGATCAGGTGTGCTGCTCACGGCGGGCTCCGACGAGGGAGGGCGACTAGAGGGAGACACGGTGACTACGTGGTTGGAACGTCGGCGTTGCTCGCACGTTCGCGGCGCCGACGCACCACGAACGCGACTGCCACCGCCACGATCGCTAGCACGATCACACCGGCGATGACGAGGTCGACCCGTTTTGCTTTCTGGGCGATGCCGGCCCAGCTCTCGCCGAGCACGTAGCCGAGGACCATGAGGCCTCCGCCCCAGATCGTGGCACCGATGAAGGTCTGCGTGAAGAACGGCACGAGTGGCATGCGTGCGATGCCGGCGGGAATGGAGATGATGTGACGGAGCACCGGCAAGAAGCGCGCGATGAGCACGGTCGCGCGGCCACGGCGCGCGAAGTACGCCTCGGTCATCGCGATGTCCTTGGGGCGGACGAAGACGTACTTGCCGTACCTGAGCAGTAGCGGTTTGCCACCTGCCGCACCTAGCCAGTACGAGAGCCCCGAGCCGGTGAGCGCTCCGGCACTGTTGAGCACCAGGATCAGGGGGAGCGAGAACTCACCTTTCGACGCGAGGAAGCCGGCGAACGGCATGACCAGGAGCGACGGGATCGGGACCATCGTGCTCTCGAGCACGATCAACAGGAACAGGCCGGGATAGCCGAGGCTAACGACCAGATCCTGGACGGCGGTTGCGAAGTCCGACAGCACGGCGCGTTCTTACACCACTATGCGTGGAGGAACGAGAAGTAGCGTTCCGGGAAGTCATTGAACGCCATTTGCGCGCCACACTCGGGGCAGCGCATGGCCGGGGGCTGGAGTGCGGCGAGCGCGGCTCCGTTGGCGACCGCATCGATCAGCAGGCTCTCCTCGCGGCCGCATGCGTCGCAGGCGTAGGGCGCGAAGAACGAGGCGACCTTCGCGTTGCCGCGCGTCGCGATGATCATGTTGAGCTGGTGCACGAGTGGCTCGGCGACACGTCGGAGCTCGATCGCGAGGCCCGCCTGCTGGGCCGCGGCCTGCATCCGGATCCAGTCGCGCACGCCCAGTGAGTTGATGAACGTGACCGCCGCGAGATCGAGGACGAGGCGACCGCCGGTGGCGCGTGTGATCATCTCGTGCAGGGCCGCAGCCTCGTCGATCGCGCCGCCGATCAGCAGCGCGTCTCCATGCGGTTGAATCGTCATGCGGCCGCGAGTCTCCATCAGCTTCGCTCCACGAACACGTTATACGACGAAGCGGCGACGCGCTCGGTCTGTGGGTATCGGACATCGAGGAGCGCGATGATTTCGGTGCGCTTGCCCGGGGAGAGATTGAACACGAGGTGGTCGCACGAGCGATACGCGAGCGCGACGCCCATGCCAGCGCCCGTGCCCGACTCGCGCACGTTCTCCTTGGCCAGCGCCTCGAAGA
>DATLHR010000008.1:0-6051 GCA_035539815.1 Kofleriaceae bacterium
GCGGCGCCGCCAGCGCGCGCTGGATCGGTCACGCCGCGCGATGAACCGGGCGCAGTACCAGCTGTCGAAACGTCAGGCCAAGCAGGCGCGCCGTCGCGCCGAGCGCGGGCTGCCGCCGATCGCGACGATTCCGATGGGGCCGCGGGTGGCGAATGCGGGTGGACGACCGGCCCAGAGCTACCGGCGTGATCAGCTCTCCGCGAGCTACCGGCGCCACCGCGCGGCGCAGGTCGCGACGGCCGCCGCGGCGGTGCAGGCGCGGCGGGACCATGCGCGGCAGATCGCCGCCGACATCGTCGCCGCGCACGGGACGCGCCTTGTGGTCGAGGACGCGCCGATCACTGCGTGGTCGCGGCGGTGGGGCGCGGTTGTCGCGGCGTTCTCGCCGGGCGGGTTGGTCGCGGCGATCGATCGCGAGGCCCGCGCGGTCGCCGCCGTCGCTGGGGCGCCGGGCGGGATCGAGCGCGCATCGACGCGCTCGACGGCGATGTCGCAACACTGTCCCTGCGGATCGCGCGTCGCCAAGCAACTCGGCGATCGAGTCCACGCGTGTCGCGCGTGCGGCCTGCGCGGTGATCGCGATGCGGTCGCGGCAGTGCTCGCGTCGTTGGTGGTGTTCGGTGAGCCCGGTCAGCCGTCGTCGGCGCGGGTCGACTACGCCGCCGCGACGAAGGCGCTGCCTGCGATCCGCGCCGCGCTGTCTCGATCTTGCTTGTTGGGGTGGCAAGACACCCTGTCCGAGTCAATCGACCTCTCGGCACGCGAGGGATCCTCCCTCACGTGGTCGACGTCCACACCCAGCGCCGCTTCGCGGATCGACAGGGTGGCTCGGCGAACTGTTGGATGGGCACCGTCCCCAACCCTGGATGAGCTCGGCGCGAGCCGAACCACGCCAGACCGGAGCCGGAGGCGAGCCAACCTGTCCTCGACGTACGAACTCGTGTCGTACTTGCGGGACAGCTCTTAGGTCGATCACCGCGGCCAGCCCGGCGCGCTGCTCGTCCGCGCTCACCGTCGAGTAGTTCCGCTGCATGTCCTCGGTCGCGTGGCCCGAGATCGAGCGCGTCACGATGTCCGCGACGTTCGCGGCGCGGCAGAGGTCCTGGTAGGTGCGCCGCATGCACCTCGGCGTCACCTCGTAACCCAGCTTGAGCAACGTGCCGAGCGGCTCGAACATCTTGGCAAGTGCCGACGTCGACCGGAAGCCACCGCCGTGGTTCCACTTCGGCGGCGGTGCCGGGAACAGCAGCTCGCTCGCGCTCATCGACTCCGCGAGCAGCGGGTAGCGCTTCCGCCGCTTCTCGTTCTCGCGATCGAGCCGGTCGCAGTGCCACTGCAGCACATCGAGCTGACGCTGATCGAGGGCGATGGCAAGCGGAACCTCGTCGGCGGGCGGTACGCGGTCGCCACGGTGAACAAGATCGTGGCCATCCTTCGGCAGATCACAGCCGAGGCGTCCGACGAGTTCAACATCGCGGACCCGTGCCGGCGCGTGGCCGACGTCTCGAACCGCGGACATCGTTCGTACACCCGCGAAGCGCCGAACGCGCTCAAGCCCGCCGACGTGCCGCGCTTTCTGGACGAAGGTCCGCACGCGTTGGCCCGATCACTACGCGTTCGTGTTCCTGGGCTTCACGACCGGACTCCGGCCGTCGTCGCTGCGCCCGTTGCGCCGCAAGGGTCCGAACGCCGATGTGAAGTGGGACTCGGCTGAGTTGATGGCCCGGCGCTCGCACTTGCGCGACGCCGCGCCATCTACCGGGCGCACACCCGAGGCGTCCACTGAAGCGACCGCCGCGGCAGCCACGGCGCACAGTCACGAAACGGGTCAGGGGAGCGGGCGCATGTCCCATTCGGCCCGCAGGCGCTCGACGTGCGCCATCGCCTCGTCGATCACCTCGGGCTGGTCGACGAACAGGCCGACGACGCTCCGCGCAGGCCGGCCGGCCGGCACGTCCTCGTTCAGCGCCTTGATCAGCTCCGCGCGCTCCTCGGGCGTGAGGCGCTTGGCCTGTTCGATCATCGCGCGGAGTCGGGCGGTCACCTGGCAAGGATAACAGCCTGCGGCATCACGCCTGTCGCGCTGTGCTCGCGCCCAGCCGAGCCACCGCGCCCCAGGACGCGCAGTTGGGGCTCTGGCCGTCTTCTCTCCACGCCATTGGCAGGCGGAGCGCCTCTGGCCGCCAGCGCGTGCAGCTCACGGCTCGGTTGCCGCGAGCGGGCGCAGCGCCCACTACAGGTCGGGGCCTAACTCGGCGATGGCGTTCGCGACGAGCAGCACGTCGGCCATGCCCGCATGCTCGTATCGCCGGTAGTACACGTGGTGCCGCGTCTTCGGCATGAGCAACCGCCACACGGTCGCGTCGCCGTCGCCCGAGTAGCGTTGCCGCGCGACGTCCGTGCGATCACGGATCTTGTGCAGCACCGATCGCAGCTCACGCGCGAACAAGCCGGCGTTGTCCCGGTGGGCGCGCCACCACTGTTGGCGGTAGCGAATCGACGCGCGCGCGTCCGGCGTGTAGCGGAGGATCACTACTCGTTTAGCTCGGCGAGAACCTCAGCCTCGTCGACGAACTCGCCGCGCTCCGCTTGCGCGATGCTCGCGGCAAGCTGGCGATCAAGCTCCTCGCGGGTGAGCGCGGGCGGTTGCGGCTCGTCCATCCCCAGAAGCTCGCCGACAAGAGCGTCCCGCTCCTCACGGGTGAGGCGCTTGGCCTGCTCGATCATCGATCGGAGTTGGGCGGTCACCCGGTGAGGATACCAGCCCGGGCGGCGGTCCGCCTACCGGCCCGTGCCTCGCGGCCATGACCCAGCGCATGACCCAGGACATGACCCAGCGCGACCCAGATTGACCCAGGTCGCGGCGCACTCTCCGACGAGGAACGGCTCGCGGGAGGCTACCAACTCGACTTCACACGGAATAAGTCGCAGGTTCAATCCCTGCAGCGCCCACCAAATCCAACGGCCACCGCTGCTCCAACGGGGCACAGTCGAAGCTCTCAACGTCGGTGGGCTCAAACCCCAGCAAATCCGACGGCCACCGGTGCTCCAACGGGGCGCGCGCGGCATCTTCGTCGGAAGCTACCTGCTAGAGCGTCGGCGCGCATCGAGCGCGAGGTGCCGGCTCGTCGGCGACTCCGTACGTTTTGCGGCATGGGCTCGGACTATCTGCCGAATGAGTCGCTCGTGCCTCGGTCCACATACGTGCACGAGCTGCGTCCCGAGTTGCGGGCCGACGTCTTCAAGCCGGCTACGTCGAGGCTCGCTTGGATCCCGGTTCATGTCGCCGTGATCACCGTCGCGACCGTCGCGATCTGCTCGGGCTGGTTACCGTGGTTCGCGGCGCTCCTGCTCTCGCCCGTGATCGGTGTGAGCTTCGCGGGCCTGACGTTCATCGCGCACGAGGCGTTGCACGGTGGGATCGTGCGAGGGCGGATCACCCAGCACCTCGTGGGCTGGGTCAGCTTCTTGCCGTTCACGCTGTCGCCACGCCTATGGCAGGCCTGGCACAATCGCGCGCACCACGCGAACGCCAACACGGCCGACGATCCGGACGCGTATCCGACGCTCGCCGACTATCGCCGCTGTCGCCGGATCCGCGTGTTCATCGATACGTTCTCGTTCCGCGGACGCCGGTGGCGGGGTGTGCTGAGCCTGATCCTCGGCTTCACGGTCCAGAGCGGTCACCTGCTCCTGACCGCGCGAAGCCGTGGGCTGCTGTCACCGCGCACGTGGCGGCTCGCGATGGCGGAGACGCTCACCGGCGTGCTCGTCTGGGTGATCGTCGCCTCCGTCGTCGGGTTCATCTCGTTCCTGTTCGTGTTCCTCGTGCCGCTGCTCGTCGCGAACGCGATCGTGATGGCGTTCATCCTCACCAATCACAGCCTGTCTCCCCGTGTCGAGATCGATGACCCACTCGTCAGCGGCCTGAGCGTCACCGCGCCCCGCTGGATCGAGTGGCTCACGCTGCAGTTCGGTTACCACGTCGAACACCACCTGTTCCCGGCGATGAGCTCGCGACACGCGCGCGCGGTTCGCGAGCTCCTCCGCAAGCACTGGCCGACGCGATATCAGTCGATGCCGATCGGGCTCGCCCTCCGCGAGATACATCGCACGGCGCGCGTGTACAAAGACGCGCTCACGCTGGTCGATCCTCGCACGGGGACGGAGTACGAGACGCTCGTGCCCACGCGAGCGTGAGACCTGCGCCGGCCTCGATGCTCGTCGTGGCTAGTGGTTTGCATTTTGACCGAGTGTGACGAAGGTACGAACGCTCGCAGTCCTGGTCCTCGCGGTCAGCGGGGTCATGCTCGGGCTGTCCCCGAACCACCGTGGGCTACTTGCTCGCAGGTTGACCGCGACGCGCGGATCTCGGCGGCTCGCGGACAGGAACGTCCGCAACCGTGAGGCGCTCGAGCGTTGGGAAAACGAGGGTGGCGCCACGAAAGGAGCCGTCAATGCGGTTATCCGGTAAGACGATTCATGGACGGACGGTGATCTCCGCCGATGGGCAGGTGGTCGGCACGATCGAGGAGCTGTTTCTCACCGGCCCCGAGTGGCGCATCGAGTCGATCCTCATCGAGCTGAACAAGGATGTGGCAGACCGCATCGGTGCGAGTCGCACCATCCTGCGCCACGCCACCCTCGAGCTGCCGATCGCGTTCGTTCAGTCGGTCGGCGACACGGTCGTCCTCTCGGTCAACGTCGATCAGCTGCGCGAAGTGCACCGGGCGGATGGGGCGACTCCCTCTCCACGGCCCTCGCCGTAACTGAAATTCACGAGGACGGCATGCGCTCGACGTGGGTTGTTGCGTGCGTACTCGCGATGTTTGCCGCGTGCGCGTCCGCGTCCGAGATCGCGCCTGCCCCAGCCACCCCCGAGGCCATCGCCCCGCTGCGCGGCGCCGCGGGAGACTCCGATCTCCGGGTCATGCTGTCGGAGCTGGCCTCGTCGAAGGCGTGCGCGATGGTCCGCGGCGGTTACCGTGGTCTGCGTGCGCCTGACCGGCCCGAGGTCGTCACCGGCGTGTTGTGGATTCGCGAGTGCGAGATCACCAACGTCGGCGCGCGCGTGAAGTTCCAGCTCTCGGGCAACGGCTGGGCGTGGGTCGACCAGACGAGATCCAAGGGTGGTGGGACGTTCACCGTGAAGCAGTACGTCCGGTTCCGCATCGGCGCGACGATCCGTGGCGAGCTCGACGTCGCCTATGACCCAGACGCTCACGTGGCGACGGTCTGGTTCACGCCCGACAAGCCGCTGGACGTCGAGTTCAAGACGATCGGCGCGATCGACGTCGACAGCGAGGGCATGTGGTCCTCCATGGTCGGTGCACTCGGCAGCGCGTTCGCGACCTCGCCCGAGGACGCGGCGCGCGTTCAGACCAAGCTGCGTGGGAAACGCGAGCTGAGCGCGATCCTCGTGGACGGGCTCGCCGTGACGATCGATCTCTGCACGGGGTTGACGCGTGTCCACCTCGGGCGTCCTGCGAAGGGCGAGATGGGCGTCGCCGGCGTCGGCGAGACGTATCGGGTGCCCGTCGAGCTGAAGCCCGGCGGCGTCATGCTGATCGGACCTCAGCAGGCCGATAAGGGCATGACCCTCAGAGCCACGGCCTCGAAGGGCGTCGTGAGGCTGTCGCTCGTATGCGCGGACCAAGCCGAGTCTATCGCGGCGGCCTATCTGCGTGGGCGTGCCCTGCCCGACGTCCCGACGCTCGGGCGCGTCGATCTGCGGAGCGACGCCCGCCTCGAGATCGAGCCGACGACATGCCCGGTGGTCGCCGTGATCTACCCGCTCGGGGACACGCCAGTGCGGTTCGCCTGGGAGCGCCCGACCGCCGAGATCGCCAGATCGACCGGCGGCCCGCTGATCCGCTGCGATGCACGACATGAAGCCGTCGACTAGCGATCGCCGCGTCGCCGGTCGCCTGTACGCCGGCGTGGCGCTCGAAGGTCACGCGAGCGCGTTCAGCGCTTGAGATCGTCGTCGCCGGTGCGCGTCTCTTCGCTGGCCGCCCAGTCGACGAGCTGCTCGTCCTCGACGGCGAGGAC
>DATLHR010000009.1:0-9120 GCA_035539815.1 Kofleriaceae bacterium
ATCTACTTCGGCCGCCAGTACTGTCCGGCGCGCGCTTTGGACATCGCCCAGCTGCAGATCGGGCACTCGGCGGGCACGTGTCCGCGCGCCGGACAGTACTGGCGGCCGAAGTAGATCATCTGCAGGTGCAGGTCGTGCCAGCGCTCCTGCGGGAACACGGCCTTGAGATCGCGCTCGACCTCCTCGACGCTGCGCGCGCGGGACAGCTGCCACCGACCGGCGAGCCGATGGATGTGCGTGTCGACGGGGAACGCGGGCTCGCCGAACGCCTGCACCATCACCACGCTCGCCGTCTTGTGCCCGACGCCGGGCAGTTGCTCGAGCGCATGCAGGTCGCGCGGCACCTCTCCGCCGTGGCGGTCGACGAGCAGGCGGCTGGTCGCCGCGAGCGCCTTGGCCTTCGCGGGCGCGAGCCCGCAGGTGCGGATGAACGGCATGATCTCGTCGGCGGACATCGCCGCCATCGCCTTTGCATCGGGGGCGCGCGCGAACAGCGGCGGTGTGACCATGTTGACGCGCGCGTCGGTGCACTGGGCCGAGAGCACGACGGCGACGAGCAGCTGGAACGGCGTGCCGTGATCGAGCGGGATCGACGGCGCCGGGATGTACTCGTCCAGCTGCGCCATGATCTTGGTGGCGCGCGCACGGCGATCGCGCGGGGCCGCGCTCATCGCTCCTCCGTGTCGTCATCGTCGGCGGCGGAAGGCGCTGCGGCCGCCGGCAGCGTGGCGGCGTCACCGCCGAGCGCGGTGAACACCCCGCGTGCTCTGCGGTTCGCAGGCTCCGCGGCGACAGCGGCGCGCGCCTTCTCGAGCGCCTCCGCCTTGCGGCCCGCGCGCGCCAGATGCTGCGCCTCGACCAGGAACGCGGTCGCCTTCGTGGGCGCGAGCTGTTGCGCACGGTGCAGCTCCGCGAGACCGGCGGCCTCGTCGCCGCGCTCGAGCAGCACCCGCCCGAGGCCCAGGTGGCCGCTCGGTGCCTCGGGCTCGAGCTCGGTCAGGGTGCGGTACGCCGATTCGGCCATCGCCGCCTCGCCGCGTCGCCGCGAGTCACCACCCCAGTAGCGGTAGTAGTCGACGACCTGCGACGTCGTGCGGTCGACGACGAGCCACAGCGCGATCGCCACGACGTGTGCTAGTCCAGCGGCGATGATGGCCGCCGGGACGCGCCGGCGAGCGACGGTCGCGAGGGGCACGACCGCGAGCAGCGCCGCGAGGATGAGCGCGTGCGGCAGCCGCACGACACGCGCGAGCACGAGGCCGAGCGCGAGGCACGCGATCGCCGCGCTCCACGCCACCGTCGACGAGCCGACGTGCGGGCGCGGGATCCTCACGCGCTCCGCGATCCACACGTACGCGCGATCCGGAACGACGAGCAGGTAGAACCCGAGCATCAGCCACGCGAACAGGCCGATCTCGAGGCCGCTGTACATGATCAGCACGTGGAGTCCGATGCCGAGCGGCAGGGCGATGCGCCACGCCGGGCGGATCCAGATCGCGAAGGCGAGCACGAGCTCGGTGAGCATCGTCAGCCCGGCCGCGCTCTTCCATCCGACCGTGGACACGACGAGCTCGCCGAGCCCGCCGGTGAGCTGCTTGCTCAGCGTACGGCCGTCGAGCCACGCGGGCGACATCTTCGAGATCGCCGCCCACAGGTAGAGGATGCCGAGCTGGATCAAGATCAGCCGCACCGCCCACGTGCGGACGGGCGTGCTCGGTCTCGCTTCGGGTGGGCGTTGCCACGGTACGAAGCACGCGAGCAGCAGCACGAGCGCGACGAGGTAGTGATGCTGGTACGAGTCGAGCTGACTGCCGAAGTACAGCCACGCATAGAGCGCGGTCGCGATCGGCAGCACCACGCGCGTCGCGACGCCGCACGCGGCCAGCACCAAGAGGTAGCTGCACACGAGCTGTCCCGCACCGAACGCGACGCGCCCGGGACCGAGGGCATCGAGGCCCGGCAGGTGCGCGACGTTGAACCCACCCGCGCCGTAGCGAGGCGCGTGCGAGATCTGGAGCAGGCTGTCGAGCGCCAGCATGCCGAACACCACGACGCGCACGACCAGCAGCTTCGCCCACGCCACCTCGTAGCCGAAGAAGAAGGCGGGCGCGGGCGCCGCGGTCGCGACATGCCTCGCGGCCGCCCCCGAGGACTTCGCCGAGGACGCGGTGCCACTCGTCGCTGCGGACGCGGTGTGCGTCGACGCCCCGGCCTTCTTGCGCGCTCGCTTCTTCGCCATCGCTACAGCTCGGGGACGTTGCACATGTTGTAGCCGCCGTAGGTCCGGTCTTCGCGGTCGACGTATGTACACCTGACCGAAACCCGAACCTCGGATCCCGGGTGCTTCGCGCATAGCCGCGCGCCCATCGCCTCGAGCACCCCGAACCGACCGCGCTGCGTGATCTTGATCCAGGCGAAGTGGAACTCGGTCTCGATCTGTAGTGGCTTGTCGTCGATGGTGATCATCGGCGCGCACCTCGCGAGGCGCATCGGCGAGAACATTCGCCACGCGAAGCGCTCGTCGTGCGGGTCCTTGCGGCCGGCGTAGTAGTGCAGCGGGATCAGCAGCTGCGCGAGCAGGAACACGGCGATGAACCGCCCGCGCCAGGTCGCCAGCAGCGGCCCGAGGAACGGGATGCTCTGGACAGTACGGCTCGCGCTCACGTTCGCACGCTACACCGCCGTCCCTGCGGGCGCATCACCGGGCAGACGAAGTGAACGTCCCTGCGCTGCAGGTCTCTCAGGAGGTCTGCGAATCTCGCACTGCAGATGGCGCAGCATCCGCGGTCCGGTCGAACGCGATGCAGCTCGCGCGTAGCCCTGGTCGGTCCGTCCCCGGCCTTCCTACAAAGGGAGGGCTGCCTGGGAGACTGGCGGCTGCGGCTTGGGAGGCGCGTGGTACGTGAGGTCGTCGTCGATGCGGGCGCCCGGCGGCAGCGGCGCGCGGCGGATCAGGTTGCCCGCCTCGACGGACGCGACCGCCTGGCCATCGACGAACAGGATCGCGTTGCCGACGATCGCGGGCACGCGCGGCCCCGGCGACAAGATGCCGACGAGGTTGAGCGGATCGGTCGCGGCGATGCGACACACGTCGGGCGATGCGCTCGGGTTGCGCACGGCGCGCAGCTCGTCGAGCGCTTCGGGCAGCGCGAACTGCTCGCCGACGAACCCGGTCACGAAGCGGCCACCACGGATCTCGCCGCGCGCCTCGAGGCGGCGCAACGCGACGAGCAGGTCGCGCCACGGCGGCAGGCTCGACTCGCGCGCGAGCAGATCGCGGAACACGACGCCGTACCGCGCGAGGAGCTGGCGCGCCGATGCCTCCGCATCGATCACATTCGAGGTCCCGTTCCCGTTCGCGCTCGTCTCCGTCGACGGCAGCAGGGACCACCGGCCCGCCGCCGTCGGCAGCGACCGCAGCGCGTGGCCGGGCCGGCGGTGGTCCCGCGTGCGGGCCTTCTTGATCGCGTCCTGCCACTTGCGTACGGGCGGTAGCGCGGCGTCCTTCGCGGCGAGTGCACGGTCGAACAGACTCTTCACTTCGCCGCGCTTGCGATCGACGAGCACGCGCAGGCTCGCGAACCCATCCGCGGTCGCGACGCCCGCACCGACGAGCTCCCACAGCGCATCCTCGACCTCGCCCGGCGACAGCTCGAGCCGATCGACGAGATCCGCGAGGAACGACGCGCCCTGCGTCGCGAGCACCTGGCGAACTTGCTCGGCCAGTGGGCTCAGCACGGGCGGCTCGCCCTGACACACGGCGGCGGCAGCCCGCAACCAGGTCGCATCGCGCCGCAGCATCAGCGCGAGCGGCGCCGACCGCGAAGGCGCGGTCCGCACGCGCGCGGTTCGTTCGCCGCGACGGTTCGCGCTGTCGCCGAGCTCGCGGCGGTCGAGGTCGGGCTCGAGCACGTCGCCGTCGCGGCCGGTTGGCCCCCCGCCATCGAGCTCGCCGCGATCGTTCGCGGTGCGGTCATGCTCGCGGTTGGCCTCGTCGCGGCCACGTGCATCGCGTGCGGACTTCGCTCGCTTCGCGGCGCGCGCGCGGACCTTCGCGGCGACCTCGCCCCATCGGCCACCGCTCGTCGGAATTCCGGTCGGCGCGCCCACGTGGGCGCCATCGACGACGGTGTCGTTGTCGTCGGAGGCGCTGGCGTCGGCGGGCGCGGCCTGCGCGGCCGCGGCGGCCTCGGTGCGCCGGAGGAGCGCGGAGCTCGTCACGAGCTGCACGATGACCTGCTCGCCATAGCCGGGCGCACGCGCACCGGTGAGGGCCTGCGCCGCGGCGGCGGCGATCTGTTCGCGCGTGCCGCCCGCGCGCTCGGCCGCGTCGGCGGCGGCCTCCGCGATGTCGTACGGGTTGATCGGATCGACGGTGGTGCGTGGGCGGCGTGCCGCCCGCGCGGCGATCGCGGCTTCCGCGGCGGCGGCGTCCGCGTCGGCTTCGGCGATGGTGCTCGCGCGCGGGCTGAGCCGGCACCACACCACGTGGCCCGCGAGGCACAGCTGATCGAGCCAGCTCGGATCGTAGCCGTGCAGGCGCGCGGGCAGCACCTCGCGCTCCCACGCGCCGGCCGCGGTCTCGAAGCCCTGCAGCTGCTCGACGATGCGCGCGAGGCCGTCGGCGCCGATCAGCTGCGTGTGGCGCGACACCCGCTGCCAGCGCAGGAGGAACCGCATCAGCGCGGCCGCGCCCACCGGCTCGATCTCCTTGCGCAGCTTCGCGAGCGTGAGGCGATGGATGCGCGCGAGCACGCGGCGGTTGCACCACTCGAGCTGCAGCAGCACGTCGTTGTCGCCGGCGGTGACGAGGGCCTCGCGCATCGTCGAGGTGGCCTTGCGCGTCGGGCCGCCCGGCGTGAACGACCCGCGCAGGATCGCGCCGTCTCCCTCGAGCGCGAGCAGCGCGCCGAGCACGTCGGCGACCGGCAGGCCGAGCTCGCCCGCGAGCGCGGGCGCGGTGACCGGTCCGCGATGATCGAGGTGCGCCGAGACGATGCGCTGGATCGCCTCCTCGCGCGCGGGGATCTTCGCCCACGCCGGGGTCGCGATCATCGGCGTGCACTCGATCGCCTCACCGAGGATCGCGCGCGCCGCGCCGAGGCGCTCCGTCGCGACCCACGCCGCGTGCGTGACGCCGTCACGCTCGTCCCCGTCCGGCGGCGCGGCGCGCCCCGGTTCGGCCGGGGCTTGCCAGCGCAGGCGGCACGCGCGCCCGGTCGCGGTGAGCGCGTCGAACCAATCCTCGACGCCCGGCGCGAGCGTGCGGCCGAGCTGCTCGGGGACGAGCCACAGCGCGAGCAGTGCGTCGTGCAGCTCGTCGGGATCGCGCACGGTGGGCGCGACCTCCTCGGCGGCCGCCGCGATCGCGCCTTCGTCGAGCGCGCCGACGTCGTCGATCCCAGCCGCCGAGATCGTGGCAGGCAGGCCGCGCCGCAGCTGCACGGCGCGCGTCCGGCGCTCCTCGAGCGGTGCGTCGTCGAGGAAGGCGTACGGGTTCGCGTTGAGCAGCTCGTGCGAGAGCGGGCTCGGCTCGACCGTGTCGCGCGCCATCACGCGGATCTCGCCGCGCTCGAGCTGCTCGATCATCCCGCGCAAGCCCTCGAGGTCCATCGCCTCGACGAGGCAGTCGCGGATCGTCTCGAACACCAGCGGGTGATCCGGCACCTCGCGCGGACCGACGATGTTCTCGCCGCACGCGACCGCCTGCGGGAACACGACGCTGAGCGTGTCCGCCGCGCGCATCTTCACGAGGTGCGGGGGCACCCTCTTGCCGCCGCGCCGGCGCAGCACGGTCAGCGCGCGCGTGACGTTCCATCGCCAGCGGATCTCGAACATCGGCCGATCGAGCAGCGCCTGCACGAGCGTCTCCTCGGCCTGGTGCGAGGGCACGTAGCCGAACACGGTTTCGAGCGGGAAGCTGTGCGGCTGGCCGAGCGAGATCACGATGCCGTCGTCGGTCGCCGCCGCCTGCAGCTCGAAGTCGAAGGTCACGCAGAACTTCTTGCGCAGCGCGAGGCCCCACGCGCGGTTGATGCGGCCACCGAGCGGTGCGTGCAGCACGAGCTGCATGCCGCCGCCCTCGTCGAAGAACCTCTCGGCGACCAGGAGATCCTTGCGCGGCAGCGCGCCGAGCGCGGTGCGCGCGGCCGCGAGGTACGCGACCAGCTGCTGCGCCGCCGTCGGCGGCATGCTGGTCTCGGCCACGAGCCAGGCCGCGATGTCGTCTACTCCACGGGGCTGGTCGGGCGCCTCGCTCGCGGCGAGCCGGTGCTCGATCTCTCCGCGCAGCTCGCTGACCTCGTCGGACAGCTCGCGCGTGCGCGCGGGTGCTTCGCCGAACCAGAACGGGATGGTCGGCGGCTGGCCGCGCGCATCCTCGACGAGCACGCGGCCCATCTCGATGCGGCGGATCTTCCACGCCGTGTTGCCGAGCTGGAAGATGTCGCCCGCGGAGCTGTCGATCGCGAAGTCTTCGTCGACCTCGCCGACCTTGGTCTCCTCCGGCCACTGGATGACGGCGTAGTTGTTGTTGTCGGGGATCGCGCCGCCGCACGTGATCGCGGCGAGCCGGGCCCCGCGCCGCGCGCGCAGCTTGCCGGCGACGCGATCGCGATGCAGGTGCGCGCCCGTGCGCCCGCGCCGATCGGACACGCCTTCGGACAGCATCTCGAGGATCTGCTCGAGCTTCTCCGGCGCGACGTCGGCGTACGGCGTCGCGCCGCGGACCATCGCGATCAGCTCGTCTTCCGGGAGCTCCTCGGCGGCGCACGCGGCGACGATCTGCTGCGCGAGGATGTCGAGCGGCGCATCGCGCAGCGCGATCCGATCGAGGTTGCCGCGCCGCACGCCGCGCACGAGCGCCGCGCACTCGACGAGCTGGTCACGCGTGAGCGCGAACATGCGTCCCTTGGGCAGCCCACCGAGGTGGTGGCCCGAGCGGCCGACGCGCTGGAGCAGCGTCGCGATCGAGCGCGGCGAGCCGAGCTGCACGACGAGGTCGACCGCGCCGACGTCGATGCCGAGCTCCAGCGACGTGGTCGCCACCGCGCACTTCACCTGCCCGAGCTTGAGCTTCTGCTCGGCGGCGAGCCGCAGCGTGCGCGACATCGAGCCGTGGTGCGCGACGACGTGCTCCTCGCCGAGCCGATGCTCGAGCGCCGCCGCCGCACGCTCGACGAGCCGGCGCGTGTTGACGAACACGATCGTCGAGCGATGCTGCTCGACCAGCGCGGCGATCCGATCGTAGACGCGCTCGAACTGCTCGAGCGACGCGACCGCGCCGAGCTCGTCGTCGGTGATCTCGATCGCGAGATCGATCGCACGGCGGTGTCCCGCATCGACGATGTGCGGCAGCGGCCGCCGCGTGCCGACGAGCAGCCGCGCGACCAGCTCGATGGGCCGCTGGGTCGCCGACAGGCCGACGCGCACCGGCGTGCGGCCCACACACTGCATGACCAGCCGATCGAGGCGCTCGAGCGAGAGCGCGAGGTGCGCGCCACGCTTGTCGCCCGCGACGGCGTGGATCTCGTCGACGATCACCGTTCGCAGCTGGCCGAGCGCCGCGCGCCCCTTGTCCGTCGTCAGCAGGATGTAGAGCGACTCGGGCGTGGTGACGAGGATGTGCGGCGGCCGCTTCGCCATCTTCGCGCGCTCGGACGCCGGCGTATCGCCGGTGCGCACCGCGACCCGCACCTCGGGCAGCGTCACCCCGCGCGCGGCCGCGAACGCCTTCAGCTCGGCGAGCGGCGCCTCGAGGTTGCGCTGCACGTCGTTCGACAGCGCCTTGAGCGGGGACACATAAAGGATGGCCGTGTGATCGCCCAGCGGCTGCTCGAGCCCCCTGCGCACCAGCTCGTCCATGCACGCGAGGAACGCGGCGAGCGTCTTGCCGGAGCCGGTGGGCGCGGCGATCAGGACATCCTCGCCGGCGGCGATCCGCGGCCAGCCTTCTCGCTGCGGATCCGTCGGGTCCCCGAACCGCTCGCGGAACCACCCCGCGACGAGCGGGTGGAAGCTGTCGAGGACATCCTGCACGGATGAGCAGTCTATCTCAACCCGGCGACTTGCGCGCGGGATCGACAGACGGCCAGGCGTGCGTGTAGTGGTAGCGGACCTGGTCGTCCGAGTAGCGCCATGCCCGCAGGGTGCAAGCGTCTCGCACACCTAGCCACGCTTGCCAGGTCATCTCGCGCTGCGCCCGCGCCAGGGCATCACGGCAGCCGGCTTCGCACTGACAGGGCAAGGCGATCGGTCCACGCGCCGTGGCCGGCGGGACTCCATCTACGAGGATGACGGCGCGCAGCGCGAACCACGGCCCGTAGTCGGGATGGATCACCAGCCCGATCGGCGCGATGGCCCCGAGGCCGAGCGCGACCGCGAGCTTTTGAAACGGCAGGAACGCACCGTCATAGCGGCGGAACGAGTAATAGATGCGCGCGTCGGGGAACGCGCCGGCGAGTGTGCGCTCCGTATAGCGGTCCAGCTTGTTCGGATCCGCGGCGAGCGCTGGGTCGGCGCGCACCGCGGAGGTGAACGGCTGCCACAGCGTGCGCGTATTGCCGACGAGGATCCCCGTGCGCGGCCCGTCGGCGAGCCAGTCCCAGCCCGGCGCCTTCGTGGCGTGCGCGTCGAACACCTGCGCGATCTCGAACCCCGCGTCGGTCAGTGTCGCGAGTGCGCGCTCCATGGTGGCGGCAGGATGCCACGCTTCAGTTCGGCGCAGTCACGGTGATCGTGCCGGTCTCCTCGGCGTGGAAGTAGCAGCGAAAGGCGTAGCCCCCCGCGCCGTCGAAGCGCACGCACAGCTCCGCGTCGCCGCTCGCGGACCACAGGCCGTTCACGTGATCCGCCGTGTGGGTTCCGAGATCGTGAAACCGCACCGTCCCGCCGAGCGGGATCGTCGCACTGCCGCCGATGTAGCCGATGCCGTCGTAGTACCAGACGTCGGCGTCGGCGCCGGCCGCAGGGCACGGCACGACGGTGGCCATCGTGCCGGGGGGCGCGTCGGGATTCGGAGGCGGGTTGCCATCGGGTGTCGTGTTCCCGTCCGGGAGCACGGCGCCGTCGGGCGGTGGAGGATCGTTCGGCTCACCGCTCCCACCGGTGCATGCGGCCGCG
>DATLHR010000010.1:0-8685 GCA_035539815.1 Kofleriaceae bacterium
CGACGAAGTCCGCGAATGGATCGTCCTCGGCGAAGTAGTCTGGCGAGACGTAGCAGGTCGTGTCCTCGCTAATCCCGACAATTCGAGGGGCACCATCTCCGAGCAGCTTCGCGCCGACGCCAAGCAGGTACAGGTTCGCCAGGTCCCATGCGGCTGCAGATCGGAAGGGTGGGGCGCTTCTCATCACCAGGGCTGTGGCCTGACGAGCACACGCGGAGGGTCGCGTCTCGCGTCTCGGGCGGGCAAAAACATGCGGTGATTTCGAACGGTTACGCAGGGCGCTGCGCCTGCCGGGCTGGTGCCATTCGAGGCGGTACGGGCGTTGCTCCTCCAGCGCGCATGAAACACAGCCATCCAGTCCATGGCGCCTCCTCCGCGCGCTCTCACTTCGCGGGTGCTTCGCGCGGCGCTCGCGGCCTGCGCATCGGTGTCGTCGCGACGGCGCTCCTCGGTCAGGCGTGCGTCGTTGAGGTGGGGGACGACAGCGTCGAGGAGGACGTTGGTGAGGACGGTGCGGCCTTCTCCGCGGCGACCTACACCGCCCCGTTCCTCGCGACCGCGCCGAGCATCGACGGTGCGCTCGGCGAGTACGCGTCCTTGCCGGTGATCAACATCGCCGGCTTGAACGGCGCAGCTACCGTTCGTGGCGGGTGGGACGCGCAGGCGCTCTACCTCGCGTACGACGTCACGGACAGCGCCCTGTTTCCCTCGAGCGGCGGGGAGAACCAGATCTGGAACGGCGACAGCGTGGAGGTCATGTTCGACACGCTCCTCAACCGGTCTGCCACCGCCGACCAGGATGACTACCACCTGCTCGTGAGCGCGTCGGGGCAGCTCGCCGACTCGCGCTCCTGGACGGGCTATTCGTATGCGTCGGGCGCGACCGTTCGCGCGGTCACGCGCACGGGCGGCTACCGCATCGAGATGAAGATCCCGTTCGGCAAGATGGGCGTCACGCCGGCCGCCGGCAAGCAGCTCGGCTTCGACGTGGTGATCAGCGATCGTGACGTCTCGGGCGGAGCGATCACGGCGAAGGACTTCGCGGGGCTCACCAAGTTCAACAACCCCGCCGGTTGGGGCACGCTCGTCCTGGCCGCGGCCCCGCCTCCGCCGGTCGCCGGCTTCAGCTGCCCGACCGGGTCGAGCTCGTCGGGTGCGCTGCCCAACGGCACGGCCCCCGGCGTGCTGGCGTTCCCGAACCCGACGCTGCGCAACATCAGCGTCGACTGGAAGATCGACGGCGACGCGAACGCGAACGGCCAGGTCAGCGTCCACTACCGTGCCCAGGGCAGCACGACCTGGAAGGACGGCATGCCCCTGCGCCGCGTCCCCGCGGGCGCGACCTACCGCGAGGGATACACGTTCCCGAACCGCCACGCCGGCAGCATCTTCGACCTCGAGCCGGCGACGACCTACGAGCTCGAGCTCATGCTCAAGGACCCCGACGGCGGCTGCCAGGTCCGTACGTCGACGGTGACGACGCGTCCCGTCCCCGCGCCGATGGCCGGCGCGCCCGTGAAGGCGGTGACGCCGAGCACGTTCGCCAGCGTGGCCGCAAACGCGCTGCCCGGCGACATCCTCGAGCTCGCCGCGGGCAGCTACGCGGGCTTCACGTTCTCGCGCGACGGTCAGGCCGGAAAGCCCATCGTCATCCGTGCGAAGGGCGCGCGCGATACCGTGGTCATCGGCGGCAACATCACGTTCGACGGGCGGAGCCACGTGCACCTCGTCGGCGTGACGGTCAACGGCACCGTGCGCTTCTACGGCGCGAAGAACATGGCGTTCATGAAGAACGCCGTGAACTCGAACGGTGACGGCTTCGTCGCGTGGGGGAGTGTGCCTGCCCGCGACGCGTACATCGCCGACAACGTCATCGTCGGCCCGACGCCGTGGAACGAGGCGGCGCTCGGCGTGAACGGCGCCAACCTCGGCGAGGGCGTTCGCGTCATGGGCCCCGGCCACGTCATCGAGCACAACTACGTCCGCGGGTTCCGCGACGGCATCTCGTTCGTCGAGCGCACGGACGTCGACCAGTGGAGCATCGACGTCATCGAGAACGACATCGAGTGGGCCGCGGACGACGGCATCGAGGCGGACTTCTGCCAGCACAACTGCCGGATCCTGCGTAACCGCATCACCAACTCGTTCATGGCGATGAGCTCGCAGCCCTCGCTCGGCGGCCCGACCTACTTCATCCGGAACAACGTCTACAACGCGCACGCAACGTTCAAGCTGCTCCGCGGCAGCGTCGGCGACGTCATCCTCCACAACTCGTCGGTCAAGGCCGGCGACGGCTTCTCCTCGAACACCACGGACATCCACGAGCGCCAGTACACGCGCAACAACCTCTTCCTCGGCGGCCCCGGCGGGACGAACAACGGCTACTCGAGCGGCACCGGCCGCGCGATGTACCTGCCGGCGGCCGGGACGACGGGCGACTACGACTACGACGGCTTCGGCTCCACGACGGGGAGCTTCTCGGGGCGCGTCGGTTCGATCTCGTTCGCGAGCTTCTCCGAGATGCTGACCAAGACGACCGAGAAGCACGGCGTCTGGGTCGGCATGGACATCTTCGCGACCACGGTGACGATGCCGAGCGGCCTGTTCCCGGCACGGGCGCCGGCCGACCTGCGCCTCCGCTCGGGCGCCGCGGCGGTCGACAAGGGCCTCGTCATCCCGAACATCAACGACGGCTTCGCCGGCACGGCCCCCGACCTCGGGTGCTTCGAGCTCGGTGTCACGCCGCCGGCGTACGGGCCGCGCTGACGTAATCGTGAACGTGCAGGCCGCGTGACGTCTCAACGACAGGGATAGGACGGATTCGGGGCAGTTGCAGACGATGTCGCCTGTCGAGCACGCGTTGTACGTCCCCGCGGGGCACTCCGGCGCGGGCGGTGATAAGGGAAACCCCTATCGCGAATTTCGCGAGATACGAAGCGCCCGCGAGCTGTACGAGTGGCCGGTGATCGACCAGCGCCGGTGTCGGTGCGAGCGTGACCCGGATCGAGCCGGATGGACGCTCTCGACACGGTCGACGTGACCGTGAAGCTGTAGGTGCGGCGAGCCATCACTTCATCCCGAGAACCACGCTCTCGTGCGTGGCGACGGGTGCTGCGCAGCGTAGTCCAGGTCCCGCAGCTGATCGGTGAGCCAGACCTCGAACGTCTTGCGCGGGCCGAGGAGCTCGCCGGCTTGCGTCGCCAGGACGACCTCGTCCTCCGCGGTGAGCGTCCAGAACGAGGGAAAGTCTCCGATCCGCCAACCGAAGAGGATCGCGTTCTCCGGTAGCGTCAGCTGCCAGTCCGAGGGACACACGCGCCGCTGCGCCTCGAGGATAGTATCCGGAACCGAGAAGCCAGCGTCCGTCGAGGTCGCATCCCGCGCGCCGCGCGAACACCGAAGGAAGCCGATCGCCCCGCGAAACAGCGCCATGCCATCGTGCCTCGTCAGCACGTGCACCAGGCCATCGGGTAGTGGGCGGCCTCGAATCGATGTCAGCTCGTCGAGCGCTGCAGCGAGCTCGGTGCGAGGAGGCGAGGCCGGTAGCCAATGGCCGTGACTCGTCGCGGTTCGTTCGATGAAGGCGAGCGACTCGCCGAGAGTCCACGTCACGGCGTGTCCGTCCTCGCGCAGTTGCAGTCGCGCCTCGGGGGCCGCCGTCGGACATGGAACGTGCCCCGATGCGTCGATCTTCTCCCAGACGCACTCGCAGCTCCGACCATTCAGCGCCTCGAACCTGCGCAGGAGCGCGCCGCGGACGATCAGCAGCCTCTGGGGATACGCGGAGGATCCGCGGAACCACCGCGTGAAGGACAAAGGCACCGACTCGGCGTCGGTGACGTCGACGGAGAGCGGGTGTCCCGGCAGGCCGGCATAGCTCCCGGGAATCCTCCCTGCCTCGCCCGAAGGGAGGAGCGGCGTCGCCGAACCCGTAGCAAGCGTCGCCCGTCCGGGCTCCGGTACGATCCAGAAGAGACGCGAGCGATGTACGTCGAGCGGTGTCGCGTGATCGACCTCGGTCCAGGCGACGGTGTCGGTGCTGAAGGCGCTCAGTGCCCGGAGGAACGACGCGGACACCGCGTGGCGGTTCGCGACGTGCCAGACGTCTCCTCTGCCGGTGAGTTTCAGGTCGAGAGCCGTGACGACATCGGCAGCGCGATCGGGCGAAGCCGGCTCGATACGTTGCGCGTGCAACGCGATCTCCTCCGCCGGCACGAGCGGTCGCAGCACGAGCCAATCCCCGTCGTCGTACGCCGGTCGGCCGGTTGCGAGATCGCTCTGATCCGCCCCGAAGGGGATCGGCCTCGGCCGGCGTTCAACTCTCGACGTCGTCATCTGGTCAGGAATGTACGCCGTGGCGCGGCGGCGAGCGGGGTCAGACACAACGCGCGATGAACGCACCGGCGGCATCCCCGCTGTACTGACCGGCGTCGATCACGGAGGTGATCACCGCGACCGATCGATCGGCTTGATCACCACCCCACCATGCACGCGCGCGAACCGATGTCTCTCGAGCCGCTTGCGCACCTCGTCCCCCGGCAGCTCGCGAACGAGATCGATCCGCACGGACGGTCCCGGCCCCGCGGCCCCGGGTATCGCGAAACGGTTCGCGAACACCGCCTCGTTGCGCTGCTTCGGATGAGGAAGCGACACGGCGGGCTGAACACCGTCGGGATCCGCCGACCCGAACACCGTCAGATCGAGCAACGTGGTGTTCGTGCACGCGTCGACCAAGCGGTCACCGTCGCGGACCACGAGCGCGGCGGCAGCAGGCTCGAGCCACAACACCTTCACCGTCGTCTCGACCTCGATCGCCCCACCGAACGGTGCCTCCGAGGCCCGGCACGCGGCGCGCAGGCCATCCTCACCGGGGACGTAATCGAGGCTCGGTCCGGGCTCGATCGTGACCCCGTCCGGACACTCGATCCACCGAAGCACCTCGACGAGATCGGCGCGCTCGAACCCGGGAATCGACACCCGCCAGATCGCGGTGCGCGAGCGGGCGACACGTTCGATCACGGGCGGCGGTGCGGTCGCCTCCCCCTTGCGAGAGCCGGTCCAGCGGACTCGCATCACGCACCGATCGAGCGGAATTCCCGACGACGTGATGATGCCGGCGGTCGCCTGCAACGTGCCGTTCGCGAGCGTCACCGGCTCGTCGATCGGCTGCCCCTCGACGACGAAGTAGCTGACGTCCGCGGTGGCGCTCGGCAGGTCGTTGGCGCACACGAGCCCGCTGCACACGCGCGTCGAGCCGCCACACGCACCGGCTGCGAGCGCGATCACGAGGGCGAACGCAGGGGAGCGCATGTGGATCCGGACGCGGACACGGCGTGCGAGTCGCACCCGCGAGGCCAAAGGCTGTCCCGTAACTCCTCCAGCCACAGGTGAGCTCGCGCTCGACCTCATCGCGAACACCACGAACCGCGGAGGGCTCGCCGTGCAAGCTCGCATCGTCCGCGGAACGCACGTAGCACGCCCGAGCGCGCTACCCGCGTCGAGGCTGTACGACCGAGGACGGCATCTGGATCGGTCCGGCGTGCAAGAACACCTGGCGAGCTGGCGCCCGAGGTTGCCGGCAACGGAGGCCGCCGCGCCGCCTCGACTGCAGCGACGCAGGGTTGTGCTCGCGTCGCCGTGGCGTGGCCGGTGCAAGCGGCCGGCGCGTGAGCCACGCTGACACTCCTGACACGGCGCCGGTCGACCCGCTGAGTGACACGAAGGTGACCCGCAGCGGCGCCTCGGGCGCGGATCGCGACGCCGCCGTCGCTTCCGTCGGCCCACGCTACGCGCGCAGCTCGGAGATCGGCCGTGGGGGCATGGGCGCCGTGTCGCGCGCCCACGATCGCGTGCTCGACCGCGAGATCGCCGTCAAGGAGCTGCTGCACGCCTCCGACGACGATGCGGTCCAGCGGTTCGTGCGCGAGGTCCAGCTCGCGGCCCGGCTCCAGCACCCGAACATCGTGCCGATCTACGATCTGGTAGACGGCCCGCGGCCGCACTACACGATGCGGTTGATCGAGGGGACGTCGCTCGCGGCGGCCATCGCGGAGCGTCCGACCTTCCGCGACCGCATCGTGTTGCTGCCGCGGCTCCGCGACGTCTGCCACGCCGTCGCGTTCGCGCACGCGCACGGCGTGCTCCATCGCGACATCAAGCCTCAGAACGTGATGCTCGGCGCGCACGGCGAGACGTTCCTCGTCGACTGGGGCCTGGCGAAGCGCGTCGATGACCAGCGCCCCGAGGGTGCTCGCGCGGTCGACCGCGATGCCGACGTCGACGTCGACGCACGCACGGCCAAGCTCGCGACCCGCGATCTGACCCAGGCCGGAGCGCTGCTCGGGACGCCGCAGTACCTGAGCCCCGAGCAGGCCTCCGGCGACCCGGCGACGGCACGCTCGGACGTATGGAGCCTCGGCGTCACGCTCTACGAGCTCTTGACGGGCCGGGTGCCGTGGAGCGCGCGCACGCTCCACGCGATCCTCGACGAAGTCGCCGACGCGCCCATCCGGTCACCTCGCGCGATGTGCCCGGACGTCGCGCCGGATCTCGCGGCGATCTGCATGAAGGCGCTCGCACGCGACCCGGGCCAGCGCTACGCCGACGCGGGGATGATGGCCGCGGATCTCGACGCCGTGATCGCGGGCGGCATCGCGCGCGCGCACGTGTACACGCTCGGCGAGCGCCTGCGGCGGTTCGGGCGCCGACATCGCGCCGTGCTCGCGACCGCGGTGATCGCGCTCGCGACGGTCGCGGCGCTCGGCGCGTGGTCGGTCCAGCGGA
The DNA here is from genome assembly GCA_035539815.1 of Kofleriaceae bacterium. GTDB lineage: Bacteria > Myxococcota_A > Polyangia > Haliangiales > Haliangiaceae > JABFXX01. Next base: position 6,784 of record DATLHR010000010.1, read on the forward strand.
TCCGCAGCGAGCGCGCGGAGGCTCGCGCCCAGCGTGACACCGCCGAGCGGTTCGTCGGCGATCAGGTGACCGTGCTGCTGCCGATCCTGTACAGCGGCACCACGCCGCAACCGATTGCGAAGCAGTGGGCGACCGACGCGCTCACGTTCTATCGCGGCTTGCCGGCCGGCTACACGGCGCACCTCGGGCGCGCACGCGCGCTGTCGCTGCTCGGTCTGGTGGCGCAACGCGACGGCGAGGCCGCGCGTGCGGTCGCGCTGTTCGACGACGTCGAGCGCGAGCTCGACGCAGCGGGGAGCGTCGCGCGCACGCCGGGCGAGCGCGCGGAGGTCTCGCGCCTGCGCGCCCAGAACGCCGCGCTGACCGTGCAGGCGCTCGACTCCACCGGGACTGCGGGCGCCCGGGGCGCCCAGCTCCTGGCCGCGGCGGAAGCGCACGCGCGCGCGGCCGTGGCCGCGATGCCGGATGCCGCGTCGCACGATTCGCTCGTGAGCGTACTGCTCAACGTGTTCGAGGCCGCCAACGCACGCCACGAGGATGTCGCCGGCGTCGCGCGCAGACTCGAGGCAGCGTCGGCCGCGGCGCTCGGCGCCGGTGGCGATGCGGGCATCGCACAGCGGGTCGCGTCGGCGCTCGCGCTCGCGGCGCGGGCGCGCGGGGACCTCGACGCCGCGGTCCACCACGCCGAGCGCGCGGTCGAGCTCGCGGGCACGCCGATCGAGCCGATGAGACAGGCCGACGCCGCGAGCACCCTGCTCGACTACGCGACCGTGTTGATCACCGCCGGCGACCCCGAGCGCGCGGTCGCCGCAGCCAGGCGTGGCCGCGACCTCGCCGCACGCGCCGCGAAGGCGCATCCCGGTGATCGCTGGGTCGAGAACATGCTGACCGGCATCACGCGGGTCCTCGCCGAGGCCGAGCTCGCGAACGGGGACGTCCAGGCCGCGATCGCGACGTTCGAGCAGGCCGCCGGTCGGTACGCGGCGCAGGCCGCCGCGGAGCCCGCGGCGACGCTCGTGCGCCGCAACGTGGCCGTCACGTATCGCATGCTCGCGCACGCGTACGAGCGCGCGGGCGACACCCCGGCGATGCGTCGCGCCGCCACCCTCGCGTACGACGTCCTGTCGTCGTGGCCGTCGGATCGCGAGCAGGACAAGGCGTTCCCGTGGCTCGAGCTCGCCGACGTCGCGCTCGTGCTCGAACGCCCCGAGGGTGACGCCGCCCTCGAGGCCGCGGCCGCGCGTGGCCAGCACTTCTCCACGATGGTCTATGCCGCCGCGTTCGGCCGCAGCGAGCTCGTCGATAAACTTGCACCCCGGGTCGAGACCGAGGGACCCGACGTCGGGGTCCGGCTCGTGCGGCTGATCGCCGCGGCCAACGCCGGCCGCTGGGATCACGCACGGGCGGTCGCGAGGGAGGCGGTGCCCCTCGTCACCGGGATCCGGTCGTACGCGGGCGAGATCCGCAACGTGTCGCGGATCGCGCCGGCGACCGGCGCGCCGACAGGCTGGGCCGACCTCGCCGCGACGCTCCAGACGTGCCGCGTACGCAAGTGCGACCTCGCGGCCCCCCTCGCGCGGTTCGCCGCGCCGTAGCCGCCCGAGGCGTCACGCCGCATCGCCGCCGATCCCGACCGTCGCGTGCTCGCGATGGTCGGAGCGCACTGCGCCAACTCGCCGTCGACCCAAGAACTCTGGACTACGTGAGCCCGGCGCGGTACGAGCGCGAACGAGACGCAGAACTTCAGATGGCAGCGTAAGCAACCTGTCTACGGGAGCGGATCAAGCCCACCCGCCGAAGGTCGAAGGACGCGCCGAGATCAGGCTCGAGAAGAAGCAACACACCTCCTGGTCCTCCTGCATTTCGAGCGACAACAACTGCGAGGTGCACAACGGCAAGCTG
>DATLHR010000011.1:0-3184 GCA_035539815.1 Kofleriaceae bacterium
GGGCGAGCTGCTCGCCGAGATACGTGCCGACCTCGGAGACGCGCGCGAGCAGATCGTCGCGCTCGATGATCTCGAACACCGCGTTGGCGGCCGCGCACGCGAGCGGGTTGCCGCCGAACGTCGACGCGTGCGGCACCGCGGCGCCGGGCACCGCGGCGAGCCCCGCGGCCGCCTTCTCGTTCGCGCACACCGCGCCGATCGGAACGCCGCCGCCGAGGCCCTTCGCGAGCGTCATCACGTCGGGTAGGGCGCCATCGTGCTGATAGCCGAACCAGGTGCCCGTGCGGCCGACGCCGGTCTGCACCTCGTCGAAGATAAGCAGCGTGCCGGTCGCGTCGCACACCTTACGCAGCCCCGCGAGGTAGCCGGGCGGCGGCGCGACGATGCCACCCTCGGCCTGGATCGGCTCGAGGATCATCGCGCACGCGGTGCGCTTCTCGAGCAGCTGGATGGCGGCGTCGAGGTCACCGTACGGCACGAACTCGACGGGGCCGAACATCGGGCCGAAGCCCTCGCGGTACTTGCCCTGCCCGGTCACCGACACCGTCGCGAACGAGCGACCGTGGAAGCTGCCGGTGGTCGACACGAACGTCGTGCGCTCGGGCGCCTTGGCGACGACCTGCTGATAGCGGCGCGCGAGCTTGAGCGCGGTCTCGTTCGCTTCGCCGCCCGAGTTGCAGAAGAACACGCGGTCGGCGAACGAGCGGTCGGTGATCGCCTTGGCGGCGAGGATCGCCTGGTCGTTGAAGTAGAGGTTGGAGACGTGGACGAGCGTGCGCAGCTGCGCCGTGACGCGCTCCGTGAACGCGGGGTGCGCGTGGCCGAGGCCACACACGGCGATGCCGGCGGTCATGTCGAGGTAGCGCGTGCCCGCCTCGTCCCAGACCTCGCAGCCCTTGCCGCGCACGAGCACGATCGGCTGCTGCCGGTAGTTCTTGATGAAGGTGGTTTCCGCGACAGCGAGCAACTCGGCCTGCGTCATTGCCCGCTTCTACCGCGGTTGCGCTCGTCGCGCAGCCGGGTCCACCGCTCACCTCTCAGATTTTCGAGGGGAGCGTGACGGGCGCGTCGCGGCTCCCGAGGAGCGAGCGCGTACGCGATGATGCCCGCGACGAGAGAGGCCGCACCGGTCGAGACGAGCAGCGCGGGCGGCAGCGCACGCGCTGCGTCGGCGCCGGCGCAGGCCCCGGCGTCGATGATCCCGTCGAAGCCCGAGGTCGGCATGCCGACGTCGTCATCGCAGACGGGGTTCGCCACCACGTGACCTAACCACACCGAACCGCCGACGGTCGCGGCGCCGCCGATCGCCATCGCGATCGTCGCGCGCGTGCGTGGGGCGCAGCCCGACGCCGCGGCGATCACGAGCAAGGACACGAGGGCGGAGCGGACCATGCCGGTGCTGTCAGCAAGGCGCGCGCCAGCTGTTCACGGTTGCCGAGGAGCTGACGGTTCTTACCAGCGCTGACGTTACCGCGCGCGGGGCATCGCCATGTTGCGGATGGTGCATCGCGTGCACGGTGTGCACGCGATGCGACGAGGGATCCTGATCGTGCTGGGGTTTGCCACCTCCACGGCGTCGGCGCAGCCGGCCTACCAGCCCGTCTATGGCGGGCCGCCGCCATCGTCTGCGACCGCGCCCGTCGAAGAGGAGGATGGGCCGTTCCTGTTCGCGGCGGGTCACGTGGGGCTCAACGCGCCATTCGGTGTCGTAGGGCTCGAGCTCGGCGCCGGCTTGCCGTGGCTGCGCGGATCGGTGTCGGTCGGCCGCGGCACGCGCGGCATCTCGGTCGGTGCGATGGGGCGCCTGGTCAAGGAGCTCGGCGCGATCGACCTTGGGCTCGGCGTCGGCATGTCGCTCGGCCCGGGCATGCGGCTCGGCGAGCAGCACAGCGATGACTTGGTCCACTTCGGTCGCGACACGACGTGGCTCGATATCGAGGTGTCGATCGAGACCCGGCTCGCCTACGGCGGCTTCACGCGCACGTACATCGGCGTCACCAACCCGCATCACCTCGACTGCGACGCGGTCAACGACGACGACGTCATCGAGCCATGCGACGGAGCGCAGATGTCCGAGCTCGAGACGTACGACGCGTGGCCGTATATCGGCGTCGCGTTTGGATTCCGCTGGCCCCAGGCGCCGAAGAGCAAGCCGATCTACACGCCACCGCCGACGCCGTTCGGCGCACCGGCGTGGCCCGCGATGCCCTGGTAGCTACAGGATGTAGCGCGTGAGGTCCTCGTCGGCGACGAGCGCGCCGAGCCGCTCGCGCACGTAGGCGGGCGTGATCGGGATCGACTGCGCGCCGATGTCGGGTGCGTTGTAGAGCAGGTCGTCGAGCAGGCGCTCGAGCACCGTGTGCAGGCGACGGGCGCCGATGTCATGCGTGCGGCGATTGACGTCGGCGGCGATGTTCGCGAGCTCCTTGATCGCGTCGGGCGTCCACTCGATGGTGACGCCCTCGGTCTGGAGCAGCGCCGCGTACTGGCGGGTGAGTGCGTTCTGCGGCTCGGTCAGGATGCGGACGAAGTCCTCGGCGACGAGCGGTGTGAGCTCGACGCGAATCGGGAACCGGCCCTGCATCTCGGGAATCAGGTCGCTCGGCTTGCTCATGTGGAACGCGCCGGCGGCGATGAACAGCACGTGGTCCGTCCTCACGGGCCCGTACTTCGTGGTCACCGTCGAGCCCTCGACAATCGGCAGCAGGTCACGCTGCACGCCTTCGCGCGACACATCGCCGCCGTGGCGCTCGCGGCTGGTCGCGATCTTGTCGATCTCGTCGATGAACACGATGCCCGCGTTCTCGGCGCGGCGAACGGCCTCGCGCGTCGCCGCCTCGTGATCGATCAGCTTGTCGACCTCTTGCTCGGTGAGCGCGCGCCACGCCTGCGGCACCTTGAGCTTCTGCCTGCGCGTCTTCTTGCCGAACGCACCGAGCATGTCCTTGAGACCGGACAGCGCGCTCTCGTCGATGCCGGGCTGGCCGCCGAGCACGGACATCAACGGATTCGATTCGTCAGCGAGCTCGACCTCGACCTCGCGATCGTCGAGGCGGCCATCGCGCAGCATCGTGCGCAGCTTTTCGCGCGTCGCGTCGCCCGTCGCCGACGGCGGCTCGCCCGGACGATCGGTGAATGCGCGGCCGGAGCGAGGCAGCAACAGATCGAGCAGGCGCTCCTCGGC
>DATLHR010000012.1:0-3660 GCA_035539815.1 Kofleriaceae bacterium
GCGAACGCCACGATGCCACCGACGAGCAGCGCGCCGGCCGCGGCCGCGATCGCGAGACGCCTTCGCGAGCGCGCCGGCACGTCGAACGATTGGCTCGCCGCGCCCGACAGCGTCGTCGGCGTCGGCTCGATGACCGGCGACGAGGCGCGGCCCGGGATCGGCGTCGCGAGGCCCTGCGACGACGCGCGCCCCACGAGCTCGCCCGGCAGCGGCGTCGGCCGGAACAGCGGCACCAGGGCCGGAGCGGTCACGCCGTCGGGCGCACCCGTGGTCAGCCAATGGTGCTGCTGCGCGAGCTCGGTCAGGCGCGCGGAGAGCTCCTTCGCGGTCTGCGGGCGCTTGCTCGGATCCTTGTCGAGCAGCGAAATGATCAACGCCTCTGCCGCCTCGGAGAGCGTCGGTGCGTGCTCGCGCGGCCGCGCTGGGGTCATGAACAGGTGCGCGCCGATCATTTCGCCCGCACCCATGTCGGTGAACGGCGGCTTGCCGCAGACGAGCTCGTAGAGGATGCAGCCGAGCGAGTAGAGATCCGCGCGGTGATCGACGACGCCCGCGCCCTTACACTGCTCGGGCGACATGTACGTCGGCGTTCCCATCACCGCGCCCGTGCGCGTCGCGGTGGCGGCCGCGCCGAGGTCGCTCAGCTTCGCGATGCCGAAGTCGAGGATCTTGGGCCGCTCGCCGAGCGCCGACTCGGGATCCGGAACCATGAAGATGTTGTCGGGCTTGAGGTCGCGATGGACGATGCCCTTGGCGTGCGCGACCGCGAGAGCGTTGCACACCGACCGCAACAGCATCGCGGCCTCACCCTCGTCGCGCTTGCCGCGCTGCTCGATCCAGGTCGCGAGGTTGCAGCCCTCGAGAAACTCCATCGTCAGGTACGCGTCGCCTGACTCGAGGTAGCCGAAGTCGAACACCTCGACGATGCCCGGGTGCTTGATCGACGTCGTCGCCTTCGCCTCGTTGAAGAAGCGGTTGACGATCTCCGTGTTGTGCGAGAGCTCGGGGTGGAGGACCTTGACCGCCGCGGCCTTGCCGATCAGCGCGTGCTCGGCGCGATAGATCGTGCCCATCCCGCCGGTCGACAGCTTGCTGACGATCTTGTAGCCGCCGACGGTCGTCCCGATCACCTGGACGATCATCCCGGGCCGCCCCACGGGTGTCAAACCGATCGATCGCGTGTCGTCGATCGCTGTCGCGGTCGAGGCGGGTGCGATACCCCCTTACTGACAGAACGCTTGCGTGAACGCCGCCTTCTCGTCCTGGGTGGCGGGCGCACCGGTGCAGAGCAGCGTGGACTGCGGGTCGCGCGCGATGCTCGTCGACAGCGTGCACGCACCGGCTCCCGGCTGACACTGGTTGCCCCACGCGCACATGCAGTCCCCGGGATCGCTCGTGGCCGTGAGGCCGAGGCCGAAGCCGATCGCGCCGATCGCGGTGTTGATCAGGTACTGGTTCGAGAAGAGAGGCGTGCCGTTCTGGGGATCGAGCGCGTCGGCGATCCACGCGACGTCGCTCTTCACTGCGTCGTTGCAATCGAGCTGATTGACCGCGAGCGAGTACATCGAACCGACCTGCAGCCTGTCTCCGCCGAACACGATCATCACGTAGGGGCCGGTCGCCGGCCGCGTGGTCACCACGTTGATCGGAAACTCGGAGAGCTGCGTGCGGATGCCGTCGGTGATCGCCGTGATGTCTGCGGCGCGCGTTGCCGACGCCGCGCGGAACGCGGGCGCCGTGCCGGTGGCGATCGTCATCCAGCTCGCGAGGTTCTGCGTCGCATCGCTCGCCGCTGCATCGGTCAGCGCTTGCCCCTCGAAGTTCAGGTACACCACGCGGCCGTTGGAGCACGTGGGGGCGTCGAGCGACGGCGAGCCATCGGGCACGATCGGAGCGTCGTCGTTACCGCCTCCACTCGCGTCGGGCGTGGTACCGGGCTTCGGCCCGAGCTCCGCGTTGCAGCCGATGCACGCGAGCAAGCCGATGGTCAGGAGGCGTCGCACCTGATCATGGTGCCTCGAATCCGCTCCCCCTCGCCACTGGGAGGTTCCGCCCCGATCGGCCACCGCGCCCCCAGGTCACGGGACCCGGACCCGATCACGACAGGCGGTCGCGCACGGCCTGATTGACCGCGGCGGCGTCCGCGTTCGGTGTGGACTTCATCACTTGGCCCACGAAGAACCCGAGGAGCCCCGTCTTGCCGGCCCGGTATTGCGCCGCCTTCTCGGGGTTTGCCGCGATCACGGCGTCGACCGCCGCTCCCAGGTCCACCATCGGGGTCGCGGCCACCGCGTCGCGCAGGGCGGCGAACGGCTTGCCGGTGCGCACGAGCTCCGCGAGCACCGTCTTGCCCGCGGTCGGGGCGAGGCTGCCGTCGGCGATCGCCGCGAGCAGCGCCGCGAGCTCGGTTGCTTGTACCGAGCTCACGTCACGATCCTCGAGCGCGCGCGGCAGCTCGTTGATCATCCACTTCGCCGCGAGCTCGGGCGCCACGCGGGCCACGACCGCACGGAACAAGCTCGCGGTCGCACGATCGCCGGCGAGCAGATCGGCGGCCTCGGCCGTGATGCCCGGCAGTGCGGCGATCGCGGTGTGTGCCGCCGCGAGCTCGGCGTCACGTGCACGCGCCTCGGCGCGGTACTCCGCGGGTGACTTGCCCTTCGGGCGCGACTGCGCTTTCGGGTTCTTCTGCGGCTCCGCCTTCGCGGGCTGCGCGGTCGCGACCGCGGCCTTGCTGTCGCGCAGCGTGATGATGCGGTTGAACACCAGCGAGCCCGGCTTGGTGTCCTGGTCGACGACGAAGTAGCCCACGCGCTCGAACTGCCACCGCGTGCCGATCGCGGCCGTCGCGAGGCTGCGCTCGACGCGCGCGCCGGTCACCACCTCGAGCGAATGCGGATCGAGGTGCTCGAGGAAGTCGACGCCGCCCTCCTCGGGCTTGGGCACCTTGAACAACCGCTCGTACAGCCGCACCTCGGCCGGCACCGACGTCGCCGCATCGACCCAGTGGATCACACCTGCGACCTTGCGTCCGTCGGCGGGGTTCTTGCCGCCCTTGGTCTCCAGGTGCACCGTCGCTCGTAGCTTGGTGACGTTGCCCTCGGGATCTCGCGCGACCACCTCGTCGGCGGTGATGCAGTACCCGTAGCGCAGCCGTACCGTGCGCCCCGGCGCGAGCCGCTGATAGTCCTTCGGCGGATCGTCCCGCCAGTCGTCGCGATCGATGAAGATGCGCCCGCTGATCGTGACCTCACGCGAGCCCGGCTTGCCGACATCCGGCGGGAACAGCGGCGCGTCGATCGTCTCTTCGCCGCCGGTCCACCCGACGAGCTCGACCTCGATCGGCCGTAGCACACCGAGGACGCGCGGCGCCGTCTTGTTGAGGTCGTCGCGGATGCAGTACTCGAGCTTGCCGATGTCGACGGACGAGTTCGCCTTGGCGACGCCGATCATGTCGCAGAAGGCGCGGATCGCCTCGGGGCTGTACCCGCGACGACGCATCGCTGCGATCGTGGGCATGCGCGGATCGTCCCAGCCGTCGACGATCTTTTCTTCCACCAGCTGCAGCAGCTTGCGCTTGCTGGTGATGGCATAGGTCAGGTTCAGCCGCGCGAATTCATACTGGTGCGGCAGCGGCCGCTGCAGGAAGCCGCCTTCGGC
>DATLHR010000013.1:0-2941 GCA_035539815.1 Kofleriaceae bacterium
TCTTCCTTGGCGCTCTCCTCCTGCGAAGAGCTCAGGTGTTCGAAATTCGCGATCTTCTCCACGCGTTGCGAGAGCTGCGTCGACGCATCCGTGGCGCGCGAGACTACGCGTGATCTATGGGGATCCATCAGTCCGCGGAAACGTGGTCGTGCTCGACCGCAATCTCGAGCTCACGATCACTGCGGACACGCCGGCATGCGGCTGGGATAGCGACCCCGTCGACTACGACTGGGTAATCGACGCGCTCGTTTGCCTGTCTCGCGCGGACCTGAACCGACCGGCGGTGCGGGAGGTCGTGATGCTCGGAGCGAGTATCCTTTCGGTGCCCTCGTTCGACCTCGCCGACCCTGCCCAACGGGCCACGCTCATCGAGCTGTGGCCGTTCGCGAAGTTCCCGGTGCTGCACGATCACGGGCGCGGCCGGGTCGTGCCGGAGTCGTCGATCATCATCGAGTACCTCGCGCGGCACGATCCGCGGGCGGCGCACCTCGTACCCGATGACCTCGACGTCCGCGCCCGCGATCGGTTCTTCGATCGCTACGTGATGGAGCCGATGACCCGCATCGTGTTCGACCTGCTGAGGCCCGGCGATCCAGCGGTGGTAGAGACCGCGAAGCAGACGCTGCGGACCGCGTACGGCGTCGTCGAGAGCTGGCCCGAACGGCCCGACTTCACGCTCGCCGATTGTGCGGCCGCGCCGTCGCTGTTCTATGCGGACCAGCTGGTGCCGATCGAGCCACCGCGGACGAAGGCCTACCTCGATCGCTTGCTCGCGCGACCGTCGAGGATCCGCGTGCGCCGCGAGGCCGAGCCGTACTGGCACCACTTTCCGGGCGCGAAGGTGTCACGGGCACGCGCCGTCGCACCGGCGTAGCAGGAGCGTGCCGGCGTCGGTGCGCGCGGTTTCGGTGAGCACGAGCTCCGGTGTGGGCTCCGAGACCGCGACCGTGCCCGCCTCGCCGACCGCACGGAGGCGGATCTGGGACGTGGACGTGGGAAAGTACGCCCACCACGGGTTCGACTCGCAGAAGGTCGGATTCCAGTGGTCGAACGTCGAGGACTCGCGCACCCGGATCTCCGACGAGAGATAGCTCACGCCCAGCGACGCGCAGCTGACGCCCTCCTCGAACTCCCAGGCGATCTTCACGTTCGCGATCTGGAAGTACATCGACAGTAGTCGCTCGCTGAGCCCGTTGCGCAGATCGGCTTCCCATCCCTGGTTGGCACCGAGCACTTCGCCGGCTCGATCGAGGAGGTAGCCGTCCACGCGAAACTGTTCGCGCGGAACGTCCACGAACAGGACCTGCCCCGCCGCACAAGGAGCCTTCATCTCGGCGGCGACCTCGTGCGTGCCCCACGTATAGAGCACGATGCGAACGTCACCAGCATCGGCCGGACACGCGGTGTCCCAGGTCACCTCGAGGCTCGGGAGCTCCTCGTCGGAGTAGATCTTCATGCAGCCGCCGCACAGCGCGACGGCCAGCGCGCTAGCGAGGGCGAAGCTCGACACCGATATACGGGAGGATGGGGAGCCCGAGCGTGTCACTGTACCGATAGACCTGGTTCGTACCGGGGTAGTAGTCGACGACGCTCTCACGGTACTCCACGTTTCGGTGATTGGTGATGTTCTGCAGATCGAAGAACAGCGTGGCGTGGCCCCATGAGGTCGCCCACGTACGATCGACGCGCACGTCGAACTGCCAGAACATGGGGAGTCGAGTGAGCACGCGCGGCTCCTCGACCTCCGGCAGGTCCGGCGTGCCCTCCGGCACGACACGCACCGGGTTGCCCGACACGACGGTGAGCCGCGAACCGAAGTTCCACTTGCGCGCGGTGGTCGCGAACAGCAGGTTGAGGCGCAGCGGCTGATCGAGGCCGTACGGCACCCAGCCGGTCTTCTCGTAGACCCGCTTCGCGCGCGACCACGCAAAGTTCGCGAGCACGCGGTAGCGAGGATCGTCGTAGCGCAGCGAGGTCTCGATGCCATACGAGCGCTGGCGGCCCACGTTGCCCTGGTACGCGTACAGCCCGAGCTGCTCTTCCAGCAACTCCGCGAAGATCAGATCGAGATCGAGGCCGACCGGGCGGATGTTCTTGTCCGCGATGTCGACGAGGGTGCGCTCGCCGTCGTGCACGAAGCCGGTGACGGACGCGATCACGCCTTTGCCGGGCGCAGCCTCGAGCGCGAGCGTCGCCTGATCGACGTACGAGCGCTTGGCCTCGAGGTTGTCCGCGAACTCGTCGAAGTGCGCCGGCGACGGCGGCTGCGAGAACCGCCCGAGCGACGCCCGCAACGTCGCGGTCGGCGTCAGCGTCAGATGTGCGTTGAGGCGTGGATCGAGCGACCACTGGTTGCCTAGGCCGAAGCGATCGAGGCGCAGACCCGGCCGCAGCGAGACGCGATCGCCCCACCAGTGACGGCGCGCCTCGACGAACACGGCGGCGTCCGACCACAGCACCGTGTTGCGCGGTAGCGGAAAGTCATCGACGTCGTTGTCGCTGAAGCTGTCGGAGTCGACGCGGCCGAGGTAGCCGCCGCTGACATCGACGCCCGCACGGATGAACCCACCTGGGTCGTCGCGCAGCCACTCGCCGCGCGCGCCGAACAGGTACCAGCGCCGCGACAGGTCGCTCTCCCGGAGGTTGCCGGCCTCGTCGTAGTCCTTCGAGTACAGCGTGAGGATGTTGGTGCCGAGCGACGGCGTGACCGTGACCAGCGACGGACCGCGCTTGCGCTTGTAGCTCGCGCCGGCGCGCACGAAGCCGAGGTTCGCCGCGATGTGGCCGTCAGCGTAGGGATCGCGCGAGGCCGCGTCCTCGGAGTTCGCGATCCGATCGAGCGACCCGAACACGAACGCGGCGAGCTCGCCGCGCTTGCGGGTGTCGCCCCACACCGCGCGCGCCTGACCGTCCGTGTAGCTCGGCAGAGGATCGTTCGCGT
>DATLHR010000014.1:0-6870 GCA_035539815.1 Kofleriaceae bacterium
CGGCCTGCGCGTGTACCCCAGCGAGGCGAATCTCTTGCTCGTGCGTGTCCCCGACGCGGCCGCGCTGTGGCGCAAGCTCGCCGACGCGGGCATCGTGGTCCGCGCGTTCGGCGCCACCGGCCCACTCGCCAACTGCCTGCGCATCACGGTCGGGACCCCCAGCGAAAACGCGGCCCTCCTCGGGGCGCTGTAGTCCCGGTGGCTGGGGGCCAACTCTCCACTGAACGGGAGCTGGCCCCCGGATTTCAACAGCTTCGGTCTGTGGAGGGGGTGCACTGGCAATTGCATGAAGGGGACGGTTAAATGGACGTCCTGCGCATGCGGTCCACGGTGCTCTTCCTGTCCATCCTCGCGGGGTGTGACGTCGGGTCGTTGCAGCCCGGCGGGGGAACAGGAACCGACGGCGGCGGCGGCGGCGACGGCGGCAACGTCGCCGCGTGCGTGAACCGCGGCACCCCCGGCGCTGCGTACGATCACGGCGGCGGCGTCACGCACGCGGGCGAGAACTGCATGCAGGCCGGCTGTCACGGCGGCGGCGGAGGAGGCTCCGTGTACACCGCGGCCGGCACCGTCTACAAGGCCGACCTGACGACCCCGAACCCGGGCGCCGTCGTGCGCATCCGCAGCGGCGGAAACGAGCTCACCGCGGTCGCCGACAGCGCAGGCAACTTTCGCTTCGCGCAGACCATCACGTTCCCCGGGGAGACCGACGTCACCGCGTGCCCGAATCAGGTCCCGATGGTCACGCCGCTCGGCAACGGCGACGGTGCGTGCAGTCGCGCGGGCTGCCACGTCGCGGGCGCGCAGGGCGTGATTCGCTTCGAATAGCTAACGCTTCTTGGCGGCGATCAGGCGCGCGTACGCCTCGGCTGCCGACGTGCAGATCTGGTGGAGCACGCCGACCTGGATCGACGTCAGCTCCGTGCCGTGGCCATAGATGATGTTGACCACGCGCTTGCCGATCGTGATCACGCCGGCGGTCACGCGCGTCGGTTCGGCGACGCCGAGCACCTTGTACAAGTACGAGTTCACCGTCGACGGCGCGAGCGTCCCGTGGAACACGCCGTTGTCGGACGCCAGCGCCGACTGCAGCACCGATGGCGCCTCGAGCGGAATCAGCAGGTGCTCGACGTTCGCGTAGCCGGGCAGGTTGCCGAGCGCCTTCCACCCGAACGCAATGTTGTCGCGCACGGTGAACACGACCGCCGCATCGAACGTCGCCGCCGCGTAGCCGAGCAGCGCGTCGATGATCTTGCTGCGATCGCTCGCCGTGGCGAGCTGCTGCATGACGGCGTCGCTCTGCATCGGCGCCGCGGCCGTCGGCACCGGCATCGGCGGGATCGTCGTCGGATGGCGGCGCACCGGCTCGCGCGTCGCCGCGGCCTCGGCGGGCGCGGCATCATCGGCGTCGAGCGAATCGATCAAGTCCTCGGCCTCGAGCTCGAGCGCCTCGGAGTCGTCGAACTGCTTCGCCATCTTCATGCTGCGCAAGCGCGGGCGCGGGCCTGGCGGTGACACCGGCGCCGCGGGCACCGGCGGCAATCCAGGCAGTGGCGGCGCGGGCAGCCCGACATCCACCACCTTCTCGTCACCGCGCGCGCGATCGGCGAACTTCACGAACCTCGCCGGGCGCGCGACGCCGTAGTACCGCTCGACGTAGTAGTAGATCCGCAGCTCGGGCGCGACGCGCGGCAACACGCGGTACCCGGTGATCGAGCTCACCGCCTCGAGCGTCGCGAAGTCGTGCGGGTCCTCGATCGCCGCGATCAGCTGCCGATCCTGCACGACCAGCGGCACGCACTTGTGCTTGAACGCCTGCTGCGGCTGCAGCAACCGCACCGCCGCGCGCTTCGCTCGCTCGAGCATCGCGCCCGTCGCGATCGGAATGCCGAGCTCGAGCCCGAGGTACACCGTCAGCGCCTCGAGATCGATGAACCCGAGCTCGAACAGCACGGTGCCGATGCGCCCGCCGTCACGCGCCTGAAACTTGAGGGCGCTCTCGAGCTGAGACTCTGACAACCGGCCGTCCCGCACGAGCATCTCGCCGAGCTTCATGTACAGCGAACGGTATCACGGACGTCGGAGCGCCCGCGCGCGGGGGAGGGGGGGCCGCAGCGCCAATGCGCCCGTACCGTGCACGGCGACCTCTGACGCCATGCAGCGCAACGGTAGGCACGGCGAGGCGCCACCGTAGGGCAGCGCGCGCATTCTCGTGCTACCGCTAACAGCATGAGGGTCAGGCGCAGCGTCGCGCTCTCGATCATGCTGATGGGCTGTGGCAGCAAGGATGCTGTCCCGCCCGCGCCGACCGCGAATCCGAAGGTCCCGGTGGAGCCGGCCTCGCCCGGCGAGGACCAGGACGAGCCGCCGGTCGCGACGCCGGCCGCGTTCCCCGACTGGACGCGCTCCCTCGAGCTGACGCGGACGGTGGCGGTGCGGCTGGAGCCGGGGGACGACGCGAAGCGGATCGGGACGGTGGCGGTGGACACGCGCGTGCGCTGGAAGCGGACGGCGGACGGCAAGGGCTGCAAGAAGCCGTGGGTCGAGGTCGAGCCGCGCGGCTGGGTGTGTTCGGACTACATGGCGCCGAGCAAGAAGGCGCCGATGGGCCGCGAGGTGCCGATGCTCGACCGTGGCGAGCTGGTGCCGGGGATCTACGGCAAGGTCGTGGCGCCCAGCCCGGTAACGTTCGCGCTGCAGAAGCCCGAGGTGAAGAAGGGCAAGAAGGACAAGGACAAGGGGAAGGGCGGTCCGATCACGTCGACGCTGCAGGTCGAGGATGTCGCGGCGGGGCTGAAGATGATCGAGAGCCGGCCGATCGTGGGCTCGGTCAACGTGCGCCAGTACGAGGAGCTCGTCGTCGGCGGCAAGCAGTACTGGAAGATCAGCCAGAAGGAGAACGAGTACGTGCTGCGCTCGGCGGTCTCGCAGCACAAGCCGTCGCTGTACAATGGGGCGCGGCTCGGCGACGACACGGGGCGAGGCATCCCGATCGCGTTCGTGTGGCCGCGCGCCGGCATGAAGTCGACGTACACGATGAACAAGCCGACGGGGGGTGGTGTCGCGCGGCCGACGATGCTCGCGCGCACGCCCGTCTCGATCCTGGAGACGCACAGCGACAAGGTGGGCAAGCCGATCGCCTATCGCATCGGAGAAGCCGAATGGATCCGCGCGAGCGACGTCCGCGTGTTCACTCCGGCGCCGCCACCGCCACTGTTGCGCGAGGGCGAGCGGTGGATCGACGTCGACCTCGATCATCAGATCCTCGTCGCGTTCGAGGGCGAGCTGCCGGTGTACGCGACGATGGTGTCTTCGGGCACGAAGGACACCCCGACCGAGACCGGCGTGTATCGCATGTGGCTCAAGGAGTCGGAGTCCGACATGAAGGGGCTGTCGGGCGAGGATCCGTACTCCGTGGCCACGGTGCCGTGGACGCAGTTCTTCTCGCCCGAGAAGGGCCTCGCGCTGCACACGGCGTACTGGCACGACAAGTTCGGCACCACGCGCAGCCACGGCTGCGTCAACGTCGCGCCCAAGGACGCGCGCTGGCTGTACTTCTGGAGTGACCCGCAGGTGCCGCCCGGGTGGACGATGGCGGCAGGCGTCATCGAGGCGCCGGGCTCGATCGTGCGCGTGCGCACCGCCGCGGAGCCCACTCCGCCCCTGCGCGGCTACGCGATCAAGGTCGACGAGGTGCGCCGCATGAACGCACCCGCCTCGACGCGGTGATATGAAGGCAGCGTATGCCGACGCCCGTGCACGTGCTCGCCCGCCTGATGGAAGGCAACCGACGCTTTGTCAGCAACGTCCGCGGAAGCGAGGCGATGCTCAGCCACTTCCGCCGCGCGGAGCTCGCCATCTCGCAGAAGCCTCACACCGTGATCCTCGGCTGCTCCGATTCGCGGGTCCCCGCGGAGATCGTGTTCGATCAGGGGCTCGGCGATCTGTTCGTGATCCGGGTCGCCGGTAACATCGTCGCGCCCTCGCAGCTCGCGAGTGTGGAGTTCGCCGCGCAGTACTTCGGGCTCGCACTCGTCGTCGTGCTCGGGCACACCGGCTGCGGCGCCATCGGCGCGACGCTCGACGACCTGCTGCCGGATACGAAGAAGCCGCCCGCGAGCCTGTCGTCGATCGTGAGCCGGATCCGGCCGGTCGTCGCGCCGCTGCTGGAGCTCGACGCCAAGCTCTCGCGCGAGGCGCTCATGCGCGCGGGCGTGCGCGCTAACATCCGCGCTTCCGTCGAGCACATCCGCCGCGGCACGACGCTGATCGAAGGCCTCGTCAACTCGGGGCAGCTCCTCGTCGTCGGCGCGGAGTACGATCTCGTCACCGGCCAGGTCGAGGTGCTCGACGCGCCTCCGCTGCCGCCGCCCGCGTGATCACAGCGCGGTGCGCCTGGCGAGATAGAGGTCCTGCGTGCCGTCGATGTCGGCCGCGACGTACAGGTCGAGGCCATCGCGCGAGAGCTCCGGGTCGCGCACGTTCGCGGTGGCGATGCCGAGCTCGATCGGCACCGCAGGCGTGAACGGCTGATCGAGCGCCGGGCGCTGCGCGCGCCACAGCTGATACGTGCCGCCGCGGTTGGAGTGGAACACGAGCTCGAGGCCGCCGCGCGAGAGCGACGGGCCACCGTCGTCGGCGGCGTCGGCGAGCTCGGAGATCTCGATCGGCGTCGACCACGGTGCGCTCGTCGAAACACGCGATGCTTCGTAGAGCGCCCCGTCCTTCGTGAGGACGATGTGCAGGTCGTTCGCGCCGAGCGACGGAGCGCCGAAGCCGACGAGCTCGGGGACGGCCGAGGCGCCCGACCACGCGCTCGTCGTCGACGTCCGCGTCGCGATCACGATCTCGTCGTCGCGCACGAAGAGCACGCTCAGCCCGTCGGCGGACAGCTCGGGATCACGCTCGTCGCCGGTGGTCGAGAGATCGTCGCGGCGCTCTCCGTCCTGAAACGCGTCGAGGGCGCCTCGCAGCGAGCCCCAGAGGTCGGCGGTCACCCCGACGTACAACAGCTCGCGACCGTCGCCGCTCACCGTCGGAGCGAGCTCGTCACTGGTGCTCGTGTTCGCGGGCCCCACCGCGAACAGCCCACCGAGGTCGCTGACGTCGCCCGTCGGGCAGGTGGAGCCGATGGTGTCCTTGCTGCACGTCCACCGGCCCTCGGCGTTGCATGCGCAGGAGCAACCGTGCTCCCAGTCTTCGTAGTGGCAGCTGTCGCCCGGCTCGCACGCACCACCCGGCGGGGAGAAACCACCGCAGCTGTTGCATCGCCAGCCCGTCGGCGTGCAGTCGCACGTGCCTTGCCCGGTCGGCGCCGGGCCTTCGCACATGCCATTCGATGCGTCCGATGCGTCCGGTGCGCTGTTGGCGAAGGGATGGCAAGCGCCTGTCAGGATCACCGCAACGAGCAACGCGCGCATGCCGCGCGCACAGAGCAAGTCGTGCGCCAGCGCCAACGCGATGCAGGTGCATGAAACGACGCGCGCGTGTGGCGTGCGACTTCGTACATGCACGACATGCGCGTCCGGACTGCCTCTCAGCGCGCGACCGGCAGCTTCTTCGGCAGCGCCGCGAGCACCTGCGCTTCCGCAGCATCCATCGCGCGCACGAGGTCGTCGCCGAAGATCTGCCCGAGCGCATCACGCGTGATGCGATACAGCGACGGCCCCTCGACGTGCGCGCACGAGTACTCCGGGAACTCGTCCGCGATCACGATCGTGTCTTCCTCGTACGAGATCGGGAACAGGCGGCAGATCGCCGGCTTCACGCCGTGGAAGTCCCATCCCTGCTCGAGCGACGCGCGATGGATCGCGCAGCCGCGCCGGTCGTGCGCGAGGAACAGGCAGCCGTCCTCGTGCACCTCGGTGCGCACGACCTTGCCCGACGGATAGTCCGCATCCTCCTCCACCTCGTCATCGAACCACCGCTTGCCCTGGACCTCCGCGCGCAGCAATGGCCGGATCTGCGCCTCGCGCGCGAGGATGGCGTCGCGCTCGTGGAGGTCGACGTCGCAGCCGTACTGGCAGCACGCATCGGGCTTCTCGGTGTGCGTGTCGACCATCGTGCAGCCGTGCGTCATGCAGTCGGCGACGAGCTTCTTCGTGAACACCGAGGCCCAGACGTGGCGGAACCGCGGGTGATCGAGGGGAACCGAAGGCTCGTCGAAGACAGGAGCGTCCATGAGGCCGCGGACTCTACTCCACACGACACCAGCGGGGTGCGTGCAGTTTCTGCGAAATTGTCGGCGCGCTCGTCCGTCTTGTCGTTGATGCGCACCCTCTCCGGCTCCCCTACTGACTCGCCGAACCTGGGGCGAGTCGTGGTCCTCGTGGCCGTCCTCCAGCTCGTCCCCGCCTGTACGCGAGCCGCACCGAACCGGACCGTCGAGGCGGCGCCCGGGTCGGCTCAGCCAACGCCTGCCGTGGCGGGCGCGATCGCGATGCTCGATTCGCTACACGGCGACGAGCTGCTCTCGAGCGCAGAGCATTTGCCGGCCGAGCTGCGCGTGCCGATCGCGTTCGAGCTCCTGCGCCGCAACCCGGCGCCCTGTGGCGATCGCTGTGCGAATACGTGCGCGACGATCGAGACCCTCACGTCGTCCTGCACGCGCGACTGCGTGCTCGAGACGCTCCTGGAGGAGCCGAATGAATGGTCCACGCGCCCTCCCGCGAGCCGGGCCCCGGACGACATCGTGCGGATGCTGCCGACGCTCTCCCGCATGGCACGCGTCCGGATCGTACGGCGGCTGCCGAACGAGCAGCTGGGCGAGGTCCTCGTGAAGATGGAGCCTCCGCTCGGTGACGGCAACATGGTCACCGGACTCTCCCCGGAGGATGCAGCGGAGGTGTTTCGCAAGCGGCCGTCGCTCCT
>DATLHR010000015.1:0-4942 GCA_035539815.1 Kofleriaceae bacterium
CGCGGAGACCGAGTACGGCGGGACCGACCCGGCCGACAACAGCGGCGTGCTGAAATACGTGCGGATCGAGTTCGGCGGAATTCTCCTTTCGACGGACAACGAGATCAACGGGCTCACGTTCGCCGGCGTCGGCAGCGGGACGACCGTCGATTACGTCCAGGTCCGCTACACGCTCGACGATTGTTTCGAGTTCTTCGGCGGCACGGTGAACGCGAAGCACCTGGTCTGCACGTACAACCAGGACGACGGGATCGACTGGGACCTCGGGTATACCGGAAACCTCCAGTTCGTCGTCGTCCAGCAGGATCCGGCCGCGGTGGACGACACGAACGGCTTCGAGGGCGACAACGACGCGATGGGCACGACGAACGCGCCGCTCTCCGAGCCCACGATCTACAACGCGACGCTCATCGGCAAGAACGTGGACGTCGACAAGCAGCAATACGCGATGCTCCTGCGCCGCGCGACGAAGGCGAACCTGTACAACATCGTCGCCACGGGCTTCGAGGCCGGCGTCGATGTGCGCGACGCGCCCACGTCCGTGTCGCTCGAAGCGTCCATCTTCCACGGAAATCTCGCGCAAAACATCGCGTACGTGGAGACGCCGGACGGCATGGGCTCCGAGAAGGACGACGACATGGGCTTCGACGAGGTCAAGTGGTTCCTCGACGCCGGCAACGCCGAGACGGACCCCATGCTCGTCGCACCCTACGATCGCCAAGCGCCTGATTTTCGGCCGAAGGCGACGCTGACGACGGGCGCTGCGACGCCGCCGAGCGACGGCTTCTTCGACACGAAGGCGAGCTACGTCGGCGCGTTCTCGCAAGACGACACGTGGCTCGACGGCGCCTGGATCTCGTTCACGCCGAACTAGCCGAAAAAAGCTCCGAAGAGCCCGCCTGCCGCGTGGTCGCGGCCGCTCGATCGCGCCGTGGATCACTCTTTGCGTGCGCGCCCCCGAGTGCGTTCGGCGATCATGAAGTGGCGCGCCCTCGCCCGAGGGCGCGCGTCATTGGGACATGCTGGCAAGCCCTCCGGGCGCGTGGTGCACAGCGCACAGCGCCTCAGGGTCGAGGTGGCCGGGCTCTTCGGAGAGCCCGTGCGCGCAAGGCGGATCGAGCGCGCCCTGGGCGAGTCCCCGGGTGTGATCGAAGCGCGAGCCAACGAGCACACGGGCACGGTGCTCTGCGTGCTCGCGCCGAACGCGCCGACGACGCGCGCGGACGTGCTCTCGATCCTGGCCGAACACGAGGACTCGCAGGGCCCGCCGCCGCCCTCGTTGTCGCGGATCGCCGAGAGCGCGGCCGCCTCGGTGCGCGACGTGTTCCGTGCGTACGGAGCGAACGGCAGCGCCGACGACGAGGACGACACGACGCCTGCGACGCCGTGGCACGCCCGCTCGATCGACGAGCTCACGCAGACGTTTTCGGTGGATCTGCAGAGCGGCCTCACGGCGATCGAGGCGCACCGGATCCTGCGCGACGTCGGCCCGAACGTGCTCGCTGGCGTCGCGCCGCGCACGTCGCTGGAGATCCTCACGGGTCAGATCTTCACGGTGCCGACCGCGCTGCTCGCAGGCGCCGCGGGCCTGTCGGTGCTGCTCGGTGATCTGCTGGAAGCAGGCGCGATCCTGCTCGTCGTGGGATCGAACGTGGTCGTCGGATATTTCACGGAGTCGCGCGCGGAGGAGCTGCTCGACGCGTGGAGCAAGTTCCGCGTGGAGTGGGCGCGCGTGCTGCGCGACGGCGTGGAGACGACGGTCGCGGCGAGCGAGGTCGTTCCGGGCGACGTGCTCTGCGTGCGGGCCGGCGACGCGATCGCGGCGGACGCGCGGATCGTGGAGGCCACGGATCTGACGGTCGACGAGAGCACGCTGACGGGCGAGAGCGAGCCGGCGGAGAAGGGGACGGCCGTGGTGGCCGAGGACGCGCCGGTCGCGGATCGCGACGACATGCTCTACGCGGGCACGGTCGTGGCGACGGGCAGCGCGCGCGCGATCGTCGTGGCGACGGGCAGCGCGACGGAGCTCGGCGCGATCCAGCGCGCGCTCTCGCACACGGCCGATCGCGCGGCGCCCCTCGAGCAGCAGCTCGATCAGCTCGGGCGCAGGGTGGCGACGCTCGCGTTCGGGAGCTCGATCGCCGTGACGGCGCTCGGCCTCTTGCGAGGCCAGCCGCTCGCGGCGCTCGCGCGCTCGGCCGTGGCGCTCGGCGTGGCGGCGATCCCGGAAGGGTTTCCCGCGGTCGGGACGACGGCGCTCGCGCTCGCGAGCCAGCGACTCAACCGCAAGGGCATCGTGATCCGCAGGCTCGCAGCGGCCGAGACGCTCGGCGCGGTGAGCGTGGTGTGCGCGGACAAGACGGGGACGTTGACCGAGAACCGCATGCGCGTGGCGGAGGTGTTCCTGCCGGACGAGGGACTCGTGCGAGTCGAGTACGGCGCGCCGTCGAGCGAGAACGGGGCGCCTTCGTCGCTCGGGCTCGTCGGCGAAGACGGCCGGCGCGTGCCGGTCGCGTCGCTGCGGGAGATCGGGCGTATCGCGGCGCTGAACGCGGACGTGGAGCTCGACGAGCGCGACGAGATCACGAGCGGCAGCGGCACGGAGCGGGCGCTCGTCGAGTTCGCGATGGCGATCGGCTACCCGGTGCGGCGACGAAGAGGCGCGGCGAAGCGGGTGCGCGAGGAGCGTCGCAGCGCGGAGCGGCCGTTCATGGTCACGGTGCACGAGCACCCGGACCTCGGTCAGATCGAGCTCGTGAAGGGCGCGCCGGAGCCGGTGATCGAGCTCGCGAGCGTGGAGCCGTCCGAGCGCGCGCGCTTGCTCGAGATGAACGAAGTGATGGCGTCGCGGGGCCTGCGCGTGCTCGCGCTCGCGTGGCGGAAGGACGGGGATCCGAAGCGGACGCACGAAGCGCCGCTCGTGCTCGCGGGCCTCGTGGGGATGCGGGATCCGCCGCGGCGCGGGGTGCGCGAGGCGCTCGCGGTGCTCGCAGGCGCGGGCGTGCGAACCATGATGCTGACGGGCGATCAAGCGCGGACCGCGCAGGCGATCGGCGCCGAGCTCGGGATCGGCGCGGCCGACGTCTACAGCCGCGTGACGCCCGAGGCGAAGCTCGACGTCGTGCGCGAGCTGCAGGACGGCGGCGCGATCGTGGCGATGACGGGCGACGGCGTGAACGACGGGCCGGCGCTCAAGGCCGCGGACGTCGGCGTGGCGATGGGTGAGCGCGGGACGGACATCGCGCGCGCGGTCGCGGACGTGGTGCTCGCGCACGACGAGCTCGGCAGCCTCGCGGACGCGGTGAGCGAGGGCCGAAGGCTCTACGACAACGTGCGGCGCGCGATCGAGTACCTCGTCGCGACGAACGCGAGCGAGGTGATGGTCATGCTCGCCGGCTCGGTCGTCGGCGCCGAGCCGCTGGGCCCGCTGCAGCTCCTCTGGATCAACATGCTGACGGACGTCGCGCCCGCGCTCGCGCTGGCGATCGAACCGGCGGACGCAGACGTGATGCGCAGGCCCCCGCGGGACCCGCAGGCGCCGCTCTTCGGGCAGGCGCGAGGAAAGAAGCTCGCGCGCGAGGCCGCGAAGATGGCGACGGTTTCGCTCGCCGCGTACGGGATCGGAGCGATCGGACCCGGCGCGAGTTTGCCGCGGGCGCGCACGATGTCGTTCGCGTCGCTCGTCGTGGCGCAACTCCTTCACGCGCGCTCGTGTCGATCGAGTGGATCGCAGCCGAACCCGGAGCTCCAGCGCGCGCTCGTGGTGAGCCTCGGCCTGCAAGCGGCGGCCCTCGGCTTGCCTGGCCTACGCCGCGTGCTCGGCACGACGCCGCTCGGCCCGATCGATCTCTCGATCGCGGTGCTGCTCGGCTTGCTCCCGACGCTCGCGCGGGAAGGGAAATCGCTGTTCGAGCCGGAGGCTCCGATCGTGGTGGACCGACGCGGCATGCCGGCGGGATCGACCCTGATCCGAGGGGACGATCGGCATGCGCCGGTGGACTGGGCGTCGTCGCCCGTGATGTTCGAGGAGGAGGCTCGTCGATGAAATTTCATACGCCATCGTTCATTCTCGGCTTCGGCAGCGCGGTCGTCGTGATGGGGACCGCGCGTCGGCTCAAGCCCGCGGTCGTGGAGATCGGGGCGCTCGGCCTGCACCTCGCGCGGCTCGGCCGCGCCGTCGTGGAGCGGCAACGCGAGCACGCGGAGGACCTGTGGGCCGAGGTGGAGGAGCGCGCGCGTCACCTGCGCGAGGCGCCACGCCGCCGTCGCGCGGGCGCGACGACGGGCAACGGCAAACACGTGCCGAGCGCGCAGGCCGGATCCGCGGCGCATTGAGCGTCGTGGAGCGAGAGGGAAGGGGAGAAGAGACGTGATACCCACAGAGCAGTGGAGTCAGCTCGTGCATGACCTTCCGCACCGCGTGCGGTTGCGATCCCGTGCGATCGTGGGCCACCGCGACGCGTGCCTGCGGGTCGCGGAGAAGCTCGCGATGATGGATCCGAGCTGCGAGCGCGTGGAGGTGCGGCCGTGGACGGGCTCGGTGATCGTGGAGCGCGAGGACGGGACGCTCGACGCCGAGGCGGTGCGCTTGATGCTGGAGCGGCTCGTGGCCGAGGAGCATGACGAGCAGGGCCGCAAGCTGACCGACCTCGGCCACGACGCGCTGCCGGGCCCGACGCGCGTGGCGAAGGCCGTGGCGCACGCGTTCGCGGAGATCAACAGCGACGTGCGGAGCGCGCTCGATCACCGCGCGGATCTCGGGACGCTGATGCCGGTGCTGTTCTTCTCGCTCGGCCTGGTCGAGATCGGCGTGACGCGGAGGCTGCCCGCACCGGCCTGGTTCAACCTGGTCTGGTGGTCGATCCGGTCGTTCATGACGTTCAACGCCGGAGCGGTGGAGCAGGAGGGGAGGGCGGTCGCTGCGGATGGGGGGCTGGATTAG
>DATLHR010000016.1:0-27499 GCA_035539815.1 Kofleriaceae bacterium
GTCAGGCCACCGTGCGCGGCGTGTCGGGCGTCTGGCGCGAGCTCACCGAGTCGGTGAACTCGATGGCGAACAACCTGACGTTCCAGGTCCGCAACATCACCGAGGTGACCTCGGCCGTCGCAGCGGGAGACCTGTCGAAGAAGATCACCGTCGAGGCGAAGGGCGAGATCCTCACGCTGAAGAACACGCTCAACACGAAGGTCGAACAGCTGAGCGCGTTCGCCGCCGAGGTGACGCGCGTCGCGCGCGAGGTCGGCACCGAAGGCGTGCTCGGCGGTCAGGCCGAGGTCGCCGACGTCTCCGGCGTGTGGCGCGAGCTCACGCAGAACGTCAACGGCATGGCGTCGAACCTGACGTCGCAGGTGCGCAGCATCGCCGACGTCGTCACGGCGATCGCCGGCGGCGACCTGTCGAAGAAGATCGGCGTCGAGGCCAAGGGCGAGATCCTCCAGCTCAAGAACACGATCAACACCACCGTCGACAAGCTCGGCCGGTTCAGCGCCGAGGTGACGCGCGTCGCGCGCCTCGTCGGCACCGAGGGCACGCTGGGTGTGACCGCCGACGTCAAGGACGTGTCGGGCATCTGGAAGGAGCTCACCGACAACGTCAACCAGATGGCGAAGAACCTCACCGGGCAGGTGCGCGACATCGCCGAGGTGACGACCGCCGTCGCAAACGGCGACCTCACCCGCAAGATCACCGTCGAAGCGCGCGGCGAGCTGGTGACCCTGAAGAACACCATCAACACGATGGTCGATCAGCTCAACGCGTTCGCGTCCGAGGTGACGCGCGTCGCGCGCGAGGTCGGCACCGAGGGCGTGCTCGGCGGTCAGGCGCAGGTGCGGGACGTGTCGGGCATCTGGAAGGAGCTGACCGACAACGTCAACTCGATGGCGTCGAACCTGACCAACCAGGTGCGCAACATCGCCGACGTCGCACGTGCGGTCGCGACCGGCGACCTGTCGCGCAAGATCACCGTCGACGCGAAGGGCGAGGTGCTCGACCTCAAGGCCACGCTCAACACGATGGTCGATCAGCTGAACTCGTTCGCCTCCGAGGTCACGCGCGTCGCGCGCGAGGTCGGCACCGAGGGCCGGCTCGGCGGGCAAGCGTCGGTCGAAGGCGTGCGCGGCACGTGGAAGGAGCTGACCGACAACGTCAACGGCATGGCGTCGAACCTGACCAACCAGGTGCGCGACATCGCCGAGGTGACGACGTCGGTCGCGCGCGGTGACCTGACCCGCAAGATCACCGTCGACGCGAAGGGCGAGATCCTCGAGCTCAAGAACACCGTCAACATCATGGTCGACCAGCTGAGCTCGTTCGCCGATCAGGTGACGCGGCTCGCGCGCGACGTCGGCATCGAAGGACGCCTCGGCGGCCAGGCCGACGTGCGCGGCGTGCTCGGCACGTGGCGCAACCTGACCGACGCCGTGAACTCGATGGCCGCGAACCTGACCGATCAGGTACGCAACATCGCGAAGGTGTCGATGGCGATCGCCGCGGGCGATCTGCAGCAGAAGATCGTCGTCGATGCCAAGGGCGAGATCCTCGAGCTCAAGAACACGATCAACACGATGGTCGATCAGCTGAGCGCGTTCGCCGATCAGGTGACGCGGGTGGCGCGCGAGGTCGGCACCGAGGGCAAGCTCGGCGGCCAGGCGTCGGTCGAGGGCGTGCGCGGCACGTGGAAAGAGCTGACCGACAACGTCAATCAGATGGCGTCAAATCTGACGAACCAGGTGCGCGACATCGCGGACGTGTCGACCGCGGTCGCGAACGGCGACCTGACCCGGAAGATCACCGTCGAGGTGCGCGGCGAGCTGCTGCAGCTGAAGAACACGATCAACACGATGGTCGATCAGCTGGGCTCGTTCGCATCCGAGGTGACGCGCGTCGCCCGCGAGGTCGGCCTCGACGGTGTGCTCGGCGGCCAGGCCGAGGTGCGCGGCGTCTCGGGGACGTGGCGCGAGCTGACCGACAACGTGAACGTCATGGCGCGCAACCTCACCGAGCAAGTGCGCGGCATCGCGAAGGTGGTGACCGGTGTCGCCAACGGCGACCTCGAGCGCAAGCTGACGCTGACGTCGCGCGGTGAGATCGCGACGCTGGTCGAGACCATCAACAGCATGATCGACACGCTGTCGACGTTCGCGGCGCAAGTCTCGGGCGTCGCGCGCGACGTCGGTGTCGATGGACGGCTGGGCGGCCAGGCCGACGTGCCGGGCGCCGCGGGCGTGTGGCGCGACCTCACCAACAACGTCAACGAGCTCGCGGGCAACCTCACCGGTCAGGTCCGCGCGATCCGCGACGTCGCCACGGCGGTGACCCAAGGTGACCTCACGCGGTCGATCACGGTCGAAGCGCGCGGCGAGATCGCGCAGCTCAAGGACACCGTCAACCAGATGATCCGCACGCTCGCGGAGACGACCTCGGTCAACCGCGATCAAGATTGGTTGAAGACCAACGTCGCGCGGTTCACCCGCATGCTCCAGGGGCAGCGCGATCTGCTCACCGTGACGCGGCAAGTCCTCAACGAGCTCGCGCCGCTCGTGAATGCGCACCACGGCGTGTTCTACATGGCGGAGGCCGACGAGCTGGGGCCGCTGCTCCGGCTGTTCGCGTCCTACGCGTACCAGGAGCGCAAGGCGGTCTCGAGCACGTGGCGGTTCGGCGAGGGCCTCATCGGCCAGGCCGCGCTCGAGGGCAAGCGGATCGTCGTGACCAACGTCCCGCCGGAGTACATCCAGATCGCGTCGGCGCTCGGTGAAGCGCCGCCGCACGCGATCGTCGTCGTGCCGATCCTGTTCGAGGGCGAGGTCAAGGGCGTGATCGAGCTCGCCTCGTTCGAGAAGTTCAGCGGGATCCAGCTCGCGTTCCTCGATCAGATGCTCGAGTCGCTCGGCATCGTGATCGCGACGATCGAGGCGACGATGCGCACCGACGAGCTGCTGCGCCAGTCGCAGAGCCTCACGGAGGAGCTGCGCAGCCAGCAGGAAGAGCTGCAGCAGACCAACGAGGAGCTCGAGGAGAAGGCGATCCAGCTCTCGGATCAGAAGGCCGAGGTCGAGAAGAAGAACAAGCAGGTCGAGCTCGCGCGCCAGGAGCTCGAGGAGAAGGCCGAGCAGCTCGCGCTCACGTCGAAGTACAAGTCGCAGTTCCTCGCGAACATGTCGCACGAGCTGCGCACGCCGCTGAACTCGCTGCTGATCCTCAGCCGCCAGCTCGCGGACAACGTCGACGGCAACCTCACCGACAAGCAGATCCGCTACGCGGACACGATCCGGCAAGCGGGCACCGACCTGATGACGCTCATCAACGAGATCCTCGATCTCGCGAAGATCGAGTCCGGAACGATGGCGGTCGACGTCGGACCGGTGCGGTTCGGCAACCTGCGCGACTACGTCGACCAGACGTTCCGCCAGGTCGCCGAGGAGAAGGGACTCGGGTTCGCCGTCGAGCTGGCGCCGAACCTGCCGGTCTCGCTCGAGACCGACGACATGCGCCTGCGTCAGGTGCTGCGGAATCTGTTGTCCAACGCGATGAAGTTCACGGAGCGCGGCCGCGTGCACCTGCGCGTGTTCCTCGCGGCACCCGAGGTCGTCGGCTTCGCGGTGACCGACACCGGCATCGGCATCCCGAAGGAGAAGCAGCAGCTGATCTTCGAGTCGTTCCAGCAAGCCGACGGCTCGACGAACCGCAAGTACGGCGGCACCGGCCTGGGCCTCACGATCTCGCGCGAGATCGCCGGCCTGCTCGGTGGCGACCTTCGCGTGGAGTCCGCGCCGGGGATCGGCAGCACGTTCACGCTGTTCCTCCCGACGACGTACCGGGCGCAGACGCGCGAGCAGCGCGAGCGTCCGTCGCTGCGCACCACGCAGCCGATGCCGCTGTCGTCTGCGACCACCGAGGCTCCCAGAGCGGAGGAGCCAGCGGCGGACTCGGCCGGCTCGATGGAGCACGGGCCGACGCCGCTCGCGCGAACGGTGGAGGACGACTACGAGACGCTCGAGCCGGGCGATCGCGTCCTGCTGGTCGTCGAGGATGACGTCACGTTCGCGGTGACGCTGCTCGAGATCGGGCGGCTGTCCGGGTTCAAGTGCGTCGTCGCGACGAGCGGCGTCCAGGCGCTCGAGCTCGCGCGCACGATCAAGCCCGATGCGCTGACGCTCGACCTTCGTCTCCCCGACATCGACGGATGGGTGCTGCTCGATCGGTTGAAGCACGATCCGGCGACGCGGCACATCCCGGTGCACGTGATCTCCGGCCTCGACGAGGAGCGCCGCAGCCTGCAGTACGGAGCGCTCGGCTTCTCGCAGAAGCCGGCGACCGCGGAGGAGTTGCAGGCCGGGCTCGAGGACATCCGCGAGTTCGTCGAGAAGCGGGTCAAGCATCTGTTGCTCGTCGAGGACGATCCCATCCAGCGACAAGCGATCGCGGACCTGGTCGGTGACGGTGAGGTCGAGACGACCGCCGTCGAGAGCGCCGAGGGCGCGCTCACCTCACTGGACGAGAAGGCCTACGACTGCGTCGTGATGGACCTCCGGCTGCCGGAGATGTCCGGCTTCGAGCTGCTCGAGCGGATCAAGGCCGACCCACGGCACCGGCGCCTCCCCGTCATCGTCTACACGGGACGCGACCTGACCGAGGAGGACCGCCAGCGCCTCGACGGCCTCGCGCAGTCGGTGATCATCAAGGACGTGACGACCATGGAGCGGCTGCTCGACGAGACCGCGCTATTTCTGCATGTCGTGGAGTCCAACCTCCCCGAGCGCAAGCAGCGCGTGCTGCGACGGCTCGCCAAGAGCGACCCGCAGCTCGCCGAGCGCAGCGTGCTCGTCGTCGACGACGATCTGCGCAACATCTTCGCGCTCACGTCGCTGCTCGAGGGCTACAAGATGAACGTGCAGTACGCCGAGAATGGGCGGCGCGCGCTCGCGAAGCTCGAGGAGAACCCGAACATCGACGTCGTCCTGATGGACATCATGATGCCGGAGATGGACGGCTACGAGGCGCTGCGCCGCATCCGCGAGCGGGACGAGTGGAAGACGCTCCCCGTGATCGCGCTCACCGCGAAGGCGATGAAGGGCGATCGCGAGAAGTGCCTCGAGGCCGGCGCCTCCGACTACATCACCAAGCCGGTCGACTCCGACCAGCTGATGTCGCTGCTGCGGGTCTGGCTCTACCAGGCATAGCCCTCATGGCGCGCCGACAGGTGTACAACCGAGCGCATGCGTCGATCGGCGATCGTGATGTTGTTGCTCGCCACCGCCTGCGGCCCCGGTGAGCAAGGCGACCCTGGCGTGCCCGGCCCCCAAGGCGAGCGCGGCCCTGTTGGGCCCGCCGGCGAGCCAGGTTCTGCCGGCCTCTCGATCTACGAGGCGGTGGGCACCGGGCAGCTCGTCGTCACCGCCGCTACCAACTTCTCGCTGATCCCGGGCCTCACGTTCACCGTCAGCCTCCCCGCGAACGCGAAGGTCCACGTCCAGACCAACGGCGGCCTGCAGTGCACCGCCGCCGGTGCTGCCTACTCCGCCGTCGACATCGCCGTCTTCGTCGACGGTTCGATCACGAACGCTCAGCGCCGTGTCGTCGCCGCCAACACCGACACCGTCGGTCAGATCATCGCGAGCTGGTCGTTCGGTCGCACCATCCCGATCCCCGCCGGCACCCACACGATCGAGGTCCGCGCCGCGGGTGCCGATCCGGCGATGGCCACCGCCAACGTCTCCAGCGCG
Organism: Kofleriaceae bacterium; assembly: GCA_035539815.1. Lineage (GTDB taxonomy): Bacteria > Myxococcota_A > Polyangia > Haliangiales > Haliangiaceae > JABFXX01. Next base: position 5,739 of record DATLHR010000016.1, read on the forward strand.
TCGTCCCCGCAGCTGCAAGGCGTCCTGACCGTGACTACCGTCCTCGAATAGCTACAATGCGCGGCGGTGCGTGAGGTCTCGGGTACTGTCCTGCGGAGCTTGCTCGAGGTGATCGAGGAGGCGGGTGTCGATACAGCGCCCCTCGTCGCTCGCCTGCCCGTCCCCTTCGAGGTCCTTCGCAACGCGGCACGGATCGACTGGGACCCGTTCATCACCCTCGTCGAGGGGCTCGAAGAGATCTGCAGGGGCAAGCTCTCGCTCGAGGACATCGGGACGCGCATCAACCGCGCTCCCTCGTTCCACTTCCTTCGCCTCGTGGGGCAGCTCCTGGTGAGTCCCCGACAGCTGTACATCGTGGCTCACCGCATGGTCGCGCCGGCGATGTTCTCCAACGTGACCGTGACCCAGGAGTGGCTGTCGTCAGAGCGGCTCTTGATCGTGGGTGAGCTGGCGCCTGGATATCGCGAGTCCGAAGCGTTCTTTCAGCTGTGTCATGCCAGCGTCACCGCGACCCCACGTCTCCTCGACTTGCCGCCATCATCGATCGAGGAGCAAACGATCACGGGGCGAAGCGGGCGGTTGACCTTGTGTCTCCCGAAGTCTCACACGCTCGCCGCCAGGATCCGAAGACAAGCGCGCGCCGTGTTCGCCCTCGGGGACGCGTTCCGCGTGGTGACCCACCAGCAGGAGGAGCTCGAGGGCAGCTTGGCCGCACTGCGCACGTCGCGGCACGAGCTGCGGCAGCTGATCGAGCGCCTGCCCGACGGCGTGTTGCTCTACCGCGACGGCATCGTGAGCTGGGCCAACGCGGCGATGGTCGCGCTGCTCGGGTACGAACGCGTCGACGAGGTCATCGGTCGCAGCGTCCTCGACTTCGCGCCGGAGGACGACCGCCCCGCGCTCGCGGCCGTGGTGGCCAGAGCGGCGCAGAACATCGTCAGGGACGAGCGGGTCGAATACCGGCTGCTGCGCGCGGATGGCTCGATCCGCCGGGTCCAGGCGAGCAGCGTGCCGAACGTCGAGCTCGAGGGGACGCCGGCGCGCCTCGTCGTGGTTCGTGACATGACCGAGCACGATCGCCTGCGCGAGCAGCTCTCGCTCGGCGATCGCATGGCCTCGCTCGGCAGGCTTGCAGCGGGCGTCGCCCACGAGATCAACAATCCACTCGCCTACGTGCATACCAGCCTCGAGGTCGCCTCGCGGGACCTCGAGGCGCTCGGTGATCCACGCACCGCGAACATCGCGCAGTCGATCGCCCGTGCGCAGGACGGCGCGGCGCGCGTGCGCAGCATCGTGCACGATCTCAAGATGCTCTCGCGTGCGGAGGACGAGCCGACCGAAGCCGTGGACCTGCCCGGCGTGCTCGACTCGACGATCGCGCTCGCGACGAGCGCGATCGGGCCCAAGGCGAAGGTCACGCGTCGATATGGTGATGCACCGCGGGCGCGAGCGACGCGCGGGCGGCTCGGGCAACTGTTCCTGAATCTGTTGCTCAACGCGGCCGACGCGATCGCGGAGGAAGACGCGGACGGGACCGAGATCCTCGTGACCACCGGCACGGATACGGAGGGGCATGCCGTCATCGAGATCGCCGACCGCGGCGCGGGCATCCCGCCTGCGGTGGCAGAGCGGATCTTCGACCCGTTCTTCACGACCAAGCAGGTCGGAGCCGGGACCGGCCTCGGCTTGGCGATCTGCCATCGCATCGTCACGCAACTCGGCGGCAACATCACGTTCGCGTCGACGCCCGGCAAAGGCACGACCTTCCGTGTCGTGCTGCCGGCTGCCGAGGAGCAACCAGCGCTCCCACTCGGCGAGGCCCCCGTCCCGCACCGAGCGCGCATCCTCGTCGTCGACGACGAGCCGGTGCTCCTACGCTCGATCGAAGACCTGCTCGGTGAGAGCCACGACGTCGTGACGAGGGCGAGCGGCCGCGAAGCGCTCGACTTGCTGCACGCGGACCGCGGCTTCGACGTCATCGTCGCGGATCTCATGATGCCCGGAGTTACCGGGATGGACCTCTTCGAGTCCGCGAGCGCCAAGTACCCGGGGCTCGAGCGCCGCTTCGTCTTCATGACCGGCGGAGCGTTCACGAACCGCAGCCGCGAGCTCATTTCCCGCATTCCCAACCGCTGCGTCGACAAACCGTTCGATGGCGACGAGCTGCTCCGCGCCATCGGCGAGGTCATGGACCAGCATTGAGATCGCGTCGCTCGAGCGCCGCGAACGCGCGCGCGAGGTCGGGACGCGGACCGATGTGCTCGCGCGTGTCGCCGGTCTGGGGAGTGCCGGTGGAGCGCAGGAGCTCGCGGAGGGCGATGGGCGAGAGCGGGCCACCGCGCAGGCGGGCGGCTCCTTGCAGGAGCACGGCGGCGCCAGCGACGATCGGTGATGCACTGGAGGTTCCGGAGAACTCGCCGGTGTAGTGGCGATCGGCACCCGCGCAGCGCTGGAGGTCACCATAGTCGAGGGTGGCGACCTTGCGCCCCCAACCCTGAACGTCGACGCGGCTGCCATAGTTCGAGAAGTCGAGGCGCGTGCGGTCGTCGTAGCCCTGGCGCGCGGGGCCGCCGGCGCCGACGACGATCGCGCCCGAGTCGCGCTTCTTGCGATCGAACTTGCCCTTGTACGCAGAGCGATCGAGGTCCTCACCGCCGTTGCCCGCGGCCTCGATCACGACGACACCGCGCTTCGTGGCCGCGGCGATCGCGTCGTAGGCGTCGTCCCAGTACTCGACGGGGATCCAGCGGCCGCGCGGGCCGGCGCCCTGGAGCTCGATGAGGAGGACGTCGCCCGCGCGCAGCTGCTCGGCGGCGGCATCGATCGCGTCGGCCACGCCGATGCCGCCGATCGACGAGGTGAACACGCGCTCGACGTCGGGCGCGATCCCGACGACGCCCTTCGCGTTGTCTTTACCCACGACCTCGCCGAGGACGGCGGTGCCGTGCGCGCGCCAGGTGGGATCGGGAATGACCGTGCCGGCGACGTGCGTGATGCGCTCGCCCGTGAGGTCCTCGTGCGCGGCGTTCCAGCCGCCCTCGATATCCGCGAACCACACGCCACCCCCGCGCTGGCCGCGCCGCCACGCCGCGGGCGCGTCGATGCCGTGCGGCGCCGCGCCGAGATAGCCCTGGTACGACTCGAACGAGGGCGTGTGCACCGGGCACGCCTCGTCGGCGCGCAGCTCCACGTGCACGGGGAGCCCGATCACCGGCGCGACGAACGCCTGCTCGACGTGCGGATCCCGCTGGAGGCGGGCGACGAGCGACTCGGGCGACTCGGAGGTGCGAGCGGTCACGCGCATCCAGCGCGCGCGGTCGTCATGCACGTTCGCGTCGAGGTGCGTGAACAGCGGCGCCGCATCGCCGAACGCGTGCAGCGAGTGCCCCTCGATCTCGAGCTTCACGTGCACGGTGACCTCGCGCAGCGCAGGCGATGCCGGCGCGCACACCAGGCGCCCTGCGGCGAGCATCAGCGTCGAGAACAACGCGAGCCGCCACGGCGGCCGGACCCGATCGGCAAACATGTCTCGATGGTAGCGCGGGCGCTCAGCTACGCACGGGTGAGGGCCGCACCGTAGGCGCTGAGCGCGGGTATCCCGTCGGCATGAAGTCCCTCGCCCGCCGACTCCTCGTCCCTACCCTGCTCCTGTTCGCCCTGCTCGCGGCGGGTGCGGTCGCGGTCGGCGCGTTCACGAACGACGACGTCACCGTGCTGCCCGCACAGGTCACGGTGCCTGCGCAGGTCGGGACGGATGCGGGACCTGGCTTCTTGTCCGATGCGTCCGACGACGCGGCGCTCGATGCGCCCGGGATGATGGACGCAGAGAACGACGCGTTCAACATCGACGCGGGGGAGGACGCTCGCATCGACCTCAACCCGATCCCGACGGACGGCCCGATCTCGCTGTTGCCGTGACTCAGCGCGGGCAGGACTTGTGCGCGGCCGGGTTCGCCCGGTACTCGGGCGAGTCGACGAGCGTGCAGTTCTGCCGGATGAGCGCGCGCAGCGCCTCGAACTCGCCGTAGGTCAGCGCCATCGAGGGGAACACGAGCGGGATCGACGAGCTGGTCGAGATCTGGGTGCGCAGCGAGGCGAGGAGGTTCTCCGCTCGGCCCGTCTGGGCGATGGTGCGGAAGTTCTGCTCGAAGGCCGCGAGGACGCCGGCGTGCTGCGCGCCGAACAGGTGCAGCGCGTTCTCGAAGGTCGACTGCTCCGCGTTCATCGACAGGTTGTAGCTGCCGGAGATCAGCTCCTTGCCGTCGATGACCATGTACTTCGAGTGCATCTGCGGCGCGTAGCTGTGGTCCCAGCGGTAGGCGAACGACTTGAACTTGACGTCGATGCCCGCGTCGACGAGCGCGCGGCTGAACAGGAAGTTGCTGGCCTTGCAGTCGCGCTCCTGCACGGTCGTGGTCGCACGCTCGAGACACTCGTTCACCTCGGCGACCTGGGCGTTGTGGCCCGACGCCGAGATGAACTCCTGCTGGTCGAGGTAGACCTGGATGTCGAAGCTCGGGCTCGCCTGCTGCTTGGCGATCAGCGCCTCGGCGACCGGCCGCAGCCGCATGTGGCCGGAGGCGATGTGGATCGAGGTCTGCGCGCGCTCGATGGCGTCGACCCAGACGTCGGCGACGACCGTGCTGTCCTTGTTGACCGACCACGTCGTCAGGTCCGCGCCGCCGAGCTTGAAGTTCGGCGAGGTGAACAGGACGCCGAGCCCCGGCTCGTCGGGCACCGACTCGACGGTGATGTTCGCGGTCGAGCGGCTCTGCGCGGGCGCGGTGCCGACGAAGTCACGCGAGCCGGCCCACAGCGCGTCGAACTCCTGCTGGAAGGACGCGGAGATCTCGGCGCTGTCCTGGACGAACATCGTGTTCTCGTCGAAGTTCGTCACCGCCGAGCTCGACCAGTTCGCGCTGCCGGTCACGATCTTCGCCGTCGTGGCGCGCGACGCGTCGTCACGCGGACCGTCGACGATGATGAACTTGTGGTGGAGGATCTTGTTGACGTAGCGGACGTCGATGCCGTCGGCCTCGATGCGGCCGGACTTCGACGCGGCGCGCGCCACGGCGTCCACGATCTTGCGGTCCTCGTTCGCGGTCTCGAACAGGAACCGGACCTTGACCCCGCGCGCGATGGCGTCCTTCAGCGCCGACGAGATCGCCGCATCGGAGTAGCTGTAGATCGCGATGTCGATCGTGCTCGTCGCTTCGCGGATCAGCTTGGCGATGCGCTGGGTGTGACCGTTCGCCGACTCTTGCGGTGAGAAGATGACGTCGATCTTGGCGCCCGCCTGCACGAGCCCCTTGGCGCGCGCGGCCTCGAGCAGCGCGTTCAGCGTCACCGGTCCGACGTACGGGATCGCATCGAGCTCGCGCAGCGTGTCGAACGCATCGTCATCGGCGGTGCCGGCCTGGCCGTCCGCGCCGTTGCGGTGCGCGACGATGTTGGTAGCGACGCGCGTGGTGACACCGGCGTCGGCCTTGAGCTTGGCCGCGGTCATCGACGTGTCGTTGACCAGCGCGAGCACGCCGATCGCCTCGGCCGAGCCTTCGTCGATCCCACCGTCGGCCTTGCCGTCCGGGAAGGCATCGCCCTCGCCGTCTTCGACCTCGGCCTCGATGCACGCGGTGGACGCGAGCGCGCAGATGGAGAGCAGGCCGGGCAGGAGCGGGAAGCGGCGCATGATGCGCACGGCCAGCAGCAAGGCCCACGCCGATCCAGCACCCAACGAATCCGCGCTGTTACGACTGTCCGGCGGATCGAATGGCCGCCGGACGCGGTGTCCGGGTGGCCGGACAACTAGCCGTGATCTCGTGCATTTGGTGACGCGTTTGTCGCGTCTTGCCGGCGGCTCAGCGGCGCGGGCGCGCCTCGAGGTACGCCCGCCCGCGCGTCATCAGCTGGCGGAACCCTTCGAGGTCGCCCGCACGCACGACCGATCGCAGGCGCTCGACCGCGTAGAGCAGCGCCGCGAGCGACTCGGTGCCGTAGTCGTTGAGCGTCTGGATCTCGAAGTAGAGATCCGGGTTCTCGGCGGCGACTTTGGACGCGACGCCGAGCTGCGCGTCGAACGTGGTCGAGGACAGCGTCGCCAGTCTCGGCGCCGCTTCCCCGCTCTCCGCGAGCGCGGTGAAGAACGCGATGTTGAGCGCGTGCGACAACCCGAGCACGTACGCGATCAAGCGATCGTGGCTCTCGAGATCCATCTCGACGAGCGTCGCCATCGTCGGCTCGAACAGCGCGCGCGCCGCGGCCGTCGCCGCCGAGACGCCGCAGTCGACGAAGATGACGTGGCGACCACTCAGCAGCTCCGTGTCGGGACCGAACATCGGGTGCACCGACGTGACGTTGCCGCCCGCGGCGCGCAGCGCGTGGAGACCGGCGCGCAGCGGGCTCTTCAGCGAGCCGACGTCGAACACGACGCCGGGTGGCGGCGCCGCGGCCATCGCGGTCAGGATCTCGTTGCTCGCCGGCATCGGCGCCGCGACCACGATCAGCTCGTGGTCGAGCGTCACGGCGCGCCAGTCACGATGCAGCAGGATGCCCTCGGGCGCCGTGCCCGCAGGATCGGCGACCTCGACGGTGAAGCCCTGCGCCCCGAGGTAGCGCACGAACCAGCGGCCCATGTTGCCGCAGCCGCCGATCACCAGCACGCGGCGCCCACCGCCCTCGCCTGCCGCAGCCACGGTGTCACGCTCCTGTGCGGTGAGCGAGCCGCGGATCAGCGCGAGCACGAGCTCCTCACCGAGCTGCGGCGACAGCCCGTGCTCGACGGCGGCCGCGCGCGCGCGCTCGACGACGTCGCGCTCCTGCTTGTAGTCACGCGTCGGGATGCCGGCGTCGCGCTTGGTCTGCCCGATGCGCTTGGCGACCTCCTGTCGCTTGGCGACCAGCGCCAGGATCTCGCGGTCGATCTCGCCGAGCTCGGTGCGCAGCGTGTCGAGGCGTTCGCGGGCCGCGTCGGTCATGCCGCACGATACGTCAGAACCGGAGGCTCAACCCGAGCAACGAGGCCGCATCCGCATACGAGACGTAGCGGCCGGCGATCCGGCGTCCACTCCGCAGCCGATACCCGAGCTCGAGCCGCCACTCGCCATCGATCGCGTCCGCGTTGCGCCACACATGCGCGACCTCGATCTCCAGCTCCGCGAGCCACAGGCGCAGGCCGCCGCCATAGTAGGCATCGAGCGGCATGTGCACGCGATCGGCCGCCTCCTCCTCGCCGAGGCCGATCGCGTCGGCGCCGAGCGCGAAGAACGCGCCGATGCCGGCGCCGTCGTCGCCGGCGCGCGCACCGAGCTCGAGGCGACCGTCGACGAGCAGCTTGCTGCGCTGGTCGTAACCGAGACCGAGCACCACCCGCGGGCGGAACTTCCTCCCCTGCCCCGACCCGCGCGCGTAGCTCAGCGAGGCGCCGTAGCTGTCCTCGATCATGTCGCCCTCCGCCGAGAGCTGGTGGGCCGTCAGCGACAAACCGCGCAAGCGGTCCATGAACGACCGCGACGCGTAGCGGTCCGACGACCGGGTGTCTACCGGCGAGACATAGGACGACGACGACGGGAACGATGACGATGACGATGACGCGTAGGTCGGCGCAGTGACCTCCGCCGGTGCGGCGCCGATGACCGCGACGATCGCCTCGAGCAAGGCGCGGGTCCGCTGCGTCACGCTGCTCGTCCGTGTCGTCGGCGCTCCCACGATGAGCACGTGACCGTCGGCGGAGTCGAGGCACGCGAACTCGAGCTCGCCGCGCACGGCGCGGTAGCGCGAGAACGAAGCGGGCGCCCAGCCGGGGCGTCCCGTCGCGGACAACCCGGTGGTGCTGCAGCGCTGTGTGGCCGGGCTACGCGTCAGCTTCAACACGCCCGTGCCGAGCGGCCACTGCATGGCCAGCATCGTCTCGTGAGCGGTCGTCTCCGAGATGAAGAAGTTCCACTCGCCCGTCGCCGCGGTGAGCCTCACGCGGGCGATCTCGGGCTGCATGAGGAGCAGCTCCTGTGGTTCACCAAAGCTTTGCCCGGAGAACGCGGCGCCCAGCTCGGAGATCAGCGCGCCGATCGCACGTTCGTCCTGGGGAGAGAGCGTGAGCGGCCTGCGCACGACGATCTCGCCGGCGACGCCGGGAGCGTCGACGCATGCGGTGAGACGGATACCGCCACGCTCCGGCTCCTCCGTCGCGATGAAGCCGGGCGGCAGGTACGACCGCGTCACCTTCGGTCTGTCGACCAGCCCACCGGCGCAGTCGACGCCGACCTCGTGCGCGGTCGCCCACGCCGTGATCGCGCCGCGCTGGAGCTTGTGGCCATCGCGGGTCCAGCGCGATCCGTCGGCGAGCGTCAGTTCTTCGGCGGCGGCGGCGCGGGCGATCACGAGCGCGGCGACGAGCACGAACAGCGTACTGCGCATCTCGTCATGCTCACGGATCGACACCGTCGGCGACCTCCCTCGTTCGAGGGATACCGCGCCCTACCTGCGCGTGCGCCGCATCACGCCGCTCGACGGCGCGGACGCAACAGGAGCAGGCCGACGCCGAGGCCGACCAAGAGGCCACCCGGCCCCGGCGTCCCCGAGCAGCAGGTCGTATCCGGCGGCTTGATGGTCGACGTCCCGTCGGGCGGCGCACCGTCGCCCGCGGGCACCACCGCACACGACGTGGGATCCGCGACGATGCCGAGCATCTGCTTCAAGCAGCACCACTCCGTCGAGCACACGCCCGGCAACTCCTCGGCCACGCACTTATCTTGCTGCAGCGTTCCGGCCGGACAGTCGACCGGGCCCGAGATGTCCTTGTACTCGAGCACCTTCGTCCACGCGGCCAGGTCCGTGGTCTTCATGATGCCCGCGGCCTCCACGCCGAGGTTCTGCGTGCACGCCCACACCTCGTTCGCCGAGTTCTCGGCGAGGCAGTTGATCGTGGGGGCGCCGGTGATCGGCGTCCAGGCCGAGCCGTTCGAGGCCGCCGTCGACGAGAACAGCCCGACGTTCGTGCCCGCGACGAGCAGGTCGCCGTTGTGGCGCACGAGGAACGTGAGGGTGTCGTTCTCGGTCTTGATCAGCTCCCAGCTGTCACCGCCGTTGGTCGTGCGATAGATGCCATCGCTCACGGCACCGACGGTCTGGTAGGTGACGCGCACGTAGACCTTGTTCGGGTCCGTCTTGCCGATGCCGACGATCGAGATGTCGGAGTCCTTCGTGAGCGTGATGCCCGTCAGGTTCATCGGCTGGAACGAGGCACCGCCGTCGGTGCTGCGGAACACGAGGTGTGTGCGCACCGCGCTCACGAGCCGGAAGCCGGTCAGGTACACACGCTGCGGATCCGAGGGCGCGACCTCGACCGAGGTCCACCAGTCGCCGACCTGCCCGGGGTTCGCGCTCGCCGGGAACGTCATGCCGTCGTCGGTGCTCTTGTAGATCTTCGCGTCGCCCGGGTCATTCATCGCCGGCGTGGCGACGTGCGAGGCCGCCATGAACACCTCGCCGCCGGGCCCGAGCGTGAGCGACGAGATGAACTTGTTGCCGAGCGCGCTGGCATCGAACGAGCAGCCGTCGCGATTCACGAGCGAGCCGTCGAACGTCGTCGCGAATAGCGCGCCGGACGCCGTGTACGCGTAGTCCGGATCCCAGTTACCGCCGTACTTGAGCGCCTTCTCGCACATCCAGTGCCACGTCGCGCCGTCGTCATGGCTCGTCACCATGCCGAACGTCATGCCCGCGACGATGTGCTGCTCCATCCCGCGCCGGAAGGTGATCGTCGAGGTGGCGGCCGGCCGACCATTCGCCCACGCGACAGAAGCGGTCCCGGCGACCACAAGACTCACGAGCGCGAGGCGACGGACCATGCGCGAAGCGTAGTCCAATCGACGCCTTCCACGCGAGCGGCAAGCGGCTCACGCCCGCTAACGGTGCGCGCGGTCACGACCGCAGTGCGCTGTCCGCGGGGTCACTCCACAGCGGCAGCGGTTTGGCCGCCGGATGCCGGACCGCGACCACGCGCAGGCGGCGCAGCCCACCGGGCATCCGCCAGTCGATCTCCTGCCCGACCTGGAGTCCGAGCAGCGCGCAGCCGAGCGGCGCCAGCACCGAGACCCGGCCTCCCGCCGTGTCCGCGTCCGTGGGGTAGACGAGCTGCAATTGCCGGCGTTGGCCGGACGCGACGACCTCGTACTCGAGCTCGCTGTTCATCACGACGACATCGGCCGGGACCTGATCCCACGGCATGGTGCGCGCACGATCGAGCTCGACCTCGAGCTGCTCGATCACCTCGGTGGCCGAGTGCTGCTCGAGGAGCAGGCGCAAGCGTTCACGATCTTCGATAGCAACGATGATGGGCGGAGACAGCGTCATGACCAGACCTCGGGTGATGGGGAAGAGGCCGGGCGCTCGGGTCCCGGCCGTGTGAGCCGGGTGCCGCGTGAGAGGCTCTAGCAGAGCCCGATGCCGCGGTCCGGCACGAAGCCGCGCGTCGGCGCGGCCTCGAAACCAAGGAGCGGCATGCGAGAGCTCATATCCCCGACCCTACCGCAGAATGCTCCGCTGTCCACGGGTAACGCAGCGTGTGTGTGCGCCGATCGACCTTCGCGAAGCGCGTGCGCCGCGCGCGTTCGGCCTTGGTCGCCGTAAAGATGTGAAATACCGGCACCCGGCGCGTGATCGCGTAGTCCGCCACGATCCGGCGGTGGCACCGCCACCACACCGCCTCGGCGCACATGATCGCGCAGGTCCCGCGCCGCGCGAGCGCGAGGAGCTTGTCGAGCCCTGCCGCGAACGCCGGCGACTCGGCGTAATCCGCGTAGTTCTTGAACGACGGATGCGCCCACCCGGCGTTGCGCTCCGGTGCGACCTCGCGCGAGCGACCGCGCCTCCCACCGAGCTCGGGCAACATCACGTACGTGATTCCTTTGCGCGGGAGCCTGCGCCGCAGCGACGCGGCGTTGAACTGCGGATTCGCCCGTGACCGCGTGATGGTGCGAATGTCGACGAGCGTGGTCACGCCCCACGCGCGCAGCACCTCGACCAGCTCCTCGAACGTCCGCGTCGAGTGTCCGATCGTGTAGAGACGATGCGCGCTGGCCACCCTCAGGTGTAGCGCCGCGCGCGCACCTCCACGAGGAGGTCGGAGCGCACGCTCGCGGGCAGCTCGCGCACCGCGGGGAACACGATGCGCTCCTCGAGCTCGAGGTGACGGGCGAGCTCCGGGGCGAGGACATCGAGCACGCCGGCGAGCTGGCCTTCGACCGCCGCGAGCCGCGCAGGCTCGCGCTCGAGCTCGCCGCACAGCGCGCTGAGGGTATCGATCATGTGCTGGTGCTCGGCGTGATCCGAGGCGACCTGCGCGACGGCGGCGTCTAGCTCGGCGCTCGTCTCCCGAATGCGCGGTGCGATCGACAGATCCTCGTCGGCGATGTGCAGCGGCAGCGCGATGGTGAAGTAGCGCCGGACCTGCCCGGCCGTTTCGCGCAATTCCTGCGCTGGACTGGTGGCGCCCTGCAAAATTAGCCGGCGCGCGAGCACGTTGTGCTGCCGGATCCTGCGATGGCACGCGGCGAGGAGGTCGACGACGCCGTCGACCTCCGCTCGAGCTCCGAGGGTGACGAGCATGGCGTGCGAGGATGCACGCTGCGTGCCTTCAGCCGAGGCCGATCTCGCGCAGGCGCTGTTCCAGATACTGGCCGGCGGTCAGGCTCGGGAACTTCTCCGTGCCGCCGGTGCGCGCGATGCAACTGGGGAGGGGGGTGAGGTCGACCTCGGCGCGCGCGTGCACGAAGCACGGGATCGAGAACCGCTCGCTCGTCGAGTTGCCCGGATTGACCACGCGGTGCGTGGTGCTCTTGTAGAGGCCGTTGGTGACGTTCTGGAGCATGTCACCCGCGTCGACGACGATGGTGTCGAAGCCGGTGTGCACGGGCATCCACGAACCGTCGCGGCGGAGCAGCTCGAGGCCCTCGGCGGTGGCGCCGGAGAGGAGCGTGATGAGGTTGATGTCCTCGTGCGCCGCGGAGCGGACCGCGCCCGCCGGGATCTCGCCCGTGACCGGCGGGTACCAGAGCACGCGGACGATGGTGTCGCTGTCGGTCGCCATCGACGAGAAGCGCGTCGAGGGCTCGTCGATGTACGCGGCCGCGGCCTCGAGGAGCACGCCGCCGAGGCGATCGAGGTGGCGGTAGAGCTCGACGAGCGTGGGGCCGAAAGCGGGGACCTCGGTGGGCCAGAAGTTGGGCCCCCACAGCCGATGCACGGGATGATCGTCGGGGACGTCGGGACGACCGACCTGCCAGAACTCCTTGAGGTCGGGCGCTTGCGAGTCCTTCGCGTGCTCCTTGCCGAAGCCGGTGAAGCCGCGCTGGCCCTTCTTCTCGGCGGCGTGATAGCGCGCCTTCACGACGCTCGGCAGGTGGAAGAACGACTTGGCGACGTCGTACACGCCTTGCGTGAGTGCGTCGGGGACGCCGTGGTTGGACACGGCGAAGAACCCGATGTCGGCGAGCGACTCGCCGACGGCCTTGATGAAACGCTGCCGCGCCGCGCCGCCCTCCGCCCAGTCGCCGAGGTCGACCACGGGGATGTTCTGTACAGCCATTGCAGATCCATTATCTCCGATCCGCCACCGTGGATCACGCCCGCCGGGCGATCGCCTCGAGGCGCTGCGGGGCGCCGACGATGAGCTCCTTCTGGCCCCGGGGCAGCTGCTTGATCGCGTACTCGAGCCGCAGCGCCTTGCCCTTGGTCCGGCACCGCCGCGTCACCAGGAGCTGGAGCGGACCGCGGCCGCGCGTGTACTTCGCCCCCTTGCCGGCGTCGTGCTCGGCGATGCGGGCCGCGACATCGCGCGCGATCCCGCAGTACAGCGATCCGTCGGCGCAGCGGGCGACGTACACGTACCAGCTCACCCTGCGAGTATCGCCGATCGAGATCGGTGTACGCTGTTTCGGGCGTGAGCGAGCGTGACGACGCGACCCTGCCCGATCCCGAGCAGGGTTTGTCTCGCGAAGCGCGGTCCGTCGATCTCGGCGCGCGCTACGAGCTGCGCGACGTGATCGGGCGCGGCGGCATGGGCGAGGTGCGCCTCGCGCGCGACCTGCGCATCGAGCGCGAGGTCGCGGTCAAGCTGATGCGCGCGACCGGCGACGAGGTCGGCGTGGGGCGCTTCCTGCGCGAGGCGCGCGTGCAGGGCGTGCTCGACCACCCGGCCGTGGTGCCGGTGCACGACCTCGGCACGGATCGAGATGGCAACCCGTACTTCGTGATGAAGCGGCTCGCCGGCACCACGCTCGCCGACGTGCTGGCGTCGAACGATCCGGCGATGCGCGCGCGATGGCCGCGGCGCCAGCTGCTCGCGCGTCTCGTCGATATCTGCCTCGCGATCGAGTTCGCGCACACACGCGGCGTCATCCACCGCGATCTCAAGCCGGCGAACATCATGCTCGGCGACTTCGGCGAGGCGTACGTGCTCGACTGGGGGCTCGCACGCATCCTGTCGGCGAGCGACCCGCCGCCGGACATCGCGACGGTGTCGAGCGAGCGCATCGACGCGGCGACCGGAGATTCGCAGGAGACGCGCGCCGGTGACCTGCTCGGCACGCCCGGCTACATGTCTCCGGAACAAGTTCGCGGCGATCCGGTCGGCGCACCGACGGATGTCTACGCGCTCGGCTGCGTGCTGTTCGAGATCCTCGTCGGCAAGCCAGCGCTGCCTCGCGGCCTCGAGGCGCTCCCCGCCGCGCTCGCGGCGCCCTGTCACCATCCCGCGCAGCACGCACCGGATGTCGCGCCCGAGTTCGACGCCTTGTGCGCCTGCGCGACCGCCGCCGACGCCGCGCAGCGCCCGACCGCGCGCCAGCTCGCCGACGGGATCCAGGCCTACCTCGACGGCGACCGCGACCTGGCCCGTCGCCGCGACCTCGCCGACGCGCACGCCCACGCGGCGCGCGAGGCGATGCGCTTGCCCGGCGACACGGCACGCGCGACGGCGGTGCGTGAGGCCGGCCGCGCGCTCGCGCTGGATCCCGAGAACGCGCAGGCGCAGCAGGTGCTCGGTACGCTGCTCATCACCGCGCCCGCCGAGGTGCCCGCGGGTGCGCGGCGCGCCGCGGAGGGAGCGCGCGAGGAGATGCGGCGCGCCGTGTTCGGCATGGTCTCGTACGGCTTTCTGACGCTCTCGCTCATCACGTTGTCACTGCTCGCGCTGCCGGTGCGGCACGGCTGGGCGGTCGCACTCACCGGCGGCCTCGGGCTGGGGACGTGGGGGATCACGCGACGCCTGCATGCGTCGACGGTTCCGGGACGCTCGCTGTGGTTCGTCGCGCTGGTGCTGATGTGCGCGGCGATGCTGCTGATGTGCGGCATCTTGCTCGGGCCGCTATTCATCCTGCCGATGTTCGTGGTCGGCGCGACCGGCGGCCTCATGTCGCAGCCGTCGGACTACAGCGCGCGCCTCATCATCGGAGTGACGACCGCGCCGTTCCTCATCGTCGTCGTGCTGGAGCTCCTCGGCGTGCTGCCACAGAGCATCCATTTTCACGACGGTGGGCTGCTGCTCAAGGCGTGGATCGTCGACCTGACGCCGACGGTGACCGCGGTGGTGTTCGGCGGCGCGTTCCTCGTGCAGTTGACGAGCACGTCGCTCGTCGGCATCAGCACGATGCGCGTCCTACGCGCCGCCCAGGATCGAGTCCACGTGCAGAGCTGGCACCTCGAGCAGCTGCTGCCGAAGAGCGACTCGGCCGAGTAACGGGATCAACCGACCTTGTGCTCGATCTCGGGCTCGGACGCGAAGAACCGGTTGCGCTTGGGATCGTTGAACCGCTGATAGTCGATGAGCCACGGCGTGACCTGCGCGGTGCCGTTCTCGAGCCGGATCGTCGCCGCCATCGGCGTCACCGAGCGGTAGCTCGAATCCGGCGGCAGGTCGTTGTTGTCGGCGCCGCCGGCGGAGAACAGCGTGATGAGCGAGATCTGGTCGGAGTACATCGGGCGGAACCCGGCATCGACCTTCTCGTGACCGCGCACGAGCATCGAGCAGCCGAGCTTCTGCATGAACGCCTCGAACTGCAGCCTGCCGAACGGGAACCGCGCGTTCTGCGCCTGTAGATCGTCGGGGATGTAGTCCGCCGTCGACGGATCGCTCCACAGCATCTGGAAGCGGATGTCGGGATCGTTGAGCGCGGACATGTCGTGGACCTTCGCCTTGATGTCGACGTCGCGCGGAATGCCGGCGTGCACGAACATGAGGTCGTCGAAGAACAGCATGTTCGGCATCTCCTCGAACATCTTCATGTACTCGGCGAACACCTCGCCGGGCATGTGGCCGATCAGCGTGTTGATCGCCTCGGCCGGCTTCACGCCACCGTAGATGCGGCCGCGGTACTCGATGTAGTACTCGTGGTTGCCGCGCAGCGGGAACACGTGATCCGGCGCCGCGAGGTACAGCTGCATCACGGCGCGCAGCACGCCGTTGTAGCTGAAGCGGCCGCGATCGATGTAGTCACCGAGGAGGATCAGCTTCGGTTCGGGCTTGGACTTGTCGAGCTTCCACGCCTCGAGCTTGGCGAAGAAGTCGGCCTGCAGCAGCGCCGCCTTGAGGCAGCTGTAACAGCCGTGCAGATCGCCGAGCACGGTGAGGTCGTAGACCCGGTCCTTCTCGGCCGGATGCACGAACACGTGACCGTCGAGGAACGGCGTCTCGCCTGCGAAGTCGGCGATGTTGGTGCACCCGACGAGCTTGTTGGCGCCCGCCGCGCGCTTCTGCGCCAGCATGTTGACGAACCGCTGCATGAGGCCGAGGTCCGCGTCGGCCTGCGCCTTGATGCGATCCGGGTCCGACGAGTAGTGCTGCTCGAAGTTCGCGAAGAACGGGTGGTTCTCGAGGCGCGTGCGCACCTCCATGGGCCGCGAGATCGCGATCTGGCTGGCGTCGCGCAGGACCTCGATCTCGTCGGGCGACAGCTGGCTCGTGCTGTCGAGCAGGTCTTGCAGCTCCTGGCGGAACTTGGCCTCGGCGGGGTGGACGCTGCCGTCGGCGTAGATGAGCTCGTCGATCGTGGAGAGCAGCTCGACCTGGTTGTCGCGCTCGAACGTCTGAAAGATCTCGTAGCTGCGGAGCTTGAGCTTTGCGTAGACGAACTTCTCGACATCCTCACCGTCGGCGACGGCCTCGTCGAACAGGCCCTTCACGCTCTGATCGACCTGCTCGAACACCTCGTGGAAGTGGGTCACGAACCGCTCGATGACGTCGTCGCGCGTCTTCGCATCGGCGTCCGGCATCGCGGTCTTCGCGCGGGCGGTGACCAGCTGACGGATGTAGATGCGGACGAACGTCTTCTCCGTGAAGTCGAACTCGCCGTCGATGTATCCGAACGCCGTCAAGTAGAAGATGATGGCGTTCATCTGCTGCTCGGCGACTTCGGGTTTCGTGCTGAAGGTGAGCATCCGTCATCGATCCTGCCTCGCGTCGGATTGCGCGCGCAAGCGCTCCCGCCGTCCTCACCGACCTCGGGCGAAAAGCCCCAACCAGGCCGCGTACTCGCGAACTAACCAGCGCACGGCCTTGCGGCGATCTCGATATTCGAGGCTGTCGGCGATGTGCCACGCGAACGCCTCGAGGCCGGCTGTACGAAACAGGCGCACCGCCCGTCGCCCGTGGAACGGCTGCGTCACGACCCACACGCGGCGCACGCCGCGCGGCGCGACCAGCGCGGCCGTGTACCGCGCGTTCTCCGCCGTCGTCCGCGACACGCGCTCGACGACGACGTCCGGGACACCCGCGGCGGCGAGCAGCTCGGCGAGCACGTCCGCCTCCGCGCGGGCCCCCTTCGCGGGGGAGGCGCCCTGGGTGACGCCGCCCGTCGCGACGACGAGCGGCGCGCCGCCGGCGTGATACAGCGCCGCGGCGGCACGCGCGCGCTCGACGAGCACGGCCGACGGTGCAGCGCCGGACACGAGCGGCGCGCCCAGCACGACGATCGCGTCGAGCGCGCGCAGCGGCTCGCGGACGACCAGCGGCGCCTCGAGCACGCGCGCGGTTGCGTCCCACAGGTTCATCGCGGCCACCGGCTCAGCGATCCAGGCGCTCGGGTAGATCGGCGATCACGTAGGCGAGCACGGCGATCGCCGCGGCGCCGTCGGCGAGCTCGGCCGGATCGATCTTGTCGAGCGTGTCGGCCTCGGTGTGGTGGTAGTCGAAGTAGCGCGCGCCGTCGGTGTACACGGCGCCGGCCGGCACGCCCGCGGCGAGCAGCGGGGTCACGTCGGCGCCGACGTGCTGCGACGCGAACACCTTGGTGAGTCCCGTCGACTCGACGAGGGAGAGCAGCTCGTCGAGGCGCAGCGCGACGCGATCGGCGGCGGTCTTGCTGCCCACGCCGAGCGAGCTCGGGCGAAACCCTCCAGCGTCGGCCTCGAGGGCGAACACGGTGTTGGGCAGCTCCCCCGCATGCTCCGCGGCGTACGCCTTCGCGCCGCGCCCGCCGTTCTCCTCGTTGGTGAACAGCACCACGCGGATCGTCCGCCGCGGCTGCAGGCCCAGCCGGCGCAGCGTGGTCAGCGCTTGCATCATCTGCACGCACCCGGCGCCGTCGTCGTGGGCGCCCTGCCCCACGTCCCACGAGTCGAGGTGCGCGCCGATCAGGACGACCTCGTCGGGCTTGTCCTTGCCGCGAAGCTCGCCGATCACGTTCGCCGAGGGCGCATCGGGCAGCGTCTTCGACTCGAGGCGGAGCCGGAGCTTCACCGGCCCGCGCGCCGCGAGTCGCGACAGCAAGGCCGCGTCCTCGATGGTCACCGAAGCGGCGGGGATCTTCGGTGCGTCGGTCGCGTACGACATCGCGCCGGTGTGCGGCGTGCGCAAGCTGCGTTCCGTGATCGAGCGGACGAGCACCGCGACCGCGCCGTGCCGCGCCGCGCGCGAGGCGCCCTGGCTGCGATACCTCACGACGTTGCCGTAGTCCGAGCCCTTCGTCTTGTCGTAGGGCCGCATCGGCACGTCGAACAACACGATCGCACCCTTCACGTCGGCCGCCCGCGCCTCGAGCTCCTCGAAGCTCTTCACCACGACGATCGGCGCGGTGATGCCGCCCTTGGGAGTCGCGATGCTGCCGCCGAGCCCGAGCACGTGCACCTTGCGCGTGACCGGCGCGATCACCATCGCCTCCTCGGCGCCGCGCTGCCAGTGCGGGACCATCACCTTCTCGGTGCGCACCTCGTGGCCGTCGGCCTTCATCGTCTGCGCCGCCCACGCGATCGCACGGTCGAGCTCGGGCGAGCCGGCGAGCCGCGCTCCGATCTGATCGGTGAGCTCGGCGAGCTTCTCGTACGCCCCGCGGTCGGCGCGCGCGGCAGCGAGGATCTTCGCCGCGACCTCGCGGTACGGATCGGCCAGCGACGGTGGTGCGGTCGTCGAGCGGGGCGCCGCCGGCGCACCGTACGAGCTGGTGTCCGAGATCCACGCCGGCACCTCGCCACCGCTCGAGGGAGGTGGCGCGCAGGCGGCGAGCGCGAGCGCGAGCGCGAGCGGCGCGCGCTTCATGACGCCTCCGCACCGTCGAGCGTCGACGGCGCCACCGGCGCGACCTTCACGCCGCGCCGCGCGATCTCGACGAGCAGCTCGATCACGGTGACGAGACGCTCGACCTGCCCCACCGCGCGCCCCTGCGCGAGATCCGACAAGGGCATCGGATGATCGAGCGGCGCACCCTTCCCTGGATACACGCGATAGCGCATGCCCTCATGCTCCCAGTACGCGAGCCAGCCGTCGAGCGTGGTCACCGCGCGGCCGCGCAGCTCCTCGTCGAACAGCTGCGCGAGCGCCTGCGCGCTGCCGCGTGTGCGGAAGCGCTGATCGAACTCTGCGTCACCGCTCTCCAGCGCGGGCGCCGCGGGCGGCCCAGCCGGGTTCGCGCCGAGCGTGCGCTCGGGCCGCGCCCACACGGTGAGCGTGGAGCCGCGGACCTCGTCGATCTCGCGGCCGATCACGATGTCGAGCGCGAGCACGCTGCCGTCGATGCGCTCGATGCGCGTGCGTACGCCGAGACCGTCGAAGTCCCCGACGACGATCGACGAGGTCAGCCCGCCTTCGCCACGCATCGTCAGGCTGTGCACGTCGGTCAACGACCGCCGGAGCCCTTGCGCCACGGCCGCGACGTAGCTCGACCACGCCGTATCTGGGATCGGCGGCGTATCGCTCGCGAACGGCATGTCGGAGAGCTCTTCCTCGCGCACGCGGCGCGCGGCGTCCGCGATCAGCGCGATGCCGAGCAGCGGTAACAGGTAGTGGTGCGGCCACGCGAAGCCGTAGCCACCGAGGAGCACGAGCGCGATCCCGAGGCCGACCTTGCGTCGCGCCGCGCTCGAGGCGATCGCGCAGGACGCGAGCGTCCATGCCAGCGTCGCGATCGCGAGCAGGTACAGCGCGAGCCGCGGGTCGGCCTGCGTCCGATTCATGTCGACGCCGATCGCGAGGGACGCCCCCTTGGCGAGCCCGAGATAGTGCGTGCGCCCGACGAGCGCGCCCACCGTCAGGAACGACAGCCCGATCACCGCCGGCACCGCGCGCGTGACCGAGCGCGTGAACGGCCGCGGCGCGAAGCAGTACGGCGACACCAGCGCCGCGATGCAGAGCGCGACCACCCCTGCGCGCGCGATCGTGATCCCCGGTCCGTCGAACGTGGTGTCGGGCCACACGAACCGCGCGCCGATCGCATTCGCCGTGTGGACGAGCAGCGGCACCGCGACGATGGACAGCCCGATCTGCACGCCGAGGTCGTGCTCGCGGCTGAACGCCGTCGACACGAGCAGCAGCACCGACAGCCCGAACGCGAACTCGAGGACGAGGCTGAGCTCCGCGGGCGCGGACACGACGAGCGGGATCGCCGCGAGCAGCGCCGCGATCCCCGTGACGACATGCGCCGCGCGGACGCGCCGCCCGGCAGGCCCGGTCACCTCACCTACGCAGCGCATCACGAGCACGAGCGCCGCGAGCACGCCGGTGAAGTAGAACAAGAACAGCCCGGCGTAATCGAGCACCGTGTGCCACGCCGGAGGCTCGCCCGTCTTGGGCCCCAGCATCGGCACGGCGACTCTGTTGATCGCGAGCTCGAGCACCGCGACGACGAGCAGCGCGTGGAGCGGCGTCAGGCGCGAGCTCCAAGGCATGCTCGGCTCGCGCTCGCGGATCAACATGGGGCGCGCATCACCGGCGCGGCGATCGCGCGCCCACCGCACGCTGCCGTTGACCACGACACCAGCGCCGGTGGCCACGAGCATGCCCGTGTAGAGATCGACGCCCCCCTGGATCCACATCATCCACCCCGCCGCGAGCAGGACCAGGCAGCCACCGAGCGTGGTCACCATCGGCCCCGGGGAGTGGCGGCGAGACAATTAAAAAACCGTAGCTGTATGGACCAGTTGGGTCAAGGCGAGCCCCAAAAACTGGGCCCTCCCCCGATCGGTCGCGATATCCTACATGTAGTGAAGGCTTCACCTGGTGCCGTGATCCTCGGGCTCGTGATCGCCAGCGCTTCGAGTGCGGAGGCCAAGCCCCTCGTCGTGCTCGACCCCGGTCACGGCGGCTCGAACGCCGGAACGCGGGGCGCCGGCCTGCACGAGAAGCAGCTGACGCTGACGCTCGCGAACCAGGTCGCGGTGTTGCTGCGCGCGCGCGGCGCCGAGGTCGAGCTCACGCGCAGCGCGGACCGCACGCTCACGCTGCGCCAGCGGGTGGCGCTCGCCGATCAGCACGCGGCCGACGTGTTCGTGTCGATCCACGCCAACGCCTCGCCGACGCGCACGCAGCGCGGGTTCGAGACCTTCGTGCTCTCGCCGCGCGCGATCGACGTCGATGGCCGCGCGCTGCGCGCCGACACCACGACGCCGCGGCCGGGCGTCGATCCGGAGATCGCGCTCGTGCTCGACGACGTCGAGCGGGGCTCCACGCAGTGGGAGGCCGCCGACCTCGCCGCGCGGATCCAGGCCGAGCTCCGCGACCGGCGCGGCAAGGATGGCGACCGCGGCGTGCGCCAGGACATCCATCACGTCCTGCTCGGCGCGACCATGCCGGCGGTCCTCGTCGAGGTCGGCTTCCTCGATCATCCGATCGAGGGCAAGCATCTCGCGGACGCCGCGGTCCAGGCGCAGATCGCGGAGGCGTTGGCCACCGCGATCCTCGATCAAGTCGCGGAGTAGCTCAGCGTGACGGTAGTCGGCTGAGCGCGGACGCTCAATACCTGTCGATGGAGTTGCGCGGGTCCAGTGGCCGTGATCTGTACTTGCCGTGCGCTGCAACGCGGAGGAATGGGCACCAGTTCTGATCACGGGCGCGATCACGTTCACGGCCACGATCACGACCACGTTCACCTCACAGGTTTTGATCGTCCGCTCTAGGCGCTCCGCGGTCGTGCGCGTGCACGTACGTGCACGTGCACGATCATCCACCGCTCACATCAGCGCGGCTGACCGTAGCCACCGCCGCCGGGCTGGCCATAGCCGCCACCCTGCGGAGGATAGCCGCCGCCCTGCGGAGGATAGCCGCCACCTTGCGGGGGATAGCCGCCGCCCTGCTGCGGCGGGAACTGCATCGGCGGCGCGGGCGGCGCAGCCTGCACCCAGCCCGAGATCGCACCGAACCGAGACAGCGCGAGGAACGCGAGGGCGCCGCTTACCGCGAGCGAGGCGAGGCTGCCCGACGTGCGCGACCACTCGTAGCTCAGGAACAGGCCGTTGAAGAGGCCGGCGAGCGCGACGATCGCCTGCACACCAAACGTGAG
>DATLHR010000017.1:0-18372 GCA_035539815.1 Kofleriaceae bacterium
AGGTCGTCGTGGCCACGCGACGTAGGCCTCGATCACGGCGCGCTGCTCGGCCGGGACGCCGTGGTCCTGCCAGTACGGTCCGCAGTGCACCATCGAGCCCGTGAGGCTCGTCATCGCCTCGCGCGTCATGAACACCCAGCATGCGAGCTCGTGATGCAGCGCGACGCACAGGCGATCGGGTTTGTCCTGCTCGGCGAGCTGGCGCAGATCCGCGAGCGGCCCTTCGCGAACATCCGCGGGCGCGAGCACGATCGCCCGTGCGAGGCGGCGGCACGAGCTCGCGTGCACCGCCGCGCGGTCGGCCTGCAACGCGCGTTGGTTGATCGCGTAGGCATCGTCGCGCTTGCCGAGCTCGACGAACGTGCCGGCGAGCAGGTCGAGCCGGTCGAGACCGCCGAGCTGGTGCTTGGCGATCAAGTTCTCGGCGTCGTCCGCGGTGCCCGCCGCGAGGATGCTGGCGATGTCCATGCGCACCGCGGGACCGAGCTGCGGCGTCACCGACGACTGGAGGCTGACGAGCGTCTCGAGCCCGCGATCGAGGTTGCCGTCGGCGACCAGGCACCACGCGCGCAGGTACGTCGTCAGGTCGCGTAGCTGACCGCTGCCGTAGCGGTTCATCACGCCCATCCGGCATAGATCCATCCACTCGATGCCGGGCTGCGCGAGCGCGGGTGCGATCGCGAACGACGGCTCGAGCTCCGGGTGTGCGGAGACCGAGAGCGGCCAGCGCAGCTCGTGCTCGGGGTCCGGCATCAGCGCGGTGAAGGCGGCGAGCAGGGGTCGGTCCGCTGCGATCGGCACACGTGTCGAGCCCGACCCGATCCGCCAGCTCCGCTGGCCAGGCTCGATGCGCTCCTTCGCAGGCGCGACGCGCGGCCGAGGCGCCGTCGCACAACCCGCCATCGCCACCGCCGCCACGACAACTGCGCGCCACACGGCCTGCATGATGCCACGCCTGGACAGCGCGTCGTCGACGAAGTTGCGCTCAGCCGCTCTGGAGCGAACGGTCGCGCTCGGCCTCGAGTGCGGCCATCATGCCGCGAGCTGGCCGAGATACGTGCGCGCGTGCGTCGCCCAATCGCTGGCGGCGTCGAGCTCGAGGTAGCGCTCGAGGTACTGCTTCGCCTGCGCCTTGCCGCCGACCTCGACGAGCATGACGCCGAGGTTGTAGTGCGCGTCGGCGAAGTCGGGCGCCGCGGCGCATACCACGCGAAGCTCCGAGATCGCGCGGTCGGTCTCGCCGAGCTCTTCGAGGAGGTTGGCGAGGTTGTAGCGAGCCTCCGGCTGCTGCGGATCGTGCTCGAGGGCGCGGTCGTAGAGGCGGCGCGCTTCCTCGAGCTCGCCCTGGCGATAGACCAGGTTGCCGAGGTTGGTCAGCGCCGCGGCCATGTTGGGCTCGAGGTCGATCGCCTGGCGGAACAGATGCTCGGCGGTGGCGATGTCGCCGCGGTCCTCGGCCGCGCACGCCTCGATGAAGTAGCGGTACGCGGTCGTGCCGCCGTTGGCCTCGGTGACGTTGTCCTCGACGTGATCCGGTGCACCGTCCGA
The DNA here is from genome assembly GCA_035539815.1 of Kofleriaceae bacterium. Taxonomy (GTDB): domain Bacteria; phylum Myxococcota_A; class Polyangia; order Haliangiales; family Haliangiaceae; genus JABFXX01. The sequence goes on from DATLHR010000017.1 coordinate 1,549, forward strand.
GTCGCGGATGTCGTTGGGATCGACGCGCGGCATCGCCAGCACCTGCGCGATGTGCTCGCCGAAGCTAGGCACGGTGAACGCCATCACGATCTGGCCACCGATCGGCTCGAACGCGACGTCGTCGGCGAGCGCGACGATGGTCTCGCCGTCGCAGCACACGCGCAGCCGCGTCGCGGGATGCGTGTCGTCGGGCAGCGCCTTGCGGAGTACGTCGACGTTCTTGCGGATCTTCTGCACCGGCATGCCGGTGACCGCGAGATCCTTCGCGGCCTTCACCGCGAGCAGGTCACGGAACGTGTAGTAGAAACGGCCGCCCTTGCGGACCGTGGGCCCGACGAAGCCGGTCTGCGTCCAGTAGCGCAGGCGCGACTCCTGGACGGCGAGAATGCGAGACACGTCGCGAATGCTGTACAGCTCGATCATGCGTTCCTCCGCTGGGCGTTGACCTCCGCACCGCCCTTCGGCGGTGCTGCGCGCCCCGGCGAAGCCGGGGCTTGCCCCTCGACGTTGAGGCTGAGGTGGACCTCGGGACCTTTGGCGCGGCTCTCGACATCGACGAGCGGCGTGGCGAGCTCGCAGCCGGCGACCCGGCGCGCCTCGGCGACGGCGATCCGCCGGGCGTGCGCACGGCACCGATCGTCGGCGGCATAGAGCAGGGCGACACGCTGCGCCGTCGTCGCGTCGGGCGCGTCGGAGATGACGTGCTTGGTACGCACGAGATCGACGGTCATCATCGTCGAGCCCGCGTACACGCCTCCGGTCAGCTCGCCTTCGGTGAGCATGCGCGCCGCACCGTGGAGGAGATCGACGGCGACCGGGGCCAGGCGCACGGTGACCTCGCGCTCGAACAGCGACACCCGGCGGGCCATCGCCATCGGCTTGCGAGGGGGCGGGGCGGGCGTCGGAGCGAGCTGTGCCGCACGGCGCGGCCGACGGGGAGGCATTCCGAAATGCTAACGGGCAGAGCGGTGCGGGGACAAATTTCCTTACATGTGGGCGGCGCGAGGTACGCGCGATGCAGCGCTGGCAGCCGTGTCCACGGCTTCCCCACGCTGGCTGGTCGCGGTGTTGTGCACCGCTGCGGTCATCGTGCTCGCGCCGGAGGCCCCGTACATGGTGCTGGCGGTCTGGATGGGCGCCTACGCGACGCGCGTCTACGTCCCGATCCGCAGGGTGTTCCGCGGCCGGCGCGCCATCTCGGCGACCGTCACCGTGCTGCTGTTCGTGGTCACGATGCTGCCGCTCGCCGCGATGGTCGCGTCGCTCGTGGTCGATGCGATCGCGCTGATCCACCAGCTCCTGCAGTCCGATCGCGTGAACCAGATCCTCGTCAAGCTCGCGGCCGGCACGGGCCCGGCAAGCGAAGAGACGACGAAGGTCGAGCTGTCGAGCTCGCGCATCATCGATCTCCTCATGAACCAGGGCGATCGCGCGTGGTCGATCGTCAAGCAGGTGGCCGGCGCCACGGCGCACGTGCTGATCGGCCTGCTCATCCTGATCTCCGGCACGTACGGCGTGCTGGTCGAGGGGCGCGCCTGGTACGCGTGGATCGAGCGGCACTCGCCGGTCGACGCCGCGACGACGCGCCGGTTCGCCAATGCGTTCATGGAGACCGGGCGCGGCCTCGCGTTCGGGATCGTCGGCGCGGGCCTGGCGCAGTCGATCGTCGCGACCATCGCCTATGTGGCGCTCGACGTGCCGGCCGCGCTGGCGCTCGGGATGATCACGCTCGTCATGTCGGTGATCCCCGCGGTCGGGACCGCCCTCGTCTGGGTCCCCGTCACTGCGGGCCTCGCCCTCACCGGCCGCACCACGGCGGCGATCGTGCTCGCGGTCATCGGCGTCTCGGTGATTTCCACCGTCGACAACCTCGCGCGACCGTACCTCGCGCGGCGCGGCCAGCTCGCCTTACCGACGTTCGTGGTCCTCGTCGCGATGTTCGGCGGTGTCGAGATCCTGGGCGCTTGGGGGCTGATCATGGGGCCGCTGCTGGTCCGCCTGGCAAAGGAAGGCGTCCTCGTCGCCTCGGCGCCCAAGCCATAGCCAGCCCTGCGGCGTCGTGATAACGCTTGGAAGGCCGGTATGACGCTCGACGTGAAGCGGTATCCGATCCTCGTCGTCGACGACGAGCAGGACAACCTCGATGCCTTCCGGTTCAACTTCCGCAAGACGTTCGACATCCTGACCGCGAGCAGCGGCCCCGAGGCCCTGCAAGTGCTCGAGGAGCGCGAGGTCGCGGTCATCGTCACCGACCAGCGGATGCCCAAGATGACGGGCGTCGAGCTGCTCCGCGAGGTCAAGCAGCGGCAGCCCGAGGCCGTCGGGATCATCCTCACGGCGTTCACCGACGTCGACGTGCTGGTCGAGGCGATCAACCTCGGCCAGGTCTACCGCTACATCACCAAGCCGTGGGACGCGAAGGAAGTGCGCGGCGTGCTGCAGTACGCGATCGAGCGCTTCCACCTGCAGCGCGACAACAAGCGCCTCGCCGCCCAGCTCGCCGCCTACACCGGTTACCTCAACCAGCAGATCCACGGCGAGTTCGACTTCGGCAACATCATCGGCGAGAGCGCCGCGTTGCGCGAGGTGCTGTCGAAGGTCGAGCAGGTCGCGCCCACCGCGTCGACGGTGCTGCTGCGCGGCGAGACCGGCACCGGCAAGGAGCTGGTCGCGCACGCGATCCACATCAACTCGCCGCGCGAAGAGAAGCCGTTCGTGCGCGTCAACTGCGCCGCGCTCGCGCCGGGCGTGCTCGAGAGCGAGCTGTTCGGACACGAGAAGGGCAGCTTCACCGGCGCGGTCGCGCGGCGGCCCGGCCGGTTCGAGCTCGCGGACGGCGGCACGCTGTTCCTCGACGAGTGCGGTGACCTCCCCATGGAGGTCCAGATCAAGCTGCTGCGCACGCTGCAGGAGCGCGAGTTCGAGCGCGTCGGCGGCCACGAGACGATCAAGGTCGACGTGCGCGTCGTCAGCGCGACCAACCGCAACCTCGAGAAGATGATCGAGGAGGGTGAGTTCCGCGAGGACCTCTACTACCGGCTCAACGTCTTCCCGATCAACCTGCCCCCGCTGCGCGATCGCCTCGAGGACCTGCCGGTGCTCGTGCAGCACTTCGTCACCAAGTTCAGCCGCTCGATGGGCGGCGCGCCGCAGTCCCCGTCGGCAGAGGCGCTCGCCAAGCTGCGCGAGTACAACTGGCCGGGTAACGTGCGCGAGCTCGAGAACATCATCGAGCGCGCGATGATCCTCGCGAGGGGGCAGCCACTCGGCTCGTCGCACCTCGACTTCGGCCGCCGCGCGCAGACCAGCGCAGCCGTCTCGCAGAGCGGCCCGGTCGCCGTGATCACCACGCCCGCCGTCGCCGACGACGGCAAGAGCCTCGCGGAGCGCCTGCTCGACAGCGAGCGCAAGGAGATCATCTCGGCGGTCGAGAAGTCGCGCGGCAACATCGCGAGCGCGGCGCGCACGCTCGGCATCAATCGCTCGACGCTCTACTACCGCCTGCGCAAGCACGGCCTCGAGCACCTGCTGCCGACCAAGGTCGTCGTCGGCGGCGAGGAAGTGCCGGGGCCGGGCGGCGGCGAGCCACCGCCGACCGCCTGAGTCAGCCGCCGGCGAGCGCGCGCTGTGATCGCTAACGAGAGCGCCGCCGCTTGTAGCGGGCCTCTCGCTGCGCCCGGATCGCCAAGACGAACACCGTGTCGATCGGAGCGACGTAGCGGTACAGCGCGACATAGCCGCGCATGCCCCGACCGATGACGAGCTCGCGCTTGCCTCCCCGAACCGGCCGTCCCATGTGTGGGCTGTGCTCGAGCACCTGGATGTGAGTGACGAAGCGATCGAGGTCATCGAGCACCTCGGGCGCCAGCTCGACCCTCGCCATCGTACCTAGCGTCCGAGCTTGCGAGCGGCAGGCCTACGCGGACGCACACCGCGCGCTCGCGCCCGCAGATAGGTCTTCGCGTCCTCCCATGCGACCGACTTGCCGGTTTCCAGGAGCTTCGCCCACCTTTCGTCGGCCAGCTCGTGCAACTGATCCTCCTGCTCGGCGCGCTCGACGGTCTGCGCGATCGCTTCGACGATGAGCGCGTGCGGCGTCTTGCCCGCCTTGCGCGCTGCTGCGGTGAGCCGCGCCTTCAGCCGTGGCGCGAGGCGTACCGTCGTCGTCGACATGCTCGAACTGTAGCACAAATGTGCTACGCGACCCTGGTCGGTCAGCGCGCGAGGACGCCGATCAACACGAACAGCAGGAACACGCCGACGCCGATCGCGATCCACTTGCGATGGTCGGGCGCCTCGGGGACCGAGACGACGGCAGGCGCGGGCGGCGCCGAGGCGAGCGGCGGCAGCTCGGACGTCTGCAGGTGCTTGAGCTTGGGGCGCGGCGTGCCGAGCAGATCGTGGAGGTGGCTGACGCCGCTGACCTCCTTGCCCGGCTCCTGGCGCATCGCCCACTCGGTCCACTCGGCGACGACCTTGTGCTCGATCGCGGTGCCGAGCTCGCCGGTCGCCTGGACCAGCGCGGCGCGCATCTCGGCCGCGGACTGCCAGCGCTTCGCCGGATCGCGCTCGAGCGCGTGGCGCACGATCTCGTCGAGCTCGGGGATGACGCGCGGGTTGGCCAGCGACGGGCGGGGGATGGGCATCGAGCGCACGCGGGTGGTGGTCTCGTAGGCGTCGGCGCCATCGAACAGCCGGCGACTGGTGAGCAGCTCGTAGAGGATGATGCCGACCGCCCACAGGTCCGCGCGATGATCCGGCAGCGCACCGCCCAGATACTCGGGGGCGACGTAGCCGAACTTGCCCTTGATGATCCCTTTGCCGGTGTGCTCCGTCGAGATCGCGGCCTTCGCGAAGCCGAAGTCGATCAGCTTCAGGAACCCGGAATCGGACAGGAGGATGTTCGCAGGCGTGACATCGCGATGCACGATGCCGAGGGGCTCGCCCTTCTCGTCGGTCAGCGTGTGGATGTAGTCGAGCGCATCGCACAGCTGGATGGCGAGGTTGAGCGTGATCGCCTGCGGGATGGCGCCGACCGTCTTGCCCGCGTGCTTCACGAGATCCTGCAAGGTGGGCCCGGCGACGTACTCCATCGCGATGAAGTAGGTGCCGAACACGCGGCCCGAGTCGTAGGTCTCCGCCACGTTGGCGTGCTTGAGGAGCTTGAGGACGCGCGCCTCGTCGAGGAACAGCGCGACCAGCTCCTTCTGCTGCGTCGGGTTCAGCCGCTTGAGCGCGACCTGTTGCGTGGAGCCGTTGCGCAGCGTGCGCTCCGCGCGATGCACCGTCGCCATGCCGCCTTTTCCGAGCTGCTCGTGCACGCTGTACGAGCCGTACCGTTCGGGGGGCTTGCCGCTCACGGTGGATATTCTATCGGCTAAGCTGCCCGCGTGCGCTGCCTGTTCATCGTCGATCCGCTCGATCGCCTCACGCTGGCTGGGGACACTTCCTACGCGCTGATGCTCGAGACGGCCTCCCGCGGCTGGGAGGTCTGGACCTGCCAGCTCGAGCACCTCGGCCTCGTCGGAGACGACGCGGTCGCGGATGCCTTCCCGACGCAGGTGCGCGATGCGGCCACACCGGCCGAGGCGTTCACGGTGGGGCCGAGCACGTTCCACCGGCTCGCGGCCTTCGACATGGTGTTGATGCGCAAGGATCCGCCACTCGACGTGAACTACCTGCACGCGACGTGGATCCTGGATCACGCGCGCGGCAAGACGCTCCTCGTCAACGATCCGAGCGGGCTACGCGAGCTCAACGAACACCTCGCCGTGCTGCGGTGGCCGGAGCTCACGCCGGCGACGATCGTCACGCGCTCGGCGGACAAGCTGCGCGCGTTCCAGCGCGAGCAGGGCGGGGCGATCGTGGTCAAGCCTGTCGACGGCTACGGCGGGCTCGGCATCTTCGTCGTCCGCGACGGCGACCCGAACGCGTCGTCGATCCTCGAGACCTCGACCGGCGCCGGCACGCGGTGGACGCTCGCGCAGCGCTATCTGCCCGAGGCGGTCGAAGGCGACAAGCGGATCGTCCTCGTCGATGGCGAGCCGGTCGGCGCCGTGCTGCGGGTGCCCGCGAGCGCCGAGGCGCGCGGCAACCTGCACGTCGGCGGCACCGCCGTGAAGACCACGATCGACGCGCGCGATCGCGAGATCATCGCGATGGTCGCACCGTTCTTGCGCGAGCACGGCCAGATCCTCGTCGGGCTCGACGTGATCGGCGGGATGTTGACCGAGCTCAACATCACGTCGCCCACCGGCGTGCGCCACGCGGCGCGCCTCGACAACACCAACGTCGCGGGCAAGGTCATGGATCGACTCGCCGCGCTGGCCAAGGCACGGGCAGGCACGCGAGCGTAGCGCCGTCGTCGACGCAGGCGCGATCCGCGACGAAGAACAGCGCGGTCGGCGCGGCCTGCGGGAAGGCGCCGAGCGAGACCTGCGGGCCCAGAGCTACGCCCTGGCTGTGCGCGCACCACACGGTGCCGTCGCGCAACGCACACAGATCTTGGCGACCATCGGCGTCGAGATCGTGGAGCACGCCGAGCGCGGTCGAGCCGGGCGCGGGCTCGACGACGCCGCCGAGCGCGTAGCTCCAAGGGACGCCGTCGGTGGTGAGAGGGCGGTCGAGGTCGCGGCCGCACGCGACACCGGACGCCGTCGCGGTGCACCAGTCGGGGCGCTGGTCGCCGTCGAGGTCACCGGCCCACAGCGCGCCGTCGACCGAGGGCCAGCGCGAGCGCACGCCCGGCACGACGGTGAGGCCGCGCGGTGCGCACATCACCCCCTCGTCCCCGAGGCCGCAGATCTCGTCGCCGGCTACGGCGAGCGAGCGATCTCCGGCGGTGGCGGCGCCGGTGCGCGCGAACGCCGGTGTCCAGCGCTCGGCGGCGGGGCCGGGCACATCGAGCGCGCGGCACAGGATGCCCTCCGCATCGCGGCCGCACGCGCGCGGGCTGCCGTCGAGCATGCCCACGGCGAGGCTCTCGGGCTCGACGGGGAGGAGGCCTTCGTCGGCGGGTGCGGCGAAGCTGGTCCCCGTCCACGTGGCCGACCACAGCTCGCCGCCGGCGATGGCGTACACGCGATCGCCGAAGCCGCGGATCGCGCGACCGGTGCTCGGCAGGAACGCCGGGCGGTCGATCACGCTCGCGGTCCCGACGAGCTCCCAGCGCGGCGCGAGGCCATCGCCGCACGGCGCGACGCGCAGCCGATCGCCGCTCGCCGAGAGACACGCGAGGTGCCGCGACGGCGCCACGCTCTCCGGCGGGGGCGGCGCACCGTTCCACACCCGGCCGTCGTCGTCGAGGAACCACCGCGCGTGCGCGCTCGCAGCGCAGCTCGCGTCCGCGCTCACCTCGCCCGACGGCAACGCGGCGAGGCAGCGGTCGCCGACACGCAACAGACCGGCAGGCGAGAGCTCGGCGATGTCGAGCTCGCCGCACGTCGCCGCGACGCTCGCGTCGGCGCGCACGCAGCCGCCGTCCGTGCGCAGCGTGCCGCGCACGTCTCGCCGCAGCCCGAGGGCATACCGCCGGTGCAGCCACGTCTCGTGCTCGGGCGGGATGACGTCGCACGCCGAGCCGCACGTGTGCGGCGCGCAGTCGCTGACGCAGGCGGTGTAGTGCGCGAGGATGTTCTCCGAGCGCGCGTAGAGCGGCTCGATCAATGTCTCGGGCTCGCCCTCCGTCGCGTAGCCGCGGAACGACCGGAGCTGCCCGGTGAATGCGGCCTCGCCTGCACCGAGCAGGGTGATCGCGCCGGCCAGCATGTGATCCGAATGATCGCGGCCGTGCGTCGCGCCGAAGTCGAGCGTGCGGATCGTCGCCGGCCGCGTCTGGCGGATCACCTCGGCGACCGTCGCGATCAGCTCCGCCTGGTCGTAGCGCGTCGACCGTTCGGCGACCGAGTCCGCGCCGTCGATCGCGCCGGACCACAGCCGCAGCAGGCTGCGATCGAGCTGGCCCTCGATGCCGCCATCGGGATACCCCAGGAAGACGAGCGAGATGTTCGCCTCGTCGAGGCGGCAGTGCTGCGCCACGTGCCCGGCGAGATCGATCCACCCGCACGCCCACACGCTCTCGACGCCCGCCGCCTCGGCGTACGCCTCGCGCAGGCCCCGGTAGCGCCGATCGGCCCGCTCGGTGCCGCCGCTGCCGTTGCCCGCGGTGACGTACACGTTCGTCAGCCCGCCGCGCGCTTCGGCGAGCTCGATGAGATCCGGCTGCATGAACAGCAGGTCGTCATCCTGGTGCGCGACGATCGTCAGATCGGGCGCCGCGCTCAGCGGTGCGCCGTCGGGCATTAGATTATCCCCGCATCCGCCGACGACGAGCAGCGCGAGAGGCCAACGCACGCGACGAGTCTTGCCGGTGCCGCCGAGGCGGTCAAGCGCGCCGCCGGCCGGCGAGCTGCGCGAGCCCACCCGCCGCGCCGACGACGAGATGCGCGAGCCACAGCCCGAGCGACGCGGCGAGCGCATCCGCCTCGGGCATGCCGAACAGCTGCCCGCACAGCGCGATGTACACCGCCTCGCGCGCACCCGCGCCCCCCACGGTGATCGGCAGGAACGTCGTCGCGGCCGCGAGCGGGACGACGAGCAGCGACGCACCCACATCGATCGGCGCGAGCGCCGCGAGCAGCACCCACCCCGCGAGCGCGATCAGCGCCTGCGTCGCCACCGACAGCGCGATCGCCTGCGCGAACGCGCCCCCGTCGCGCAGCACCGGCATCCGCGCCGCCTGCCGCGCGAGCACCGCCGGCAGCCTCGGCGCGAGCCGCCGCGCCACCGGCAGTACGCCGACCAGCACGCACGAGCCGGCACCGCCGAGCGCGGTCCACCACCACAGGCTCCCCGCATCCACCCGATCGCCGGTGACGATCAGCCCGACCGCGAGCAGCGCGAACAGCGCGAACAGGCCCAGCGCGCGCTCGACGAGCACCACCGCGAGCGCGCCCGGCGCGCCCTCGGCCTCGAATGCATCGCGCGTCACGACGCCGCGCCCCACGTCGCCCGCGACCGCGCCCGGCAGGTAGTTGTTGTAGAAGAACGCGACGAAGTAGAGGTAGACGAGCCGCGGCAGCGAGGGGATCCTCGTCGCGCCGTACGCGCGCATCAGCACCTTCCAGCGCAGCGCGCCGGCCACCACGTTGCCCGCGACCAGCGCCACCGCGAGCGCGAACGTGACCAGCGGGATCCGTGCGAGCGCCGCCTTCGCCGTGCCGGCATCGACGCGCGTCGCGATATACGCGAGCCCCGCCGCCGTGCCGAGCACGCGCAGGACGAAGCCCCAACGGATCTTCATGCGCGCGCGAGCATACGGCGTCGACGAGCCTCGCGGCGATGGGGCAGAACGCCCCACGCTCGGCGGGCAGGTTTGTACCCGTCGTAGTTCCGAGATACATCGAGACGTGCCCGGCCTGAAGGCGATCGCGCGGAGCCCGGGCTGGCAGCTCGTCGCGTGCGGTGCGCTGCTCGCGCTGCTGTTTCCCGCCAGTTCGTCGGGCGCGATTGGCATGACGATCCTCGCGGGCGCGTTCGGCGTCGGCGTCGCGATGACGTGGCCGCACGCACCCGCGTGGCTGCGCCGCCCGCCGAGCCTGGTCACCACGACCCTCGTGCTCACCATCGTCGCCGTCGCCGGCCTCTCCGTGTTCTGGGACGCACTCACGATCTCGCCCGACTGGCCCGCCGGTGACTGGGGCCCGCAACACGCGGTCCTCGCGGGCGTGACGCCGTCGATGCCGGGCCTCGATCTTCCGATCTGGAACCACGCCGTCGGCACCGGCGATGCGCCCCTCGATCTGTACCCGGCGTTCACGTACGTCGTCACCGGACACCTCGCGCACCTGCTCGGCCTCGAGGGTGACCTCGGGCGCGCGCAGCTCGTCGTCGCCGTGGTCGTCCACCTCGCGCTCGCGCTCGCGACCACCGCGATCGCGATGCGCGTTGCGCCCAAGCCCATCGCGCTCGTCGTCGGCCTGCTCACCCTCGTCGACAGCGGCGCGGTCGCGCACGGCGGCACCGTCGGCCTGTTCCGCTGGGCGCTCGTCCACAGCGCGATGTCGCTCGCGTTCGCCACCATCGCCGCGCTCGGCGTGCTCGCCGCCCTGCGCCGCCCGCGCCTCTCCGCCTCGATCACGATCTGGACCTTCACCGCGCTCGCGACCGCCAGCCACCCGGCAGGCCTGCTCGCCGCGGCGACCACCATCGTCGCGCTCGCGGGCGTCGCGCTGCTCGCAACCGACGTGCCGCCGCGGCGCGCGCTCGTCGCCATCTTCCACGTCGGCCTCGGCGCCGCGCTCGGTGCGTGCGTGTGGATGCCGCTCGCCGGGCGCATCCTCCTCTACGGCCAGCACTACCCCAACGCGCTCCGCGCGCCCGATCGCCTCCTCCAGGATCTGCTCGCCGCACCGTCCCCCGTCACCGCGTACGCGATGCTCGGCTACGCCGGCTACTTCGGCATCCTCGCCGGGCTGTGGTCGCGGCGCGCGCCCGTCGTGTTCGTCTGCGCGTCCGCGCTGCTCCTGCTCCTCGGCCTCTCGGATGCCGTGTACCTCGCGTTCGATCTCGCGCCCGGCATGGGCGTCGCGCGCCTCGGCACGGAGCGGCTCGCCGCCCTCGCACGTCCGTTCGTCGTCGCCGCCGGCGCCTATGGCATCTCCATCTTCGCCGGCGCCGCGATCCACGCCTGGCGCGACGCTCCTCCGCGCCGCCGCCTCGTCGCCGCCGCCCTCGTCGGCATCATGTCCGCCGCCGTGCTCCGCGTCGCGCCCTCGGTGTGGTCCGCCGGCCAGCAACGCGCGAGCGGCGAGGCGCGCGTCTTCGCGGGCGACCCGACCGGGCGCCAGCTGCTCACGGACTGGGCCGCCGCCCAGATGCGGGACCTCGGACCCGACCGCTGGGGCCGCGCGCTGTTCGAGGAGACCACGCACGAGCACTTCCACCTCACCGCGCAGACCGGCCTGCCGACCCTGCACATGATCTGGATCCCCGATCTGCTCTTGCGCGAGCGCATCGAGGACACCTCGCCCGAGAGCCTGCGCCGCTTCAACATCCGCTGGGTCATCGCCGCCGGCAAGTCCCCGAAGCTCGGCGACCCGGCCACCGAGCAGGTGTTCGGCAGCTACCACGTGCGCGAGCTCCCCGCGTGGGACGGCAAGTTCGCGCGCATCGAGAAGGGCACCGGCGACGTCAAGGTGCTCCGCCTCGACGATCGCGCCGTCGAGATCGAGGTCGCCAACACCACCGAGCCCGTGCTCGTCGCGCTCGGCACGGGCTACTACCCGCGCTGGCGCGCGCGCCACGCCTCCGGCGCCGCCGAGCCCGTCTACGCCTATCCCACGATCCCGGGCGGCAAGCTCCACGTCGTCAGCGCGTGGGTCGCGCCGGGCCGCACCATCTTCACGCCCGACGGCCCACTCCCTTCCGACCACGCCGGCCGCGCCCTCTCGATCCTCGCGGCGCTCGCCGCGCTCGCGATCGGCGTCGTGTGGAGCGTCGCGCGCCTTCGTCGCCGCGCGCTGCGCCTGCTCGCCCGCGGCCGCGCCCGCCTCCCGCGCCTCGTCGCGCCCGGCCTCGCCATCGGCTTCCCGCTCCTCCTCCTCGCGCTCGTCGTGCGCGGCTGCATCGAGACCCACACCACCACGCGCGCGCTCGAGCTCGGCAGCGGCCTGCGCCCCACCGCCACCGTCGAGGCTCGCTTCGATGGCGCGCCATGGGAGGCGTGCGATTACTCGCGCATCGAGGGCTACTACGCCTGCGACGGCCTGCTCTCCGCCTCGGACGGCATCGTCAACACGCTCAACGACGCCGCCCCGAGCTGGGGCTTCAACACGCCCGGCATCGTCGTCACCCCCGAGCTCCCCGGCGTCGAGGTCAGCATTCGCCTCGACGCGCGCCTCGACGGCACCTACTGGATCGCGACCGATAACGGCGAGGTCACCCTCGACATCCCCGGCCAGCCGTCACACACCTTCGCGCGCGTCGTCCGCGATCTCCACGGGCTCGGCGACGTCACCGTCGAGCTCCGCGCGCGCATCGCGGGTGTGGAGCCGTGGACGTTCACCATGGTCCACCAGGACACCCTGGTCCCCGAGCGCCCGTTCCTCGCCGCACCGCCCGCCGAGCCGCCTGCGTCGGTACGCGCGATCCGCTAATCGCGCCAGCGGATCGATCGCAGCACGTAGCTGGACTGCGGCTGATCGAGCTGCGTGTCGGGTCCGAATGCGACGAAGGCGACGTGCAGCCCGGGCAGCGCACGCGCGACGCGGAACCGCAGCTTCGCGCCGTTCTCCGTCGGGGCTGTGGACTCGAGTCGCAGCTGCTCGAGCCCCACCGCGACGCGAACCTCCGGCGTCCAGGTCTCGCGCTTTGGTTCGACGGGCTCCACCTCGAGCTCGATGAACCGCGGATCCTCGACGAAGAAGTGCGTCGCCACCGGCACGCGTCCGGTCGCGGGTTCCCACCCGATGCCGTTGAGGTACAGCGGCGCCACGTGATCCTGCGTCGCGATCCACACGGGATCGCCCTGCACGTACGCCGTTGGCATCGCCCGCGGCACCGCGACAGGCGACACGAGCTTCGCCAGCGACGCGCGCGCGTGCTCGCGGTCGGTCGGATCCGCGGCGATGCGCCCGCGCTTGTGACTCGTGAACACGGCCGTCGCCCACAGCGCGAGCAGCACGGCGAATCCGATCGCTCCCTTGCCGCGGGTCGCCAACCACGCGGCCCCCGCGCGCCACGCGATCACGAGCCACGCGACGATCGCCGGGGCGAGATCGAGCTGATACCTCGACGAGATCGAGGGTGCGCGCAGGTAGAACACGAACAGCGGCAGCGCGCCGATCAGCGCCCACGCACCGAGCCAGCGCTCGATGGTGACCTCGCGTGCGCTGCGTCGCCGCCACGCGAGCACCGCGATCACCATGCCCGCGAGGATCAGCGGCACGTAGGGCCACGAGAACGTCGTGAAGTAGTACTCGCGCCAGCGCGGCGTCTCCGCTTGCCCGACGTGCAGGTCCTTCAGGTAGAAGCCCCTGCGCGAGAACTGCTCCGGTCGCCCGAACGTCGCGCCGACGAGCTCGGTCGTCGCCTCGATCAACCCCACACGCTCGAACGGATAGCTGAACCGCGTCGCGTACACGTTGCCGGGCAACGACTCCAGGTTCAGCCGATGCCCGAACTCGCTGCCCGCGCCGAACCGCATCGCATTCGTCGCGTACAGCGCCCCACCGCCGGCGACGAACAGCGCCGCGCCGATCGCCACGCCCGCGATCGCCCGACGACCGTGCGCCTGCACGTAGATCGCGGTCGCGACGATCGCCGTCGCGAGCCCGTAGAACCAAACGGTCGGGCGGATCAGCCCGGTCAGCCCTGCCGCCGCGAGCAGCAGCACGTACCGCGTGCGCGTCGGTGCGCGCGCGAAGATCACCACGCCGCCGAGCAAGATCATCGCCGCGCCGTACGCGTAGATCGCCGCCTCTTCGTACACGCCGACCCGCGCGCGGATCAGCGTGACGAACGCGGGCAACAGCCCCGCGATCACCACGCACCCGGCGCCCACCCACCACGCCTCGCCCTCGCGGCGCTTGAACGCGCGCAGCAGCACGAACCCCACGCACGCCAGCCACGCCACCATCGCCACGCGATCCGGAAACGGTCCTTGCCCCACCATCCGCGACACCGCCTCGAACGGCGCCTGCCACAGCGGCACACCGAGCCCCCACACCTGCTGGACCCCGCTGTCCGTCCAGGCGAGGTCGTGCGCGAGCCCCTCGGGCGCCGTCGTCAGCGCGAGCCGCCCCGCGAAGAACGCATCGACCTGCGCGCGATAGGCGGCGTGATTCGAGTACGCCCCGTGGCAGCCGAGCTGCTTCGTGATCAGGAGCAGTCCCAGCGCGACGAGCGCGGCGACGCCGAGGGAGCGAAGCCGGCCGCGCACCATGCCGATCAGTGAGCTTGCGGACGCGCGTAGTAAGCCACGCCGCAGTGTGGGTCTTCCGTCACGACCTTCACGAATCGAAGCCCAGCGCGGCCGAGCACGTCGTCCACCGGCTCGCGCGGCGTGATCCACTTGTGCCACTCGAGCGCGACGGTGTTCGTGCGCTTGAGGAGATCGGGGATCGTGTCAAGCACCTTCACCTCGAAGCCCTCAACGTCGACCTTCAGGACGTCGACCGGGACGTCGCCGGCATGGTCGCGCCACGCCTTGTTGAGGTCGACCGTCGGCACGCGAATCTCGGTCTGTTTGCCCTTGGCTGGGATGTTCGGATTGAGCACCGTCGCCGATCCGGAGATGTTCGACGGGTTGAGGAAGAACGGCGCCTCGTCGACATCGGAGGGGAACCCGACGACGCCCGAGATCCCGCGGACGTTGCGCCAGCCGTTGTTCTCGATGTGGAACGCCGTCTCCGCCGCCATCTTCGGGTTCGCGTCGACCGCGATTCCGAACGCGTCAGGACGACCGATGCGCTCCATCGCATAGCAGGTGAAGTAGCCGACGTTCGAACCGAGATCGACGAAGGTACGGACATCGCGCCCTTCGAACGGATCGCGATAGACCTGCCGATTGAAGATCTCGTCAGCCATCAACAGGCTCTCGCCATAGCGGACGCGATATCGAGTGCCGTTGGGCAGCGTGCGCCGCAGCGGTCGCAGCGACAGCATCTTCGAGGCGATCTCGACCAGCTTGAGCGCCTTGATCGTGCGATGGAACTCGGGGCGCAGCTGCAGGCGCGACATCAGCGTGGGCTTGAGGTGCTGGGGCTCGGGCATTGGAGCCGACGCTTTACCACATGAACCCGCCCGAGCGACCGCCGTTGAGCGAGGACAATCCAGCTGATCCCAGGTGCTTAGCGCGCATGGGCAACCCATTCGATCGCGCGACCCACGATCTCGAGGATGGTGGGGTCCACGAACGCGTCTGGGTTGTGCCCGATCGCCGTGTAGAAGACGCGGCCACCGTACTTCTCATGCGCCCAGGCGATGGGGTGGTAGCCGACCTTGTACATCGCGGGATAGTCGACAGGCAGCGTCGCCTCATCGAGGACGAGCAGCATCGTCATGCCGGGAACGTCCTCGGGGCGTGACTGGAAGAAGTACCACTCGTCGGTGTGCGCAAAGGTCGCTTCCAACCCGTCGGTGATCGGGTGTCCGCTCGTGACGGTGATCTGCGCTGGCTGCATGCCCGGGGCGTGTCCCGCGAACCGGGCGCCAATGTTGTCGTAATAGAACTGCCACTCCGGTTCGGTCGCGCTCGCAGAGTGAAGGCCCACGATGCCACCCCCGTCCCGTAGCCAAGCCTCGAGGTCAGCCCGTCCGAGCGTATCGATGCCGGGGCCACTCGTGATCGAGAACACGAGGACGTCGGTCTGGGCGAGCCGCGTGGCGTTGATGGCGAGCGGATCGTTGGTGGTCGTGACATTGAACCCTCGTGACTGGCACATGTCATAGATGGCGAGTCGCGCGGCGTAGTTCGAAACGTGACGCCACAGGTTCTCGTAGGTGTAGACGAGCACTCGAGGCCGGCCGGGTTGACCGGTACAAAGCCCGTCGATCTGACCGAGTGGGCGCGGAGGTGCATCAATCTGGGCGTCGATCGCGACATCGACGGCGGGTGCATCGACCTCGATGGCCTGCTGGTCGCCACACGCTGCGCATGCGAGCGAGACGATCAAAGCCCACCACCTCGACATGGGGCGAGGATATCGCGTTACTTGGTTGCCGTCCCGTATCGGAACACGAGCGCGTGCGCGAACACCGACGCACGCATGAGCGACGGCGCGGTGAGCTTGGCATCCTGGAACGCGATCGCAGTGGCATCGAAGGTCCCCGAGGGACCCGGCGCGATCATCTGCGAGCACGTCGTCAGCTGGATGCTCGGGGGACACACAGTGACAGGCGCGAAAGAGGAGGCGCGGAACCCGAGCTTGTTAAGCCCTCTGCGCGTGACGGACGCTGGAACCTGAACGATGATCGTTTGCCAGCCGGCAGTCTTCACCTCGTAAGTCCCGATCTGATGCGCGCTGCGATCCTTCGCAGCGTCGTACTTGTAGAGATCGAGGTTCCAGTAGAACTGGAGCGTGGTCGGGTGGGTGGCGTAGATTTCGAACTCTACGGAGGTCGGTCGTCGATCGTCGAGGAAGAACGAGGTGCTCGTGTCTTCCCACGGGCGATCTTGTGCATCCAAGTCGAGATAGCGCTCACGCGTGGTGTTCGTGGCAGCCAGCACGGGCTTGCCTTCGATGTTGAAGTAGTCACTCCAGCCGTGCGTCGTGTAGACGACGTCTGAGACGTTCCCGAGCTCGATGCGATCCGGGCTGTTTCCCATCGCCAGGACGGCGGCGCGATCTTTCAATCGGTACACCGTCGATGCCTTCGGCCGCGGCTTGGTCACCCGGTACTTCGGATATGCTTTCTTTGTCGCGTGATGAAACACGATCTCGTAGCCGGGAAGCCGGCCCTGATAGATCTCCATCCGCGCAAAGCTCTCGAAACCGGGCGCGGCATAGTAGAACGGCCCGTCGAACGGGCCGATCATGGTCTCGGCGCTCTCGATATAGACGTCCTCGACCTCTAGCTTGTGATCGAAGAGCAAGCTGTACGCGTGCAGGATGTTTTCGGGGGCCGGGATGTTCTTGCGATCGCTTGCCCAGTTGACCTCGCCTTGCATCGCGAATGACATCACGAGCCCTTTGGCTTCGCGAAGAGCGTCATAGACACGCGCGTCCGCAGCGAACCAGTTCAGGTTGAACCGCTTCACTTCGCGGTTCGGCTGGTAACGGAAGATGACGATGCTGAGCAGAACGAGCACCGTCAGCAGATAGC
>DATLHR010000018.1:0-2212 GCA_035539815.1 Kofleriaceae bacterium
CGTCACGTCCCGTGCGGACACCCTCGAGGTCGGACGCTATAGCCCGGCCGTCGCGGCGACCACGCGACACGTCGTGATCGCCGGCGGGATCGACGCGGCGGGCACCCCGATCGCGAGCGCCGAGGTCCTCGACGCGGCGACGCTCGAGCTGCTCGCGACGCTGCCGCTCGCGCCGCGGGCGGGTGCGGTCGCCATCGCGCTGTCCACCGGTCAGGTGCTCGTCGGTGGCGGCGATGCGTCGCCCGAGCTGCTCGAGCTGTTCACGCCACCACCGCCGTAGCCGGGTTCAGGCGCCGCGCAGGTCGAGCGACGCGATCACGGTGACGGTGTTGTCTTCGATCTTCGCCGACAGGCGGCAGTTGCCCTCGAACGCGATGCGCACGAGACCGAGCCGCGAGAGGTCCGCGTCCTCGTCGTCGTTCTGCGCGATCTGCAGCATGCGCGCGCGATACGCCGCCTCGGGCGTCGGATAGCTGTTGATCGACTCGATCGCCGAGAGCAGCGCCTGGGCGTTCGTGTCGTCGCGCCTGAGCGGATTCTGCACGCTGACCTCGACGACGTCGTTGCGCATGCCGTTGACCCGCAGCCGGAACATCGCGCGGTCGCCGCTGACCCAGTCGCCGTACTTCAGCGCGTTCTCGAGGAGCTCGCCGGTCACCATCGCGATCGCGTGACAGCCGTCGACGTCCGCGAACACCGCGGTGAAGCAGTTCTGGACCGACGTGCGCAGGAGGTCGACGTTGCGCCACTCGTTGCGCACGGTCATGTCGATCGAGAACCCGATCTCGTCGGGGTGGGATTGCGGGGAACTGCTCATGCGAACCTCAGGGAAAACAGCTCGTCGTTCTTCTCGAACACGCGCAGCGCGTCGAACGACAGCCGCTGCCACTTCAGCGACTGGTCGTAGACCATGACGAGCCGGATCTCGGCCTTGCGACAGGTCTGGATCAGGCGAATCAGCGCCGTGATCGTCGACGAGTTGAAGTGCTCGATCTTCTCGAAGTGCATCTCGATCGAGCCCTTCTTCCCTCCGACCGCCGCGAGCAGCTTGTCGAACCACGGGCGCAGGATCTCCGGCGGATTGCGCTCGTTGCTCTTGCCCTTCCACGTGCAGCGGAACAGCGAATCTGTCTCCGCCACCTCGATGGTCAAGTCTCCTGATTGCAAGTTCTCCATGGTTCGCTCCTTACGGATCACGCACCAACCGCACGCCCACGCGGGCGGAGTGCTCGAAAGCCAGGTAACGCCGGCGCGACGCCAGACGGCAGTCGATCGGCCAATCGCACCATGCACCGCCGCGCGACACAACCTCGCGGGGCTCGCGCGGCGCCGTGCGGCGAGGATCCGGCGTACACCAGTCGGCGACACCACCTGCGAGGTCGCACACGCCGTACGGCGACACGTCGAAGGCGAACGTCCCGAGCGGCTCGGCGAGCGGCAGGCCCGGCCGGCTATCGCGCATCTTGCAGAACGTGGCGTCGAACTGATCGCCCCACGGATAGATGCGCCCATCGGTGCCGCGCCCCGCCTTCTCCCACTCGTGCTCCGTGGGCAGCCGCCACTTCTTGCCCTCGGTCTCCGACAACCAGCGCGCGTAGGCCTCGGCTGACTCGGCGCTGACGCCGAACACCGGCAACGTCTCGGGGTCGTGCACCGAGGAGGTCGGAAGGATGATCGCCGGCAGCGATGTCGTCGAGACCCAGTTGCGCGCCGTGCGGCTGAACTGCCACGCGGGCATCCCGAGCGCGGTGCGCGGCACGTGCTCCTCGGCGATCGCGGAGTCCTGCTCGCGCATCGCGTCGAGGAACTTGAACCACTGGGCGAACGTGACCGGGTACTTCTGGATGATGAACGTGTCGACGTCGGCGACGACCGGCTCGTCGGCTTCGGTGCTCAGCGGGTCCCCCTGGAGCCGCGCGAGCCCGCCCGGGATGAGCACCTCGTTGGCTTCGAGGCGCTCGAACGGAAGCGTGATGTTCACCGCGCACGTCGCGCCCGCCTCGACGACGAGGGGCCACGACACCGACTGCGGGTCGTCGCAGAATGCGGCGCGCACGACGTAGCGCCCGACGGGCAGCGGCTCGCGATGGTCCGGTCGCTTGTTGATCACGAGCGCCGTGCCCTCGACGAGACGGCGGTCGCGCTCCACGAGCTTGGCCAGCGTCACCTGCTTCGCATGCTCGGAGATCGAGAGCTCGAGCGTGCCGTCGCG
>DATLHR010000019.1:0-15474 GCA_035539815.1 Kofleriaceae bacterium
CCGCTCGGCGACGCGCTCGGTACGCTGCTCGGCGTACACCCGTCGCGCGTGCTGCTGCCTGCATGGTCGCTCGAGCGCGCGTTCGACGGCCGGCTGCGCGGCTACGCCGACGACCTCGACGG
Source organism: Kofleriaceae bacterium (assembly GCA_035539815.1). Lineage (GTDB taxonomy): Bacteria > Myxococcota_A > Polyangia > Haliangiales > Haliangiaceae > JABFXX01. The sequence continues at coordinate 123 of DATLHR010000019.1, forward strand.
CTTCGCGCCGCTCCTCGACCTCGGCCGCGCTGCGCGCGAGCAAGCGATCGGCAAGCTCGACGCGGATCTCGGCGCGCGCTCGGTGCGCGTCACGCTCGACGCGAAGCTGCAGGCCAAGGTCGCCAAGCTGGTCGCCGCCGCGCGCGGCAAGCGACTCGCCGTGGCCGCCGTCGTCCTCGACGTCGATACCGGCGAGGTCCTCGCACGCGTCCAGGCGCCCGACTACGACCCCAATGCAGCGAGCTGGCAGGCGCGCGTGCTCGCCGGCGACGCCGCGTACCTCGCGCAGTTCCGCGGCGCGTACGGCGCGTGGCCCGACAAGACCGGCGTCCACGGCATGTTCCAGGCGGGCTCGGTCGCGAAGCTGTTCACCGCGCTCGCGAGCGTGCGCGCCGGGGCGAGCGAGGCGCGCTACACGTGCAGCGAGCGCGACGCGCAGGGGCCGTTCTTCACGCGCCCGGGGTGGCCCAAGCCGATCCACGATCACAGCGGCGATCGCACGCACGGCACGATCGGGATCGAGGAGGCGCTCGCGGTCAGCTGCAACGTCTACTTCGGTCAGCTCGGGCTCGCGCTCGGGCGCGATCCGCTCGTCGAGCTGCGCGCTGCCGGCGTCGACCTCGGCTTCGCGGGCTCGTTCGAGCCCGGCGCGAATGGATCGCGACAGCTCGCCTCCTCGGCGTTCGGCCAGGGCGCGATGGTGATCAACACGATGGAGGCGGCGCGGCTGGTCGCCGCGATCGCCGCCGGCGGCCGTTACCGCAGGTGCCCGCGGTCATCACGCGCCGCATGCCGCGGATGATCACGGCGAGTGCGCCCGGATCCTCGACGAGGGCGCTGTCCTCGCAGGGCGCGCCGAGCTCCATCGACGGCGGGCACCTGCGGTAACGGCCGCCGGCGGCGATCGCGGCGACCAGCCGCGCCGCCTCCATCGTGTTGATCACCATCGCGCCCTGACCGAACGCCGTCGAGGCGAGCTGCCGCGACCCGTTCGCGCCGGGCTCGAACGCGCCCGCGAAGCCGAGGTCGACGCCGGCCGCGCGCAGCTCGACGAACGGATCACGCCCGAGCGCGAGCCCGAGCTGACCGAAGTAGACGTTGCAGCTGACCGCGAGCGCCTCCTCGATCCCGATCGTGCCGTGCGTGCGGTCGTTGCTGTGATCGTGGACCGGCTTGGGCCAGCCCGGGCGCGTGAAGAAGGGGCCCTGCGCGTCGCGCTCGCTGCACGCGTAGCGGGCGTCGCTCGCTCCGGCGCGCACGCTGGCGAGTGCGGTGAACAACTTCGCGACCGAGCCGGCCTGGAACATGCCGTGGACGCCGGTCTTGTCGGGCCACGCGCCGTAGGCACCGCGGAACTGCGCCAGGTACGCGGCGTCGCCCGCGAGCACGCGCGCCTGCCAGCTCGCCTCGTTGGGATCGTAGTCGGGCGCCTGCACGCGCGCGAGGACCTCGCCGGTGTCGACATCGAGGACGACCGCGGCGACGGCGAGGCGCTTGCCGCGCGCCCCGGCCACGAGCTTGGCGACCTTCGCCTGCAGCTTCGCATCGAGCGTGACGCGCACCGAGCGCGCGGCGAGATCGGCGTCGAGCTTCGCGATCGCCTGCTCGCGCGCGGCGGGACCGAGATCGAGCAGCGGCGCGAACCCGTCGAGGTCATCCGCGTAGCCACGCAGCCGGGCGTTCAACACGCGCTCGAGCGCCCACGCCGGCAGCAGCACGCGCGACGGGTGCACGCCGATAAGCGTACCGAGCGCGTCGCCGAGCGGATACCGCCGCGTGCCGGGTGCGTCGCTGATCGCGAGCGGCGCACCGTCGCGAGCGAGGATCGAGCCGCGGCGGATGCGCGTCGCGATCGTGACGAGCCGAGGGTTGCGGCGCGCGACCAGCGAGCCGTCGGCGAGGCGCGCGCGGATGCTGCGGCCGCCGATCGAGTGGCGCTCGATCACGGCCGTCCTCAGCCCGGCGAGCACGGAGAGCGCCGCGAGGCCGAGCGCGACGTAGCTCATCGCGCGCACGCCGCCGTGCACCTCGGCGAGCTCGGATGAGGGTTCGCGCGGCGGGCCGTCATTGGCGACGCGCGCGACGATCGCGACGATCACGAGGAACGCGACCATGCTGCTGCGTCCCGACGACAGCCACGGCACGACGATGCCGGTCAGCGGCAGCTGCCCGAGCGTCCCTGCCTGGATCACGAGCCATTGCACGAGGACGAGGCTCGCCATGCCGCCCGCGATCAGCGCGCGCTCGGTGGTGCGCGCCCGCGCCGCGACGCGGAGCCCCGCGAGCACGATCGCGACGACGAGCACCTGATACGCGACGAGCCCGACGGCGCCGAGCTGCTCCGTCATGGTCGCGAGCATCAGATCGGTCTTGCCCGCCGGCAGGATCGGCACGTGCGCCTCGCCGAGCCCCTGCCCCGTCGGGCCGCCCGCCGCCACGGCCCACAGCCCCTCGCCGAGCTGGCCACCGAACGGCAGGCCGTTCGTCCACGGGGCCTGCCACATGCGCAGCCGCGTCTGCACGGTGCCACCGCCGGCGATCGCCGGCCACGTGCCGAGCACCGCGATCAGCAGCGCGAGCAGCGCGGCGGCGAGCACCGCCCACCCGGTGGCGCGGCTCGCGAGGAAGAACATCGCGAGGAACACCAAGGCGAGCAACAGCACCGGCCCGAGGTCGCCGATGAGGTAGAGGCCGGCGACGATCGCGACGAGCACGAGGAGAGCGGGCACGAGGAGCTCGAGCCGCGGCCACCGCAAGCCGAGGAACCGCCGCCGGTGCCAGCGCAGCTTCGCCGCGCGCGCCCCGAGGAACGCGGCGAGGAACAGCACCGCGAGCGGCTTCACCAGCTCGATCGGCTGGATCGGGCCGAGGTTGATCCGCGTGCCCGAGCCGGCGGGGCCGCTGCCGGCGACGGCGAGCGCCGCGAAGATGACGCCGATCGCCGCGGCGAGCACGAGCCGCGCGCGGACCACGAGCTCGGCGAGATCGACGGGGGCGACGATCACGGCGGCGCCCGCCACGCCGCCGATCAGCACGCCCTGCGCGAACCCGGCCGCCGACGGCGCGAGCACCACGCCACCGGCGACCTCGACGGTCGCGTGGTGCACGACGAGCCCGAGCGAGCACGCCGCCATCGCGGCCGGCACGAGCCACGGGACGGCGAGAGGATCGCGGGCGCGCCGGTCGGCGACGAACCGAGCGATCGCGAGCGTGGCGATCGCGAGCGTGAACACGAGGTTCGCGCGCGTCGCCTGCGCGCGCACCACCTCCGCCGCGGGTGCGGTGACGCCGTCGAGGCGAGCGACGCGCGCGAGCCACGCGTCGACGGCGTGGCCACCGGCGAGCCACGCGAGCGCGGCGATCGCCGCGAGCAGCGCGAGCTCGATCGCCAGCGCGCGCTTCATCGCGACCGCACGGTCAGCACGAGCTCACCGCGCGACAGCGTGATCTCGAGCGGCAACGCCGCCTCGAGCTCCTGTCCCGCCGCGAGCTGCTGGCCGTTGACGTGGATCGGGTTCGCGTTCGGGAACCTGCCGACCCGCGCCGTCGTCGCCCCCACCGCGATCCACAGCTGTTGCTTGTTCACCTTCGCGCTCGCGCCGGTCAGCGCGATGAACCGCGGCGGCGCCTCCGCGTGCGGGCGTCCGAGCACGACCGTCGCGCCGATCTCGAGCCGCGCCTCGCCGCCCGGCCACTGCACCACGTGACGCCCGCCCGTGTCGTCGACGAACACCGTGTCCGCCGGCGCGCCGCGCACCGCCAGCTCGCCTGCCTTCAGGAAGCTATCGAGCCGCACGGTCATCTCGCCCGCGAGCGGCGCCTGCGCGCTCTCTGCCGGCGCGAACGCGACGCGCACCACGCCCTGCCCGGCCGGGAGCTCGTCGGCCTCGTCGAACACCACGGTCACGCGCAGCGCGCCGACCAGCTCCGCCTGGCGCGCCGCGGCCTCCTGCGCGAGCACCTGCTGCAGGTCGCGCTCGAGCGGCCCTTGCAGCGAGCGCACGAGCTCGAAGTCGCGCCGGGCGAGGATCATCCGGTAGTCGTTCCACAGGATCGGCCGGCCGGCCGCCGAGCGCACCGTGCACTCGCGCATGACCTGCGCGATCGCGCGCGCGATCAGGAACGGATCGACCAGGACGGCCTCGCCGCGCTTGACCTTCGCCAGCTCGCCGAACGCGACGCGAAACTGATCGACGGCCTCCTTGCGGATCGCGCTCATCTCACTCCGCCACCCGTTGCACGAGGAGCCGCACCGCGGCTGTCCGCCCGTCGGACAGCTCGATCGCATCACCGGGCCGTACGACGACGCGCCCGCGCGCCGTGCGCGCCGGCCGCACCGCCTCGCCGTTGGCGCGCTTGACGACCAGCTGGTCGCCCTGATCGAGCGCCGCGACCTCGAGCAGATGTCCCGCGCGGTACAGGCGCCCCGCGCGCCGGCTCACGAACTCGGTGTGCTCGCACACGACGAGATCGTTGCGCGCGTGCTTGTCGCCGCCGTGCCACTCGCCGCGGCCGAACGCCGCCTCGGTCCAGCCCTGCGGCAGCCGCAGCGTCACGCCCGCGCGATCGCCGCCGTCGACGACGAGCTGCCACGCCTGCGGCGCACCTTCGACCACGGTCACCGTCGTGCGATCCGCCGCGCTCACCACGTACTCGCGGCGGGGCAGCTGATCGATCGCGACGTCGCACCTGTTCGCGAGCGCCGCGCCGACCTCGCGATCGAGCTCCGGCCGATCGACGAGCGACTGCACGCTGCTCGCGCTGCCTTCGCCCACGGTGATGCGCACCACCACCTCGCTCGGGAACACCAGCTCGCCGCGCGCGCCATAGCGCTTGAGCCGCGCGATCTCGTCGACGACGCGGCGGATCAGATCGTCCCACCCCAGCTCGCCGGCGCCGCCGCGCAAGAGGTCCGAGAGCCAGCTCACCGTGCACCGAGCTTATCAGAGCCGGGGCCTGATACCCTCGGTGCGTGGACAACGCTCCCTCGTTCGGGCGCTACAAGGTCACCAGCACCCTCGGCAGCGGCGCGATGGGCCACGTCTACGCCGCCGTCGACGAGGTGCTCGGCCGGCCGGTCGCCGTGAAGACGTTGCGCAACGAACACTCCGGGGCAGCCGCGCGCATGTTCGACGAGCGCTTCCGCCTCGAGGCCCGCGCCGTCGCCGCGCTCAACCACCCGGCCATCGTCCAAGTCTACGACCTCGACCTCGCCGCGAACCCGCCGTTCCTCGTCATGGAGCGCATGGCCGGCCCGTCGCTGTCCGAGACGATCAAGGCGGGCCCCCTCGCGCACGGCGAGCTCCGCGCGCTCGGCATCCAGATCGCTCGCGCGCTCGCGGCCGCGCACGCCGCCGGCATCGTCCACCGCGACGTGAAGCCCGCCAACATCCTCGGCGGCGGCCCCGGCGTGTGGAAGCTCGCCGATTTCGGCGTCGCCCACGTGCCCGACTCGTCGCTGACGATGACCGGCCAGTTCATCGGCTCGCCCGCCTACGCACCGCCCGAAGCGCTGATCCGCGGCGAGTCGACCGCCGCGGGCGACGTGTTCGGCCTCGGCGCGACGCTCTACTACGCCGCCGCCGGCACGTGGCCCCGCGCGCGCGCCGAGACCGCGGCGCTGCTCGCGCCCATCCCATCGGTGCGCACGCTCGCGCCGTCGCTGCCCGATGATCTCGTGGCGACGATCGATCGCGCCGTCGAGCTCGAGCCCGCGCGCCGCCCGAACGCGGTGCAGCTCGCCGAAGCGCTTGCCTCCGCCGCGTCGCCTCCTCCACCCCCGTCGGAGCCACCGCGTCTGACCGGGGAAGCGACCGCGGTCCTGCCGACGTCACCGAACGCCACGTCCACGGCGACGGAGGTGTTGCCGCCCGCGCGCACCGCTTCTCCCGCGACCGAGGTGCTGCCGCCGGCGCCCGCAACGAACACCGCGTTCGTGCCCGACGCCACCAACGCGCCCGCGCCGAATACCGCGTTCGTCCCCGGCGCCGTGCGCGCGACCGCGTCGAGCACCGCGTTCGTGCCCGACGCGACCAACACGCCGGCCCCCGCCGCCTCCCGACAGCCGCGCTGGCGACCATGGGCCGCGCTCGCCACGGCGGTCGCCGCACTTGTCGTCGTCGTCATCGTGGCGACGCGCGGCGATGCCAAGCCAACGACCACGTCCGCAACGCTGCCGGTGCGCGAGGACCTCGAGGATCCGGCGAACGTTCAGGCGACCGATGATCCGAGCGCGGATCCGAGGTCGCCGGCCTCGCTCGAGCCCCCCGGCGCGCCCGAAGCACCGGAGCCACCCGAACCTCCCGGCCCGGCGAGCGCGCGCCCGAACTCGCGCACGATCACGATCCGCAGACCGCAGGTGACAGATCCCGGCGCGCGCCAGGAGTTCGAAGGGGTGATCGACGAAATCTACAAGAAGCGCTACACGTACGCGCTCGATCGCCTCGACGAATGGGAGCGCAGGTGGGGCGCGACCACGGAGACCATCACCCTGCGCGACCAGCTCGAGGTGCGCGCCGGCCCGGATGACTGAACCTCGCCCGAGCTCGGCTGTGCGTGATGGCGTACACGCCACGACCCAGGGCCTTGCGTGCTTCCAGGGCGGCGGTTCCAACTAGGAGGCCGTGACGCTGAGCGCCTTGCAGACGAGACGCGATCTGAGCGGCCAGATCCTCGCCGGCCGGTACCGCGTGCTGGCGCCCGTCGGGATGGGCGCGATGGGGAGCGTGTATCGAGGAGAGCATGTCGCGATGGGGCGGGCGGTGGCGATCAAGGTCATCAGCGAGCACCTGCCCGGCGAGATGTCAGCGCGCTCGCGGTTCGAGCGCGAGGCCAGGGCCATGGCCAAGCTGGAGCATCCACATTGCGCGTCCGTGCTCGACGTCGGCCTGCACGAGGACCAACCGTTCGTCGTGATGGAGTTCGTCGACGGTCAGAACCTCAAAGAGCTCATCGATCGCGGCCCGTTGGAGATTCCGCGCGCGGTCGAGATCACGCGGCAGATTCTCTCGGGGCTCGCACACGCACACGAGCACGGCATCATCCATCGCGACATCAAGCCCGCGAACATCGTGCTGTCGCAGAAGTCAGGGCTCGGCGACCACGCCAAGATCCTCGACTTCGGGTTGGCGAAGATGGATCGCGAGAGCTCCAATCTCACCACCGGCGTCGTCGTCGGAACGCCTTCGTACATGGCTCCCGAGCAGATCCAGGGACAGCTGCTCGATCACCGCGTCGACATCTACGCGTGTGGGGTGCTCCTGTTCGAGCTTCTGACAGGCACCAAGCCCTTTCGCTCCGCGAATCACGAGCCGCTCGAGCTATGCATGATGCACCTGAACCAACCGCCACCGCGGCTCTGCGATGCCAGCGGTGGGCGCGACTTCGGCACACTCGAAGACGTCGTCGCACGAGCGCTGGCGAAGACGCGCGAGGCGCGGTTCGGCACGGCAGGCGAGTTCGCGGCTGCGCTCGTGAAGGCAGGGCAGCAACGATCGTCCTCGCAGGATCTGGGAACCGTCGCGACGGTCGCGCTCTCGCCGCAGACGAGCGCGACGGTCGCGCTGCCCTCTGCTGCCCCGAGCCGCGTCGAGGCGCCGGCCGTCGTCGAGACCGCGGCGAGGGCACGGCGTGCGCCGTCACGACGACGCTGGCTGCTCGCCGCGGGGGGCCTGACACTCGGTGTGGCGGGTGCGGCCGTCTACGGGCTACGCGGCCGCCCGCCGGCCGCGGTGACCGCGTCCGCCGCGTCTCCGGTCGTCGTCGATGCGCCCGCGGCACCTCCGGCAGAGGCAGATCCGGTCGCGCCGCTCCTCGCGCGCGCCGCCGAGCTCGCACGAGCGGGCCGGCGCGAGACCGCGATCGATCTCCTCGTCAAGGCACGCAAGACGTACCCCACGGATGCTCGGCTGCCGTATCGAGCCGGACTGCTCTACCTCGATCGCATGTGGTGGGCGGACGGTCTCAAGCAGCTGCGCGCGGCGATCGCGATCGATCCTGTTTATCGGACGGATCCCGAGCTGATCAAGACGGTGCTCCGCGGCTTCAACACCACCGCGCGCTACGACGCCACGCTCGCGAGCTTCCTGCGGAACGACATCGGCGAAGCGGCGAAGCCGTACCTCGAAGACACCGCCAACGCTCATCCCAACGTCCTCGTGCGTAAACGCGCGCAGGCCGAGCTGCGCCGCTACTAGTTCGGGGCCTCGATCCGCGCGATCGCATCGGCGGCCGCGCGCTCGACGCACTTCACGCTACGAACGCGCTTGAGCGCGGGGAGCGCGCGGCGATCCATGCTGACCCCGAGCTTCTCGATCGCCGCCTTGCGCTCCTCGCACGTGGTCGCTTGCTGGAGATCGAGGATCGCGCTCGCGACGCGATCGAGCTCGGCGTCGACGCCATCGCGCTGCGCGAGCATTGCGGCGCGGCGGCGACCATCGATCACCGCGCCTTTCGCCGCGTACGTCACGATGTCGTCGTGCGCGGGCGGAGACATCGACGCGAGCAGATCGAGTGCGAGCACGACGGTCAAGGCCTCCTTCGCCTCCAGCGCCTTCACCAGGCTCGCGCGCAACTCGGCGTCGCGCGCGAGCTCGGGCTCTCGCGCCAACGCCATCTCGTACGCGGCCAGTGCGTCTAGCCGGCGGCCAAGCGCACTCCGCGCGTGACCGAGCACCAGGTACACGCGTCCCGCGACCGGCTTCGCACGCGTCGCGAGCTCGTCCTCGACGAGCGCGACCGCCTGTCGGGCATTGCCGGCCTGAAGGAGCTCGCCGGCCCGCCGCGCGAGCTCCTCCGGCGCGATGGTGCTCGAGACCGGCGCGCTCGAGGCTGCGGCATCGCCATCACGAGCCACGCGCCACACGACCACCAGTGCGAGCACGACGACGACGGCGCTTGCGGCGATCAGCTTGCGCCGTGGCGTGAGGCGAACCACCTGCGTGCGAGCCCTCGGAGCTCGCGCTGCGTTCCCTGCCGCAGCGTCGTGGACGGCGCGCACCGGCGGTCGCAGCGTGACGAGCGCCGCATCAACCGCCGCGATCATCTCGGCCGCGTGAAGGAAGCGCTGCTCTGGTCGCTTCGCCAGCGCACGCGCGACGAGACTCTCCAGCTCCGGCGTGAAGGTCCGCCCCGGCGCCCCCTGCTGCAGCGTGGGAGCCGGATCGAACGCATGCATGTGCAGCAGCTTGACGGGATCCTCGTGGTCGAACGGGGGACGCCCGGCGACCATCTCGTACATCATCGCGCCGACCGAGTAGAGGTCGAGGCGGCCATCGATCTTCTGCCCGGTGACCGCTTCGGGCGCGATGTAGAGCGCGGAGCCGAACACGCTGAAGCCCGCGCTGGTGAGGTTCGCTTCCCCGAGGCCGGCCACGGTGTCGGCGAGCAACTTGGCCACGCCGAAGTCCAAGACCTTCACGGTTTCCGAAGCGTTGCCTGTGTCGAGCACGACGTTCTCGGGCTTCATGTCCCGATGCACGACGCCGAGGGCGTGCGCGGCGTCGAGCGCGTCGAGGATCTGGCGCACGATCGTGAGGGCGCGCACGGGCTCGACGGGTCCCTGATCCATGATGGCTCGCAGCGTCGGGCCATCGACGAGCTCGGTCGCGAGATACAGGGCGCCGTCGTCGAGCTGGCCCATCGCGACCAGCGTCACGATGTTGGGATGGCTCAGCAGGGCGAGCGTCTTTCCTTCACGCAGGAAGCGCTGTGCGAACTCCTCCTGTTGGTGACGGTGCAAGACCTTGAGTGCGACCCGGCCGCCTCCCTCCGCTTCCGCCTCATAGACGTGTCCCATCGTGCCGCTGCCCACGCGCGACAGGATGCGGTACCCGCCCGCGATCGTACCGATCAGATCATCGTCCAACGAGGATTCGGCATCCATGGCTGACTCCGGCGACCGGGTCAGTTCTACCCCGCAGCTCGATCGAGACGCGACCACACCTCGGCGGCGCGCACCCACACCCGCCGAGGCCGGCACTTGACAGCTACAAGCGCGTCGCCTCGAGGCGCGTGTGCCGCATGCACTCCATGTCCTCGCCGCGCGCCTCGGCCTCTTCATTCGTGCACGCGCCATCGGGGACCTCGCCGTCATAGCCGTGCGTGGTGCTGTCGACGGTGAGCTTCTGGCCGCGCAGCCGCGCCGTGTTGCTGGTGATGCTGAGCGAGCAGAAGCCGGCGCCTCCCGACGCGAACGACGTGCGGCCGAGCCAGCCATCATCGAGCTGCTCGTAGAAGCCCTCGAACAAGCCGCCGGCGGCGAGGCAGTCGGTGCCTTCGGCGTCCTTGCACTCGTCGTAGGCATAGAACTCGGCGCCGAGGAACTCGCCGCGGTTGAACCGCACGTACGCGATCGGCACCGCGACCTGGCGATCATCGCCGCACGGTGATGACGCGACCTGCGTGTCCACGCGGTACATGCCGCTCAGGTCGACTGGCTCGCTGCAGCCCGCGACGACGAAGACGAACACGGCGGCGCGCATGCTGGAAGCGTAGCCGGCGCACGGCGATGTCACTATGTCGTTGTTGCCACGCTCGTCGCCGTGATACCCGGTGCGCATGCGATGCGGATCGGTGGTGCTCCTCGTGGCGTTAGCGCTCGGTGGATGTGGTGGCGATGACAGTCCGAGCTGTGCGATCGGTGCGCTCGGCTGTGCGTGCACCGCGGGTGGCGGCTGTGATCAGGGCCTGATGTGCGACCCGGCGGATCAGCGGTGCGAGACGATCGGCGGCTGCGCGTGCGACACCTCGAGCGGGTGCGAGGCGAGCTGTGCGTGTGACCCGGATTGCGGCGCCACGTGCAGCTGTGACACCTCGAGCTCGTGCCAGGCCGGGTGCGCGTGTGACACGGACTGCGGCGCTGGCTGCGCGTGTGACACGTCGAGCTCGTGCCAGACCGGGTGCGCGTGCGACACGGATTGCGGCGGTGGCAACAACCGCACGATCTGCACGACCGGCACGTCGGGCTCGTGCACCGATGCGCAGGAGGACTGGACGGGCAGCCAGTGCTGCGTCGACGGCGTCAGCGCGTGCGTCGACGGCACGTCGGGCTCGTGCACCGACGCGACCGAGCACTGGACCGGCGACCAGTGCTGCGTCGAGAGCGTGGCCGCGTGCGCGGCGGGCACCTCGGGTTCGTGCACCGATGCCGTCGAGCACTGGACCGGTGCCGAGTGTTGCGTCGAGGGCGTCGCCGCGTGCACGACCGGTACCTCGGGCTCGTGCACCGATGCCGTCGAGCACTGGACCGGCGCCGCGTGCTGCGTCGAAGGCGTCGCCTTGTGCGCTGCCGGCACCTCGGGATCGTGCACCGACGCCATCGAGCACTGGACCGGCGACCAGTGCTGCGTCGAGCAAGTCTCCGCATGCACGACCGGAACGTCCGGCTCGTGCACCGACGCCGTCGAGCACTGGACCGGCGACCAGTGCTGCGTCGAGGACGTCACGACCTGCGTGCCCGGCACCTCGGGATCGTGCACCAGCGCCAACGAGCACTGGACCGGCGCGCTGTGCTGTAGCTAACGCAGCACCCCCACGGATCACTTGCGCCGCCCGCGGATTCCGCTGACGATTCCCGATCTATGTCCCGCGGCGTGGTCCTGAGCCTGGCGCTGATCGCCTGCTCGTCGTCATCCCCCTCCGACCGACCGCGCGCGACGGCGAGCGTGGTCTTCGAGGCCCCACCTGTCGACTGCACGCAGGCGCTCCCCGACTGCTGGCGCTCCCCGATCAGCATCACCGACGTCCGGCGCGACGGTGATCGCGTCGGCGTCCTGCTGCTCCGCGAGGGGATCCGCACCATCTACCTCTACCTGAGCGATGACCTCGGGAAGACGTGGCGACAGGCGGGCCTCGGCGGCGATCTGATCGCGAACTACGGCTACCACGGCGGCAAGATCCAGCTCGCGCTCCACGGTGGCCAGGCGTATCTGTTCCTCGAGACCCAGCTGGACACGTCGTCGATCATCCGCATCGCGCGCTGGAACCTCGACACGCAGCTCCTCGAGCCGTTCGAGACGAACGTGTTCTTCAATCCGGGGACGATCGAGGTCAACGACACCGGCCGCGTCACGCTCCCCGTCGATGCCGGCGACGCACGCAGCCCGCTCATCGACAAGGCGATGCAGGCGTTCGAGCTGTCGACGTTCGAGTACGACACGCTTCACCCGCTGTGCACCGACAGCACGAGTCCCTGCTACGACACCCGCTGGGTCACGCCGGATCGCGGGTTCGAGTGGCAGGCGTTCGGCGTGCGGCCCACGAGCGCGGGGCAAGGCAAGGCGTGCCGCTACCTCTATCGCTACCGCACCACGTCGGGCGCGTCGCCGTACGGCGAGCTGCACTGCGTCCCGTTCGCGGAGTGGCCGGCCGGTGCGCGATCGGGGTTCGACCGCTCGCAGTGGGAGACGTTCGCCGTCGAAGGCGGCCCGCTCTACTCCACGTACGAGCAGGGAGGCGAGTCGTTCGCGCACACCATCATCGGCGACGCGCTGAGCGAGCCGATCCCACTCGGGCCGGGCAAGCCGACGTCCACGCTCGGCTTCAGCAGCCGCAGCCGCACGGCCGGCTTGCTGTGGCTGCTGCGACCTGCGCGGAACGGCGCGGAGCGCACGTTCGTTCGGCTGAACAACGGCGCCGGCGAAGAGGTCGACCTGCCGGCGTATCCGTGCGACGGCCCATGCGGCGACGACGAGACGCGCTCGAGCTACGGCACGCTGCAGTGGATCGAACCGCTCGAGGACGGCGACTACCTCGCGTTCTGGCTGATCGACGAGGACCTCACGGTGTCGCGCAAGGACGTGATGTACGCCGAGCGGGTCACGCCGAGCTTCGGGCCGATCCGGTTCGACGCGATCCCCGTCGACCCGGGCCCGCCGGCGTCGCCGTTGCCCGCGTACCCGAACGCGCATGCCGCGACCGACCTGATCGGGGCCTGCGCCCGCTACGAGCTGTGTGGGTTCGGCGCGTTCAACTTCTGCATCTCGAACTACGGCACGAACGAGCGCTACGCGCCGTACAGCCGCGAGACCGCGCGGCAACGGATCATCGAGGCCGCACCCAACGGATGCGCCGCGATCGCCGCCGTGCTGCCGCCCCCGGGCTGCTCGGAGGACTGTCTCGCGAGGGGCGGCACGTGTCAGCCGCAAGGTGGGTGCGGCCTGGCTCCGGAGGATCCGACGTTCTGCGACGCGCGCGCGGTCGGCATGTATTGCCACGACGGTCGCCTGATCGCGTGCGACAGCATCGGCGGCGAGACGGTGCACGCGGACTGCGAAGCGGCGGGCACGGTGTGCACGCCGCTGCCTCCGATCGTCGGCAACGAGCCGCGCGCCGCGTGCCAGGGCGCGCCGCCGTGCAGCGAGACGACGCCGGTCTGCGAGGGCTCCGTCTCGCGAACGTGCAGCGTCTACTGGCACTGCGAAGACCGAGCACAGGTGTGCGGCGCGTCGGGCAGCTGCGAGTACACACCCGTCGAGGCCGATGCCACCTGCCACTGGGGAACGTCGCCGCCGATCTGCGCCGGCGACTACGTCCTGCACTGCATCGGCAACCGCTATCACTACACGAAGTGCTCGGACGTCGGCTTCACCGGTGGCTGTGCGGCCGACGGCGGCGGCGCGAGGTGCCTGCCGTGAGCGCGATCCGCGTCGCGCTCGTCGCGTGCGTGGCCGCCGGTTGTTCCGGATCATCCGCGACGACGCCGGCCGACATGGCGCTCCCCGATGTTCCGCCGGGCCCACCACCGACGCTGAGCGTGTTCCCGGGCGAGCACACGCGGCCTCCGGGCGCGTGGGCGGATTCGATCGTGCAGCTTCAGGGCGCACTCGATGGCACGTGGCAGGTGTCGATCGACGGCCTTCCGCCGGGCGTGACGGGTGCGTTCGTCCCCCCGGAGCTCACGCCCGAGCGCCCCGGCACGATGCTCCAGCTGGACTACGCCGCGGGCAGCAGCGACCTGGTGAGCAGCCTCGCGACCGTCCGCGTCCGACGCGGCGACGTGGAGCTGACGGAGCTGATCTCGGTCACCATCCGCGACGACGGAGACGTCCGCGACTTCGCGCTGTATACGCGCAGCCCGCTCCGCGTGCTCCCCGACGGCAACAAGGTCATCGAGGTCGCCCCCGACGGCACGGTCACGACGGCGATCCGCGTGGTGTCGATCGGTGGGTTCACCGGCACGGTGCACCTCCCGGTCGGCGGCCCGCTACGTCCGGATCCGGTCACGCCCGCGAGCGTCGTGGTCGCGCCGGGCACCGTCGGGACGGCGCAGCTCGTCGGGACGCGCAGCAACTTCGTCTCCGCCTCGTCGGGCCGCCAGCTCCGGCAACCCACCATCGGGCTGCTCCCCACCGTGGAGGATGACGGGCCCGCGGTGATCCTCGAGCCGGCCACGTCGCGCGTGTTCGTCCCACCGGGGGCGACGGCGAACGCCGGCATGCTGCTGCTCGCGCGCTCGATCCCCGAGGAGCTGATCGCGCAGGTCACGCGCAGCGACGCCCCGATCATGGCGACGGCGAACGCCGGCTCCTCGACGCTCGTCATCCGCGCACCCGCGGATGCAGCGGCCGGGCTGTACCGCGTCGACCTGCGGGCGGCCGCCGGCGCGTACTCCGCGACCAGCTACACGCGGGCGATCGTCCCGGCCACCGCGCTGCCGAACGCCGAGCTCGTGCGCGCACCGCTCGACAAGGGCGCCTCGCTGCAGTTCGTCGTCGACGGCTCGGGCACCGAGCTCCGCTACGTCAAGGGCGCCAACACGCTGCGCGCGCGCTCGAGCGATGCGTTCGCGACGTCTTCGATCGTGGGGACGACGACGTCCTACGCGATGACCGGCGTGCTCGGTGGCCGCGTGATCGCAGACGTCTCCGGCGGCACGCTTTCGATCATCGAGCAGCGCTCGGACGTCGGCACCCTGCCCTGGTTCTCGATCCCCGGCGTCACCGAACGCCCCGCGATGGCCTACAACGCGAGCAACGAGCTGCTGGTCGCGTTCCGCGATGCGAGCGGCCGCGTCACCGCGCGCCGCCGGCAGAGCAACGGGATCATCGCCGATGCGTCGACGGGCCTGCCGACCACCGCGAGCGATCTCCCGCCGGTGATGGCCGGCGGTCCGGGACAGCAGGTGATGGTGCTCCTGAACGAGGGCATGTTGAAGGCGTTCCACTGGGCCGGCGCCGGCTGGGTGCAGGACGCGACGATCGGCGCGCTCGGCATGGGCTCGCCGATCGCGCTCGCGATGGAGAGCAACGGCACCGCGGTGATCGGCTACATCGACGACGCGGGCGCCCTCCACGCCGGCCGGATCACCCAGACGTTCACCGATCTCTCGCTGCCGTGCTCGGCAGCGAGAGAT
>DATLHR010000020.1:0-5691 GCA_035539815.1 Kofleriaceae bacterium
CCGTCGATCGCGACGTCGACGACGACCGGGCCGGGTGCGGTCGCGACGAGATCTTTAACCATCGCGAGCTGCTCGACGGTCTCGACCCGGATCGCGTCGGCGCCGAGGCCGCGCGCGACGAGGCAGACGTCGAGTGGATTGGTCGGGTAGCGGGCCGCGCGACCGTAGACCGAGCGATGGCCGTGCTCGACCATGCCGAGGCGCTGATCGTTGAACACGAAGACCCGGATCGGCAGCTGCTCGGCCACGGCGGTCGCGATCTCGAAGGCGTTCATCGCGAAGCAGCCGTCACCGCAGATCGCCGCCACGGCACGGCCCGGGTGCGCGAGCTGCGCGCCGATCGCACCGCCGATGGATTGGCCCATGGAGCCGAGGCCGGTCATGACGAGGAATGAATCGGCCAGATCGATGTGTAGGTAATGGGTGGCGAACAAAAAATGTTCGCCAGAATCGACGGTATAGATCGTGTCGTCGGGCAGCAGGGCCTGAACGCCGAGGACCGCGTCGCTCGACGCGAGGCGATCGCGCTTGGGTGAGGACTCGGGCGGCAGGCGCTGCACGCCGGTATCGAACCGGTGGATGACACAGGACAGCTGGTCGAGGCGCTCGGCGAGGCCCCCGAGGAACTCGCGCGCGGAGGCGACCACGGCATGGGTGGGAGCGTAGCTCTTGCCGACCTGGCGTGCGTCGATGTCGATGTGGACGAGGGTGGCGGCCTGGAGCAACGGTGAGAAGCCGTCGGTCGAGAGATCCCCGAGGCTGGTGCCGATCGCGATGACGACGTCGCAGCCCTGCTCGAGGTAGCTGCGCGCGGAGGGATGGCCGCCGAGGCCGAGCACGCCGACGGACAGCGGGTGCGACTCGGGGAACACGCCCTTGCCCTTGGGCGTGGTGGCGACCGGGCAGCCCAGGCGCTCGGCGACCGCGCGCAGGCGTTCGGGGGCGCCGTCACCGCGCACGCCGTTGCCGGCGAGGATCAGTGGGCGGGTGGCTGCGCTCGCGAGCGCGGCGATCTCGTCGAGGCTCTCGGTCTCGACGATGGCACCGACGGTGACGGTGCCGGCGACGCGCGGCATCACGACCTCGGCGGTGGTGACATCGAGCGGCAGCGTGAGCACGACGGGACCTTTGCGGCCGGACTGCGCGGTCGCGACGGCCCGGCGCACGAGATGGGGGAGGGCGCTCGGGCGCGGGATCTCGAGGGCGAGCTTGCTGACGTGGCGCGCCATCTCGACGATCTGCAGCCCCAGCGCCGAGCCGTCCTGCAGCACGCCCTTTCCGTGCGCCGCGCGCGGCACTTCACCGACGAGCAGGAGCAGCGGGACGTCATCACAGAAGGCGGTGGCGAGGCCGGTCATCGAGTTGAGCGCACCTGGGCCCGAGGTGACGGCGACGACGCCGAGCTTCCCCGTCGCCCGCGCGTAGGCCGCGGCGGCGAACATCGCGCCGGCTTCATGGCGCGTGGTGACGACGCGGATGTGGCTGTCGAGCAGCGCGTCGTGGACCGGCGAGATCGCGCCGCCGGGCAGGCCAAACACGACGTCGACGCCCGCATCCTCGAGCATGCCGACGAGCACGTTCGCGCCGCGCGAGAACCGCGCGTGCTGGTCGGGCACCGCCGCGGCCGCGACGATGTCGGTGATCGGCGAGGGCGCCGGACGCAGTGCGAGCAGGGTCTCCACGCGGACGGGCTTGGGCAGCATCGCGAGGGCGCCTGCATCGCGTGCGGCGGTCTCGAGCTCGGCGTTCATCGCCGCGCTCGCGATCACGACGTCGATGTCGCAGGTCTCGGCGTTGGCCTTCAGGCGGCGACACACCTCGAGTCCATCGACGCCTGGCATGTAGAGATCGAGCACGACGAGGTCGGGCTTCACGGAGCCGATCGCCAGCAGCGCGTCGATCGAGTGCTCGATGGCCGTTAGGTCGACATTACGATGCTCGCGCATCGCACGCTGGAGGGCTCGGAGCTGCAGCGGATCGTCATCGACGACCAGGATCCGCAGCGGACGGATGGACGGCGCCGGTCGCGCTATCTCATTGACGGGTACGACAGCCATGAGGCGGCCCTTATATAAGGTGGCGCCTGGGTTTGCACGCTCACACTTCGTCAACGCATCGAAAACAGCTGCGCGATCAATTGTCCTTGCCGATCGGGCAGGTAGCACTCGCTGTCGATGGGAAGCGCGAGATCCGGGCGTGCGAGCACGAGCCAGGTCGGTGCGTTCGCGGCGGGCAGGATCGCGAGGGTTCCGTCATCGGTCTGGCCTGCGTGCACGCGCGTGAACCGCTGGGCCGTGGTCTCGCCTTCGCGGCGCCGATACATCGAGATCAGGCCGTCGCGCTCGCGCACGTAGATCGAGTTGGTGCGCGCGACGGCGTGCAGGCATGCGAGCGTCCATACCCGCGGCCGATCGACCAGCGCGCGATCGATCACCGCGCGTGCGAAGTGGCGGCGCTTGCCCGCGCGCGCGAGGAGCTCGTCGTGAATCGCGTCGATGATCCTCGAGACGAGCTCCGTGGCCAGCGGCGGCCTCGGATCCACGGCACCCCATGGGCGCCGCGCATGTGATGCGGCGCGCGCTGCGAGGTGCTCGGCGAGGCGGAGCAGCGCGCGCGGTGCCCCGCGCGGGATCGCGGCCTCGAGGGTTCGGACGACGGACGTCACGGCACTGGCGGTACGCGCGAGGCGGAGCACGTGATCGGCGCGGCGCAGCAGCTCGGGTGGCCGCGCGGCGAGCAGCTCGGCCGCGGCGCACGCATCGCCCGCGCGCAGGGCCTCCTCGATCGGTGAGGCCCACGAGGTGACGTGCAGGCGATCATCCTCCACGTGCACGCGCGCGAGCTGATCCGCACGCAGCTGGAGGACGCGGCCGAACGTCGCCGTCGACACCAGCGTGCCGCGCACCGCCGCGAACGCGAACGCCGCGTCGGGAAGGCGCTCCGCGTGCTCGAACGGATGCAGGCGCTCGCCTACGCGCTTCCACAGCGCCGGCCGGCGCATCATGTCCTCGACGAGCGCGTCGGCGGGTAGACGATCGAGGGCTTCGAGCACGGTGCGGCGCAGTGCGCGGGAGAGCGGGCCGAGCCTGCGTACCTGCGCGAGCGCGGGCGCGCCGCCCATGAGCACCACCGCGACGCGCAGCACGTCCGTCGCCGCCGGCAGGTGCGACGCGGTCGCCGCGAGGATCGCGCGACGGTCCGGAGACACCAGCCAAAGCCGCGCGATCGCGAGCGCGCGCGTCTCGTCGCATGGCATGTGCCGCGGCAGCCACGTCGCGGCCGTGGGACCGATGACGTCGATCACGAGCTCGAGCTCGGCGCGGTCGGCCGGCGCGAGCGGCGTCGCGCGCGAAGCCAGCCGCTCGAAGCGCGCACGCACGATCGCCGGAAGATCGAGTCCTAGCTGCAGCAGCTGCAGGGCCCCGTCGTGATCGGCGATCCGAGCTTCGAGCGTGGTGGGGAGCTTCACGAACGGATCGCCCGGGGCCACGCGACGGTGGCACACGGCGCAGCCGGTGAACCGTCCCGCGGACCAGCACGCTCGACACACGAGGTGCCCGCACGGATCGAGCGCGCCGACGTCGCTCTCCTCACCGCACCACGGGCACGGCTGCCGGTCCCGCGCGAGCAACCAGGGCACGATTCGCCGCGCGTACAGGCTCGCGGTGTTATCGGGCGTCGCCGAGGCGAACGCGGGGACGAGCGGCACGCGGGGGCGCGTCGACGGCGCGAGCGTCGCGGTCATCCAGCGCCGCAGCTCCTGGATCGCCTGATAGGGCATGCGGCGCACCGTGATGGCGAGGTCGAGGCTCATCACGAAGCCGAGCTGCGCGAGCTCGTCTTCGAACTTCTCGACGTCATCATCACGGCTGGGCCTCGTCGCCGCTGCGGCGACGGCGTCTGGATCGAGCACCACCATGTGGCTCTGCGCGAGGAGGAGCGTGCGGATCCTGTCCATGGCCCGAAAGGGTGGGCGGAGAGTGGCTGCACTACCGATCCGGAACGTGACGGAAGCACATCCAGAGCCGCCCGAGACGAGGGTACCAGACCTGTGTAAGTACCGGCGACACCGCGCGTTGCCGGAAGCCCGCCGGTTTGACAGGGCCAAGCGTGGCTCGCAATACTCCGCGCTTGAAGGGATTCGGGGACCTGGCCGTCAAAGTGCCAAAGGAGACTTCCATGATTCGTACGCGTCATCTGTTCGTAGCGCTTGGCCTGGCGATCGCCGCCGCGCCCGGTTGTGTGGTTCGCGGCTCTGGCTCGGCGAGCATGAGCATGGGCACGACCGCGGTCGTGTATCAGGAGCCGCCTGCCCCGCAGGTCGAGACCGTCAACGAGCGGCCCGGCCATATCTGGGTGCGCGGCCGCTGGAACTGGCAGAACGGCCAGTGGGCGTGGATCGGCGGTCACTGGGAGCGCCAGCGCAGCGGCTACGCGTGGACGGAGGGACGCTGGGAGCGCCGCGGCAACTCGTGGCACTGGATCGAGGGCTCGTGGGTCGTGTCGTCGAGCGCGCCGGTCGTGACCGGCCCCGCGCCGGACGTCAGCAACGCATCGGGTGGCGTCGTCGTCAGCGGCGGTGGCCCGCACACGCATCATCACGGCGGTGGCGGCACGGTCGTCGTCAGCGGTGGCGGTGCGCCTCCGGTCGACGTGAGCAACGCGTCGGGTGGCGTCGTCGTCAGCAGCGGCGGCGGCATGTACCCGACGGCCGCGCCGCCTCCGGCCCGCGTCGAGAGCCAGGGCCCGCGCGCGGGCTACATCTTCGTGCGTGGTCGCTGGGAGTGGAAGAACGGCCGGTGGGACTGGGTCGCGGGCCACTGGGAGCGTGCGCGCTCCAACCAGGTCTGGGTCGACGGCCGCTGGGAGCTCCAGGGCAACTACTACGTCTGGGTCGACGGCCGCTGGGACACGCAGGCTGCGCCGGCTCCGGCGGGCCAGGTTCGCGATCACCGTCGCTGAACGAGCTGCGCGATCGCCGCGGCGTGCGTCGCGGCGGTGATCGCGCCACGCTGTTCGTCGAGCACGGCGATGACGTGCGCGACCAGGAGATCGAGCGCGTCATCCGCCGCCGCGGCGTTCGCGGCGTGGGCCGCGGCGACGGAGAGCACGTGCGCGTTGTCCGCCGCGAGCTCGAGCGCATCGTCGCGATAACGCGCGAGCGGTCGCGTGCGATCGTCGAGGAGCTTGAACGCGGGCGACGGGATGCCGAGCGAGCGCAGCCGCCGGTGGACGGCGTCGACCAACGGCGCGAGCCGGTGCGGCGCTGGTGCAGGCGCCAGCGGCGCCGCCGCGCGTTGCGGCCGTGACGCCGGCTGCGGCGTTGGTGCGGTGATGACGTGGTCGCGCCAGGCACTGAGCCTTCGGACGAGCACGCGGAAGGTCTCGCTGCCGTCGTTCACGAGGCGCACCGGCGTGGAGGCGCGGAGCAGGGCCTCGAGCTCGTCCGAGGACAGCGCCACCGGGGAGAAGCACGGGAACGAGAACGTGGGCACCTGCGCGGGCGAGAGCCTGCGCATCGCGAGCGCTTCCGCCACGTGCGCCCGCACGAGATCATCGTCGAGCGGCCCGGCCTCGGCGAGCTGCCGCACGAGCCGGCGATGCAGATCTTCGAGTAGCCGCGTGTAGATCGTCCCGTCGATGGAGCCGCCCGGCGCGTACGCGAACACCCGCCCGTGGAGGCCACCACTC
>DATLHR010000021.1:0-14533 GCA_035539815.1 Kofleriaceae bacterium
CAGCTGATCAAGGGCAAGTCGATCCGCTACGACGCCATCGCGCGCGCCGAGAGTGCGAGCCCGGCGACCGGGTCGCACAAGGCGCACGTTCTGGAGCAGACGCAGATCCTCAAGCAGGCGTTCGATCGCCACTAGCCGGGACGCCATGCGGCCCGATCTCGGGTAGCATGCGCGCCATGGCTGATCTCGTCGTACCCCAGCTAGGTGAATCGATCTCGGAGGCCGTCGTCGCGCGCTGGCTCAAGCAAGTCGGTGATGCGGTGTCGGCCGACGAGCCGATCGCGGAGCTCGAGACGGACAAGATCACCGTGCAGCTGCCGTCGCCGGTCGCCGGTGCGCTCGCGGAGCAGCGCGCGCAGGTCGGCGCGACGGTGAAGGTCGGTGAGGTGATCGGCGCCGTCGAGGCGGGCAAGGCAGGGAAGGCCGCGCCCGCTCCGGCCGCCGCCGCTCCAGCTCCCGCGGCCGCGGCTCCCGCGCCGACCGCGAAGCCCGCCCCGAGCCCCGCACCTGCACCCGCACCGAAGGCCGCCGCGCCGACGACCGGCAACGGCCAGGCCAAGGACACCGCGCTCGACAAGGACGCCCTGCTCAAGCTGACGCCGTCGCAGCGCGTGCACGCACGCGAGGCCGGCGCGCTGCCGATGGCCACCGTCGCTGCCGCGCCGAGCGGGCCGACGCCCGCCGAGATCGAGGCGCGGCTCGCGCAGATCGATCCGCGCGACGAGATCGTGCCGATGTCGCCGCTGCGCAAGCGCGTCGCCGAGCGCCTCGTGCAGGCGCAGACCGAGAGCGCCTCGTTGACCACGTTCAACGAGGTCGACATGACGGCGATCATGGAGATGCGCGCGAAGTACAAGGACAGCTTCGAGAAGCAGCACGGCGTGAAGCTCGGCTTCATGTCGTTCTTCGCGAAGGCGTGCGTCGCCGCGTGCAAGCTGTTCCCCGGCGTCAACGCCGAGGTCATCGGCGGCAGCATCGTCTACAAGAAGCACTACGACTTCGGCTTCGCGGTCTCGGCGCCCAAGGGCCTCGTGGTCCCCGTGCTGCGCGACGTCGACCAGCTGTCGTTCGCCGGCGTCGAGAAGGGCCTGCTCGAGCTCGCCGACAAGGCGCGCTCTGGGAAGCTGTCGCTCGCCGAGCTGTCGGGCGGCACGTTCAGCATCACCAACGGCGGCATCTTCGGCTCGATGATGTCGACGCCGCTGCTCAACTATCCGCAGACCGGCATCCTCGGCATGCACAACATCGTCAAGCGCGCCGTCGTGATCAACGACGAGGTGAAGGTGCGGCCGATGATGTACCTCGCACTGTCGTACGACCACCGCGTCGTCGATGGCCGCGAGGCCGTGTCGTTCCTCGTCGCGGTCAAGGACCGCCTCGAGGCGCCCGAGCGCTTGCTCGTCGAGGTCTGATCAGCACCGCGCCGATTTCGGCGAACGTTTTCGCGCCTGCGGCATGATCGTTGTGAATGCCGGCCGATATCGAGAGCCTGCTCGCCGAGGCGCCCTGGCTCGCGCGGCTCGCGCGCAGCCTGACCGGCAACGCGGCCGAGGCCGACGACATCGTCCAGGACACCTACGCGGCGGCCCTGCGCTCGCCCCCGGACGCGAACCGGCCGCTACGTCCGTGGCTGCGCACGGTCGCGGTCAACCTCGCACGCATGCGGCACCGCGGGCGCGCGCGGCGCGACGCGAACGAGGCGGTCGTCGAGGTCCAGGTCGATCCGGCACGTACGCCCGAGCACTTGCTCGAGCGCGCGCAGCTCGAGCGACGGCTCGTCGAGCTCGTGATCGCGCTCGACGAGCCGTTTCGCACCACCGTGCTGCTGCGGTATCGCGAAGGTCTCAGCGCCGAGCAGATCGCACGTCGGCTCGACATTCCTGCGGGCACAATTCGTAGCCGGCTCAAGACCGCGCTCGACCGGCTCCGCCGCGATCTCGACGACGGCGAGCACCGGCGCATGCGCGCGCTGTTCCCGCCGATCGCACCCGGAGTGGGGAGATTGATGATGGCCAAGGGAATCTCGAAGCTAGTGCTCGCCGCGCTGGCGCTGCTCGCGCTGCTGGTCGGTGGTGTGCTCCTGTTCGCACACCGCGAGCGCGCCGGCCGCGCGCCGACTTCGCCGCCGGTGCGTCCAGCGTCGCTGGCCACGACCGCGAGCGTGGACGAGCGCGCCGCGATGTTCGCCCAGCCTGGCGTCGCGAGTCGCAGCCTGCGTGGACGCGTGACCGCCGATGGCGTCCCGGTTCGCGGCGCGACCGTCCAGCTCGTGCACGCGCAGACCTCGGTCGTGCTCGCCGAGGTGACCAGCGCAAGCGACGGTGTGTTCGAGCTCGGCGAACGCGGCCCGGACGTCTACCTCGTCGTCGCGAGCACACCGGATCGCGTCGCGCCACCGGTGACGGTCGACCTGCGCGCACCA
The DNA here is from genome assembly GCA_035539815.1 of Kofleriaceae bacterium. GTDB lineage: Bacteria > Myxococcota_A > Polyangia > Haliangiales > Haliangiaceae > JABFXX01. The sequence goes on from DATLHR010000021.1 coordinate 2,423, forward strand.
GCGCTCGTCGCGCTCGAGCTCCAGCTCGCCGGGTGCAGCCACGTGCGCGGCACCGTCGTCGACGGCTCGGGCGCGCCGATCGCGCACGCCCGCATCGCACGTGACAACGCGCCGATCCCGTTCGCCGAGTCCGACGCGAACGGCCACTACGATCTGTGCACCCACTTCGGCGCGACGACGCTGCGCTACGCGGCGTTCGGGTATCAGCAGTACCTCGTCGCCGTCGACGCCGCCGCGAGCATCCGCCGCGACGTCACCCTGATTCCCGAGGCGACCGTCGAGGGGAAGGTGCTCGACGCGGACGACAGCCCGGTCGAAGGCGCGTGGGTCGTGATCGGGCCGAGCGACGTGCGCCCGGACCGCAATGCACCCGTCAACGCATTCACCGCCGCCGACGGCAGCTTTCGCCTCACGGGGGTGTCGCCGGGCCGCAACCTGATCGCCGCCTACGCACCCGCGCGCCGCACGCGTCATCCGCAGGAGCTCGTCGTCGGCGCCGGACAGACGACCGCCGGAGTCATGCTGCGGCTCGAGGCGACCGCGGCGCTTCGCGGCATGGTCGTATCGGGCGGCGCCCCGGTCGCCGGCGCGCGGGTTGGAATTCGCAAAGGCAATCGCGACGAGCTCGGCGTCCTGGCGATCACGCAGGCAGATGGGTCCTTCCTCATCGATCGCGCGCCACGCGGTGACGTCGGTGTCTACGTCGAGAACCACGTGGTGCTCACCCCGCGCAGCGTGCGCGTCGGGGATGCGCCGACGCCGGTCACGATCGACGTCCGCCCGATGGCGACGATCCACGGCCGGGTGCTGCGCAACGGTTCGCCGGTCGCCGCCGCGCAGGTCAGCTGTCCCCACGCGTACGTGTTCACCGACGCTGCGGGCGCATACACCTGCACCGGTGTCGATGATGGCCCGAAGGAGCTATTCGCCGATCTCCCGTCGGGCGAATGGGGCCGAGGCGTCGTCACGGTCACCCAGGGAGCGCCCGCGCAGCTCGACATCCCGATCACGTTCGACGGCGCGATCTGCGGCCGGCTCGTCGATGAGCGCGGCGCGCCGGTCCCTGACCTGGTCGTCCAGGTCGCCGAGCGCACGACCGGAGACTACGGGCGGGATACGTCGGCGACCGATGGCTCGTTCTGCGCGCGCAAGCTCACCGGCGGGAGCTACGACCTCACGATCCGGGCGGCCGGTCGTCTGGTCACGCCGCACCTACCGCTCGCGCCGATCACGCTCGGCCCGTCGGAGACCGCGAACGTCACGATCGCCGTGGACGCGCCGCACCTCACGATCGCCGGGACCGTCCGCGATCCTGAGGGCGCCCCCGTCGTCGACGCGATCGTGCGCCTGGCCGCGGCGGACGTGGTCGGCACACCCGAGTACCTCACGCTCGGCGCCGCGTCGCTCGTGCTCACCGACGAGGACGGCCGGTTCACGTTCACCGGGCTTCCCGCGGGTGACTATCTGGTCAACGCCACCGCGCGAGATGGCAGCGCGGTCACCCGCTCTCCGGTCGCGGCCGGGACGCGCGACCTCGCCATCACGCTCGCGGCGGCGGGCCGGATCGACGGCACGCTCGCCGGCTTCACGAGCCCGCCACGCATCACCGTCATGCTCACCTCCGACGCGCAGTCGATCGTCGAGGCGATCGTCGATGAGAACCACTTCCGCGCGAGCGGGCTGTCGCCCGGGACCTACGTGCTGATGGCGGTCACCGACGCGCGCGAGGGCGACACGCAGAAGATCGTCGTTCGCTCGGGCGCCAGTACGTCCGTCACGATGACCAGCCGCGGCACCGCCACGATCCTTGGCACCGCGCGCGACTTCCTGACCCGCGGACCCGTCGCCGGTCTGCGCTGCGCGTCGTTCGCGCGGCAGGGCGACACGATGGGCGCGGTCTTCACCGGTCCCGACGAGGCCGTGCCGGCCGACGCGCAGGGCGCCTTCCGTCTCCTCTCGTCGGCCGGTGAGATCAACGTGCTGTGCATGGGCGCGGGCACGGCGGGATCCCGCAACATCACGGCGAAGCGCGACGCCGCGACGACGGTCGACCTCTTCACGGTCGCGATCGCGCCGAACCCCGGCACGATCGACGCCGAGATCGAGTGGGCGAGACCGCGCCTCGCCATGCTGGTCAAAGGCGGAGCCGCTGACTCCGCGGGCCTCGCCGCCGGCGACGAGATCATCGCCGTCGACGGCCGCTCGGTCGCCGAGCTCGATTCGGGCGCGACGATGCGGCTCGTCACACAGCGGCCGGCGGGCACCACGGCCGCGTTGAGCATCCTGCGCGCGGGCGAGCAACGCTCGATCAACGTCACCGTGCGCGGCGCGAACTGAATCCGCGAGGACGCGCGACAGGGCTCGGCTGACGTTCTGGTGTGCGGACCGCACCTTGATCGATGCGGCGCGCGGCGAGCGCCTGCCTACGCGGCAGGTCTGATGGTGCTCAGCGGACGCCGCGGATCACGAGGGCCGCGCCCGCCATCGGATCCTTTGGGGCCGCGAGCTCCGCGCCGGTGACCGACGCGGAGGCCGTGTGCGCGACGCCGGCGAGGATGCCGCCGGGCACCGCCGCGAGCCCCACGATCTCCTCGCGTCCTGCGCCCGCGACGTCGAACGCGTGCACCACGGCGCCTCGCCGGTCGAACGCCGCGACGAACGCGCCGTCACCACCGCCGGCGACGAGCTGCTCCGCGCCCAGATCGATCGTGCCCGAGTAGAAACCGCCGACGACGATCCGCTCGCCGACCGCGGCGATCGCGCGCACGCCGTCGAAGTCGGTGCCACCGACGAGCACCGCGTGCGCCGCGCTGCCGTCCGGGTTCCACCACGCGAGCATCCCGTCGGCGCCGCCGCGCGCCTCGAGATCGAGGCCGCCCACGTGCACCACGCCGCGCGCGCTGCCCGCGACCACGACGCTGCCGCGCTCGTCGATCGTCACCCCGGCGATGGTCTCGGCCTCCTTGCCGCCGAAGGACGCGCTCCACGTCCGCGCGCCCTTCGCATCGAGCTCGGCGACGAACCCGTCCGCGAACGGCGACTTCTCGTCGAACGCGGGCAGGGGAGCGCCGAGCACGTCCGCGCCCGCGGCGAACGTGCCGGCGACCGCGATCCGCTCACCGCGCGCGGCCACGCCTTGCACGGCGTCCGCCCCGGGGCCGCCGATGCGGATGAGCCACGCGAGCTCGCCCGTCGCGGTCACCTTGGCGACGAACCCATCGGACTTCGCGCCGCTCGTGACGACCGTGTTCTTCACCCTGAGCGATCCGCTGAACGATCCACCGACCACGAAGCCATCGTTCGTGGTCGCGATCGAGGCGACGAGCACCCATTCGTTCGAGTCGAACGGTAGCCTCCAGCGCGGCTTACCCGACCCCGCGTCGAGCGCGACGAGCAGCGCGCCAGGCTCGCCGCGCACGCTGACGTCGGACTCGGGGCGATCCCCGAGCGCGCCGCTTCCCGACAGTGCGATGGCGATGAGCGCGCCGCCGGCTTGGCTCGCGGCCATCGGGCCGGCGCCGCCGATCAGTGTCGTCGACCAGGCGCGCTTGTCGCCCGCATAGGCCTCGACGACCGTCCGGTTGTCGGACGATCCGAGGGCGGCGAAGGCGCGCGCCCCGTCGGGGCTGGCGGCGATCGCGCGCAGCGACGCGCCATCTCGCCCGATGGCGAGCGTGAGCGGCTGGACCTGAGGTTGCCGCGGACTCGAGGGGCCGGGGCAGGCCGTCGTAGCGGCGAGGGCCGCGATGAGCGCAGCGCCTCGCAGGGGCGAACGGATCAGAACTTCTCGCCGCGGGTGCGGAGCTCCGTGAGCACCGCCGGCAGGCCGAGCTTGTCGATGCGGCGCATGCCGCGCGCGGACACGCGCAGCGTGATCCAGCGCTTCTCGTCCTCGAGCCAGAACCGCTTGTTCATGAGGTTGACCTCGAAGCGGCGCTTGGTGTGACGGTTGGAGTGGCTGACGTTCGAGCCGACGAGCGGCTTCTTCCCGGTGACCTGACAAACGCGCGACATGGCACGTCTCCTTAGATCTTCGACTCTTTGAATTCGACGTGCTTGCGAACGACAGGGTCGTACTTCTTGAGCACGAGCTTGTCCGGCGTGCGCTTACGGTTCTTCGACGTCGTGTAGAAGAAGCCGGTATCCGCGGTGGACACGAGGCGGATGAGCTCGCGTCCCGATTTGCTCTTCTTGGCCATGGCTAAACCTCGGGGACGGGACTTATGGCATGCCCCGCGCGGACTTGGCAAGAGGGAAGCGCGCGAGGATGTGCGCTCAACCCAGCGAAATCCCGTGGGTCACCCTCGCGGGGCTCAACCTGCGATCCGTTCGAGGAACCAGGACAGCAGATTCTCGCCTTCGATGGCGAGGCGGCCGCGATGGGTGATGCCGTCGGAGCGACGGAGGAACCGCATCCCGCGCTCGATGTGAAGGTCGGGCTCCGGCTCCCAGGCGTTGCATGGGTCTTCGATCGTGCAGCCGGCCGCGATCGCCCACGCTCGGATCGCGTCGAGCACGCGCTCCGGTTCGTCGTCGATGACGTCGAGGCATACGCTGTCATCGCGCAGGCTCGCGATCGCCGCCTCGCGAAACGGCGCGGGCCACGAGACCCCGTCCCACGCGAAGGCGCCGTCGGTGATCTCGACGCGAGCTGTGGCGGATGGCACCGAGAGCTGTGCGAACACCACGTTCCAGGGGGCACCGCTCAGGTTCACGCACAGCACCTCCTCACCACGCGCGGCGACCAGCCCGGCCATCCCGGAGCTACGCGCGATCTGCGCGCTGATGAGCTGGAAGCCTTGTGTCTCGATCTGGGCCCGGATGTCCTCGGGATCGGGTGCGCGGTTCGTGTGGACGCAGTACTCGGTGAGTCCGGGGTGGACGACCGCGCTCTTGCGCTGCCGGATCGGGCCGACCTCGAGGGTGAAGTTCGGAAACGCGAGCTTCATCTCGATATCCGGACGGAGCTCCGCGGCTCGCCGTCGCAGGGCACCGGGCGACAGGCCTACGACAGGGCCGCCTCGGATTCCCGCCGGGCGCGGCGCTCCTCGATCGCCATCGCGACGATGGTCATGTCATCGCGCTGGGCCTGCGCGTGATGATCGACATCGCTCAGGATCGCGTCGACGATGGCGCGTGCCGGGCCGGGCGTCGTGCGGATGCGCTCCGCGAGGCGGGCGATGCCGTACTCCTCGCCGCGCGCGTTGCGGGCCTCGAGGATGCCGTCGGAGACGAGCACGAGCACGTCGCCCGGCAGCAGCTGGATGCTGGCCTCGTCGGCGTCGAGCTCGGGGGTGACGCCGAGTGGCGGCGCGTGCGCGCGGTCCGCGTGGAGCGGGAACACCTGGCCGCGCCGCCGAAGCAGCGGCGTGCAGTGGCCCGCGTTGGTGAACACCAGCGAGCGGTGCTCGAGGTCGTAGATGCAGTACGCGAGGGTGGCGAACATGCCGTCGTCACCCAGCTCGGCGATCGCGCGATTGACGCGCCGGAGCAGGCGGGCGGGCGTGCGCGCGATGGCCGCGCGCGAGCGCAGCTCCGAGGTCACGCGCGCCATGTAGAGCGCCGCGCTGATCGCCTTGCCCGCGACGTCACCGATCGCGATCCCGAGGTGCGTCGGGTCGTGCCAGATGAAGTCGTAGAAGTCGCCGCCGATCTCGTACGCGGGCTCGTAGTGGACCGCGAAGTCGAGGCCGAGGATCGCCGGCGCGCGCGCGGGGAGGAGGCTGCGCTGGATCTGCCGTGCGACGCGGAGGTCGCGCTCGAGCTGCTCGCGCCGCGAAGATCGCGACCGAGCTCGCGCGGCGCGAGCTCGGTCGCGATCTTCGCGGCGTGCAGCGCGAGCCCGGCTTGCGTCGCGATCGCCTGCAGGAGGTCGACGTCGTCCTGGCGGAACCCGACCGCGTGGCTCTCGACGTAGACCACGCCGTAGTGCGCGCCATGATAGGTGAGCGGCGCGCCCATGCGGAGGCCCGCGCTCTCGTCGCCATGCCGGCGGTCGCCGAGCAACACGCCGCGACCGTCGCTGATCACGTGCTGGATGATCGTGCTGGGCACCCGCAGCTCTCCGGTCACGGCCGCCGCGGTCGCGCGATGGCGCTGGCAGCGCACGCGCAAATCTCCGGTGCGCTCGTCGTCCACGAGCACGCCGACGTCGTCGGCCTGGGGGAACAGCTCGAGCAGCGCCTCGGCGATCTTGTGGAGCAGCGCCTCGACGGTGTCCGACGACGCGGTCGCGTGCAGCACCTGCGACAGCGCATCGAGCTTGCGCTCGAGCAGCACGACCTCCCGGGGATCGATCGCGTCGTCGTGGGCCGCGGCGAACGGGCGCGTCTCGTCGGCGTCGATCCGGCTCTTGATCAGCGACGCGGTCCCGACCTCGACGAGCGTGACCGCCTCGCCCGCGGACGGCGCCGCCGGCTCGCTCGCTTCGACGCGGATCCGGCTGTTCGCGATCGTGATCTCGTCCTCGAGATCGACCACCGCGGCGTGCTCGACCCGCACGCCGTTGACGAACGTTCCGTTGTTCGAACCGAGGTCCTCGAGCGTCCAGCCCTCGCCACGCTTGGTGAGCCGCGCGTGCTGCCGCGACACCCGCATGTCGGGCACGAAGATCTGGCAGTCCGCGCGGCGGCCGATCAGATGGTCACCGTCGGTCAGTCGATAGCGCCGTCCCGCGATCGGTCCGGTGATGAAGACCAGCGACGCCATGCAGGGATATAGCATCGGGATTCCTGATGTTTTTGAGAGACCAGCGTGAGGTGTCTTGCCCGCCTGATCGGCCGGGCACCCGGCTGACTTGACCGAAGGATCCCGGGGGGGTGTACTTCGCCGGTGCAGCCGCTCGGTAACTTTATTGGTGGTGCGTTTGTCCCGCCTGCGGGCAACGCGCTCGTGTCGCGTAACCCCGCCGCCGACGGCGCGGTCGTGTTCGAGACCGGCTACACGGTCGGCGCCGTCGCCGACGCTGCGGCGGCCGCGCACACCGCGCAGCCCGCGTGGGCGACGCTGACGCAGGTCGAGCGCGCCGCCCACCTCGAGCGCTTCAAGCAGCAGATCGCCGCGCGCGCCGATCAGCTCGCCGACGCCATCGTGCTCGAGACCGGCAAGATCCGGAGCGAAGCGAAGGCCGAGATCCAGACGCTGCTCGGCCGCTTCGACCTCGTGAAGGCCGCGATCGCCACGGACCTCAAGCCAGGGCAGGTGGCCCCGGGCGAGCACCTCCGCTATCAGGCGCTGGGCGTGGTCGGCGTGATCGGGCCGTTCAACTTCCCGCTCCACCTGTGTCACGCGCACGTGGTCCCCGCGCTGCTCGCCGGCAACACGGTCGTGATCAAGCCGAGCGACGTGACGCCGCTGTGCGGTCAGCGCTACGCCGAGGCCGCGCAGGCCGCGAACCTGCCGGCGGGCGTGCTCAACGTCGTCGTCGGTGGCGGAGACGTCGGCGCGGCGATGGCACAGGCGCGCGAGCTCCACGGCCTGTGCTTCACCGGCAGCTGGGCCGTCGGCCGCCGCATCCTCGAAGCCTCGCTCGATCGCCCCGAGCTGCTCGTCGCGCTCGAGATGGGCGGCAAGAACACGTGCGTCGTGCTCGACGACGCGGCGCTGCGGCAGGCGGTCCACGAGGTCGCGATCGGCGCGTACCTGTCGGCGGGCCAGCGCTGCACCGGCACCGAGCGCGTGCTCGTCCACCGCAAGGTCGCCGATCGCTTCATCGATGCGCTCGCGACGGTCGCCCGCGGCCTGCGGTTCGGCAACCCCGAGGACGCGAGCGTGTTCGCGGGCCCGCTCGTCACGCACGGGGCGGTGACCAAGCTCGAGGCCGCGATCGAGACCGCACGCAAGGCGGGCGCCGAGCCGATCGTCCCCGGCGAGAAGCTGCCCGGCGGCTTCTACCGGACGGCCTCGCTGCACCGCCTGCCCGACGGGGTGCATGACCTTCCGGGCTACACCGACCTCGAGGTGTTCGGGCCCGATCTGTGTGTCGAGGTCATCGACTCCGACGAGGAAGCGATCGCGGTGATCGACGCGAGCCGGTACGGCTTCGCGAACGCGGTGTTCACGGGCTCGCGCGCGCGGTTCGAGCAGTTCTACGCGCGCACGCGCTCCGGCATCCTCAACCGCAACCGCTCGACGAACCTCGCCAGCAGCAAGCTGCCGTTCGGCGGCGTCGGCAAGAGCGGCAACTACCGCCCCGCCGGCGCGTGGGCGCATCGCAACGTCACCGTCCCGGTCGCGATCCTCGAGAACCCGCTGGGCACGGTGACACCGCACCCGCACCTCGCCGCGCTCATCCCGGCGTTCGACCTCGATCGCCTCGAAGAGCAGCACGCCGCCGAGGAAGCTGAGGACGCCGCGCGCACGCTCGTCGATCTTCCGCGCCCGATGCAGATCAATCGTCCGGCGGGCGGACGCTTGCCGGCGAGCGAAGCACTGCTCGCGCGCCTGTACGCGGGCGACCGTGTGCCGCGCGAGAAGAAGCCGCCGATCATCGATCACCTGCGCTCGGCGGGGCCGTGGATGGTCTCCGTCGACGAGCAGCCGATGTCGGTCATCGACGGCATGAGCCAGACCGCGACCGTCGTCGGTGGCTTCGCCGAGGATCCGGTCGTGCGCGCGTACACCGAGGGCGAGTTCGCGGACACGCTCGTCTCCAACCCCGACACCGCGCTCGGCGAGACGTGGGCCGCCGCGGAGTACGCGTCGACGCTGCGGCAGCTCGTGCCCGGCTTGCCCCACGTCACGTTCATCGCGTCCGGCGCCGAGGCCAACGAGAAGGCGATGGCCCTGTGCCGCATCAACTGTCCGCGCAAAGACGCGACCAAGGTGCTCGCGTTCGAGGGCAGCTTCCACGGTCGCCTGCTGCTCGCGCTGCACGCGACGCACTCGCCGAGCAAGCGCACGCCGTTCGAGATCAAGGGCTACGAGACCCAGTTCGCGCCGTTCCCCGTGTGGTCGACGCCGGGCGAGGAGCCCGCGGCGCCGAGCGGGTTCTACGCGGCGGCTGCGACCGGCGGCATCGAGGAGCTCGTCGAGCGGTTCGGCGACGCCAAGGATGATCCACTGCTCGCCGCCGAGGTCGCCTCGCTCGCCGCGGTGCACGCGCAGCTCGCGACCGGCGAGTACACGTGCGTGATGATCGAGCCGATGCAGTCCGAGGGCGGCGATCGCTACGCGACCGAGCGGTTCTTCCGCGCGCTGCGCTTGCTCACGCGCCACCACCAGACGTTCCTCGTGTTCGACGAGGTCCAGGTCGGCTTCGGCCTCGGCGGGCCGTTCGCGTGGCACTCGAAGTTCCGCCTGCTCGACAGGCGCGGCCAGCCCGACTACCCCGACGCCGTGACGTTCGCGAAGCGCGCGCAGGTCGGCGTGGTGATGTCGAGGTTCGCGGACCCCGAGCCCGCGAGCGCGCACGCTGCCTCGCTGGTGCGCGGCCGGATCCACGCGGACATGGTGTCGACGAGCCACAACGCCGAGCGCCTGGAGAAGCTCGTGCAGCCACGGCTCGCGCAGCTCGCGCGCGCGTACCCGCACTTCGTCGGCAACCCCCGCGGCACCGGCTACGCGTTCGCGTTCGACCTGCCGACGGCGGCCCACCTCGAGGCGTTCATCAACCAGCGGTTCTGGCGCGGCGCGATCGTGTTCGCCGCCGGCACGCGCACCGCGCGCTACCGGCTGTCCGACAGCTTCCTGGCGCGCGAGATCGATCTGCTGTTCGAGACGATCCGCCGCTCGTTGTCGTGGCTCGACGCGCATGAGGGGCAGAAGCCGCCGGCGTGGGAAGACCAGGTGGCGCCGGCCGCCACGTCGACCGCGCCTCCGGGTGAGCTGACGTACCGGCTCGTTCCGCACCTCGAGGCGATGACGCACCTACCGGCGATCCTCGACATCGAATATCAGGTGTACGAGCCGGCGCGCCGCACGCCGCCCGCCGAGATCCGCGCTGCGATCGAGGATCCCGAGGGCTCGCTGATGGTGTGCGAGGCGCCCGGTCCCGCCGGCGGCGCGAAGCAGCTCGTTGCGTTCGCGATCGGCGCACCGCTCGAGCAAAGCCACGACGTCGAAGGGCCCGACGACGATCCGATGCTCGGCAAGCGCAACACGATGTACTCGGTGTCGATCACCGTCGCGCCCGGCTATCAGTCGGCCGGCATCGGGCGCAAGCTCAAGGAGCTGCAGCTCCGCGACGCCGCGGCGCGAACGACCGCTGACGGCTCGCCGCGCTACCGCTACGTCACCGGGCGTAACCGTGTCGGCCGCACCGCGCAGATGACGCACCTCAACCGCGTGTTCGGCGCGCACGTCGTGTCGATCCTCACGGGGCAATACGAGGACCCGGAGGGGCAGGCGATCTACTACCGGATCCCGCTCGGCCCGCTGCGCCCGGATCCGATCGTGAAGGAGGAGGTGGTGCGCCGCCGCGCCGCGTCCACCGACGAGGAAGCGCCCGCGTTCGATCTCGCGTCGGGCCTCACGCAGCCGTTCGCGAGCGGGCCGCCGTCGCTGCGCGCCCTCGAGGAGCGCGGGCTGCTGTACGGTCCCGCGGTCAACAAGCTCACGCTGATGAACTACGTCACGGCGGCGACCGTGCGCGCGCTCGAGTGGCTCGGCGCGCTGGTGCCCGAGCTGCCGCACATCTACCTGACCTCCTCGCGTGACGAGGCGATCGACAAGGCGCTCCGCCTCATCCGGTGCACGCGCAAGACCGGCCAGGTCGCGATCGGTCTCGACGGCGGCTACTACGGCCACACGGCGGCGTCGTGCCGCTCGCTCTCGGATCCGTCGACGCACCTCGGCGGCCCCGGCCACTTCGCGTGGCCGCGCGTGCCGCACCCCGCGATCGCGGGCACCGCCGCGACGATCACCGCGCTGCGCGCCGCCGTCGACGCCGCCGGCGGCAAGGCGAACGTGCTCGGCTTCGTCTACGAGCTCGTCCAGGAGCGCACCGGGCTCGTGCTGCCGCCCGACTTCCTCGAGGCGCTCGGCACGCTGCGCGCGCAGCTCGAGCTGCCGCTGATCGCGGTCGAGACCACGACGCACACCTACCGCAGCGGCAAGGGCGCGTTCCTCTCGACGGCCGCCGGCCTCACGCCCGATGTCCTCACCTGGTGGGGCGGCGGGCAGACCGGCTATCTCCACACGAGAGCGAAGTGGTTCATCGGCTCGCCGCTGACGCTGGTCTCCACCTGGGACGGCGACGAGCTCTCGCTCGTGCGTCAGCACCACCAGCTGCGCGCCGCGCGCGCGCTCGATCTCGCCGCGGCCTCGGCCGCCCTCGATCGCGCACTCGCCGGCGTCACCGCGCGCGGCCTCGGCGCCTACCGCGTGATCGATGCGGGCGACCGCGCCGCCTCCATCGCCGACGCGCTCGACGAACGCGGCCTGCGCGTCCGCCGGTTCCCCAACGGCAAGCTCGGCATCATCCCCGCCCTCGATCAGATCGAACCCGCGGCCGCCGCGCTCGGCGCCGCTCTCCAGGAGCTCCGATGAAGTTCGCGCTCGCTCTCGCGCTCGTGCTCGTGCTCGTCCTCGCCCTCGGCGCCTGCCAGAAGAAGCAGGAGCCCGCCGCGGCCCAGAAGCCCTCGAAGGTCCTCGTCGACGCGATGGCCGAGTACTGCCGCATCGGGACCATCCCCAAGGAGGAGTGGCGGGACGCGCAGAAGACGTGGGGCTGGCATTGGAGCGCCGACAAGGAAGTGGGCCCGGTGTGGGCGCGCGTCGCGAAGAAGGACAAAGCGGCGATCGCGCTCGTGCTCGCCGCGGCCGACGAGGGTGCGGGCAAGGGCAACTGCCCGATCCTGGACGTGCTCCGATGACGGGGACGGTTTCAACGTACGCAAGTTACGATCGCGAACCAGTTGTTATCGCTGGGGGACGCGGGGACGGTTTCAACTTCGCCCCGGGAGCGCACCCATGAGGACGCTCGAGCTGCCCGCAGGCAAGTCCCCGCGCGAGTGGGGCCGCATCCACGGTGAGAGCTTCCGCGGCGAGGTGAAGGGCATCGCCGCCATTCGCACGTACCTCTGCACGAAGGTCGGCGAGTTCAAGACCTCCGAGCAGGTGCTGAACGCGGCCCGCGCGCATCTCCCTGTTCTCGAGCGCTACGACGCGGAC
>DATLHR010000022.1:0-11537 GCA_035539815.1 Kofleriaceae bacterium
GGGATGCAGTTCGCGAGCGAGGCCGGGTTCACGACCGAGCTCGGGCTCACCCTGATCATGTTCGAGTCGGACGAGGGTAAGATCACCCAGCAGCTGTGGCCGGTGATCCACCTCGGATGGCTGTGGTGATGGAAATTCTGCGCATGTCGCGGGGCAGGCACGTCTAGGAGGCATGAACTCGTGTCGGCCAGGGAAGGCGACGAGGTCGCCGAGCTATACAAGCGACACGCCCCCGCCTTGCACCGGCGGTGCCTCGCCATCGTCGGCAATCGCGAGGAGGCGCGCGACCTCGTGCAGGAGACGTTCGCGCGCTACCTCGCCACCAAGGACAACTGGCGCGACCACGGCTCCGCGTTCGCCGTGCTGTACCGGATCGCGACCAACGCCTCGATCGATCGAGTGCGCCGCCGGAAGACCGCGAGCGAGGACGAGCTGCACGCCGAGGCCCACGCCCGCGACCTCGGTAGCGAGCCGCGCCGGATCGATAACATGCGCGACCTCGCGTTCCTCACCAAGGGGCTGTCCGAGGAGGAGCTCACCGTCGCGGTGCTGCACCACCTCGACGGCTACACGCAGGAGAACATCGCGGCGTCGCTCGACCTGTCGCGGCGCACCGTGGGTAAGATCCTCGGCAAGTTCGAGGAGCACGTGAAGAAGCGCGCTGCACGTTCGGGGTTCGCCCCCGCCGCGAGGGCCAGTGATGGCTGAGCGCGGATACACCGATCTCGAGCTCGAGCGGTTCCTCGCGGGGGACCTGCCCGCGGCGCGCGCGGCCGAGCTCGAGGCCAAGGCGACGATCGCGGATCGGACGCGCCTCGACGAGCTGCGCGCCGAGCACCAGGCGTTCCTCGCCGACGTCGACGTCGCCGCGGAGGTGCGCGCGATCGGCAAGAAGCTCGGCGCGCTCGAGCCCGAGCGCAAGGGGCGCGCGACGTGGTGGCGGTGGATCTGGGCGGGTGGCGCGCTCGCGGCCGCCGCCGCGGTGCTGCTCGTGGTGATGTTCCGCAAGGGCGGTGCGCCTGCCGACGACGATCTCGGGATCAAGGGCGGCGAGATCACGCTCGTGATCCACGGCGAGAGCAAGCGGTTCGCGTCCGGTGATGCGGTCGTGCCGGGCGCGCGCATTCGCTTCGAGGTCGCGACGCCCAGGCAGGGCTACGTCGCGGTGGTCGGCGTCGACGGTGCGGGTGCGACGACGGTGTACTTCCCGTATGGCGGCGCGCAGGCGGCCTCATCTGGGGGCGGGCTATTGCCCGGGGCGATCGCGCTCGACGCGACGCCGGGCACCGAGCGGTTCTTCGCGGTCTATGGCGAGCACCCGTTCACGCTCGACGCCGTGGTGAGCGCGCTGCGCGGGGGCAAGCCGCTGCCGCCGGGATTGACGAGCGCCGAGGTCACGCTGCACAAGCAACCGCCCTGATCGCGGTATGAAGCAGTATGGCTCGCCTCGATCCGCACTCGTACAACGACGACACCCAGGCCGAGACCGAGTCCCTCGCGTGGACGGCGCGCATCGACTTCACCACGCGTACGCTCGAGGCGGAGGCGACGCTGGCGTTCCGCGCGGCGAGTGAGGGTCCGCTCGATCTCGACACGCGCGACCTCGCGATCGACGCGATCACCGACGGCGACGGCCGCGCGCTCGCGTTCAAGCTGCATCCCGCCGACCCCGTGCTCGGCGCACGACTGACGGTCACGCTGCCCGCGGGCACGCGCGCGATCCGCATTCGCTATCGGACGTCGCCGGAAGCGTCCGCGCTGCAGTGGCTCGCACCGGCGCAGACGGCGGGCGGTGTGCATCCGTACCTGTTCTCGCAGTGCCAGGCGATCCACGCGCGCTCGGTGCTGCCGCTGCAGGACACGCCGCGCCTGCGCATCCGCTACACCGCGGAGCTGACGGTGCCGCGCGCGCTGACCGCCGTGATGGCCGCGGCGCATCGCGGGCGCAGCGAGGAGGGTGCGCAGGCGATCGAGCGGTTCGAGATGCCGCAGCCGATCCCGCCGTACCTGATCGCGTTCGCCGTCGGTGACCTCGCCTCGCGCGACCTGTCACCGCGCTCGCGCGTGTGGGCCGAGCCCGCGATCCTCGAGCGCGCCGCGTACGAGTTCGCGGGGGTCGAGGCGATGATCACCGCCGCCGAGGCGATGTTCGGCCCGTACGACTGGGAGCGCTTCGACATCCTCACGATGCCGCCGTCGTTCCCGTACGGCGGCATGGAGAACCCGCGGCTCACCTTCCTCACGCCGACGCTGATCGCGGGCGATCGCTCGCTGGTCAACGTCCTCGCGCACGAGCTCGCGCACTCGTGGACGGGCAACCTCGTCACCAACGCGAACGCGGAGCACTTCTGGCTCAACGAGGGCTTCACCGTCTACGCGGAGAACCGGATCATCGAGGCGATCGAGGGGCGCGAGATGGCGTCCCTGCACGCCGCGATCGGCCGCCGCGAGCTCGACGAGGCGATCACCGCGTTCGCGACGCGCCCGCACCTCACGCGCCTGCGCACGCACCTGCTCGGGATCGATCCGGACGACACCTACTCGCAGGTGCCGTATCAGAAGGGTTGCTTGTTCCTGTGTACGATCGAGCAGGCGGTCGGACGCGAGGCGTTCACGCGCTGGCTGCAGAGCTACCTGTCGACGTTCCGCTTCCAGGCGATCACCACCGACGACTTCATCGCTCACCTCGAGCGCGCGCTGCCCGGCACGCTCGCCGCGGTCGACGGCATGCGATGGATCGACGGCGAAGGCGTGCCCGACAACGCGCCGCGACCGACGTCCGCGCGGCTCGAGATCGTCGAGCGCCTCGCTGGCGAGCTGCCGAGCGACGAGGTCGCCGCGGCATGGACCCCGACGGAGTGGCAGCTCTACCTCGACGCGATGCCGCGCCCCACGTCCGAGGAGGCGTGCGCCGCGCTGGACGAGCGGTTCCGCCTCACCGCGAGCACGAACTACGAGGTGCTCGTCGCGTGGCTCACGCTCGCGCTGCAGTCCGGCTATCACCGCGTGGTGCCGCGCGTGCAGCAGGTGCTCGGTGACGTGGGACGCATGAAGTACCTGAAGCCGCTGTACGGCGCGCTCGCCCGGGACGCACGCACCCACGCCGCGGCGCAAGCGACGTTCGCGCGTCATCGCGCCGGCTATCACCCGATCGCGCGCCAGGTCATCGAAGGCCTGCTGCGCGCCTGAGGGCGGGCGGTCTCAGTCCGCGGTGTATCCCGCGTACCGGAGCGTCGTGTTCGCGGCCTCCCGCACGTCGAAGAAGTTCTGGTCGGAAGAGAGCACCGAGAGACCTTCGTCGAGGTGGGCGGCGTAGGTGGTCTCGCGATCGATGAGCAGGAGTTGGCGCAGGGTGGTCTGGCTGCTCGCGCTGGGCCCGAGGGCGGTGTGCGCGGCGTCGAGCACGGGGACGCGCAGCTCGCGCGGGTTGCCGGGCGCCACGACGAGCCAGCTGCCCGGGCCGGCATCGTCGGTGAAGGCCAGGTCGGCCCGGGTGTAGTCGGCGCGGTCGTCGCCGCCCTGCCACGTGACGAGCGGACGGGACGGGGTGACGACGTCGGTGATGATCGACGTGGGGCGCGCGAGCAGCAGCTGGCTGAGGTCGATCGCGCTCGGCGGCGTGGCGGTGCGCAGGAACGCTGCGCTCGCGGTCTCCTCGGAGCCGAACACGTAGCTGATGGAGATCCGGTGCTCGTCGACGATCTGCGCCGGCCAGTAGTCGAGCGCGAGGGCGCCCGCGCCCAGCGGGGCCGAGCCGAACGACAGGCCGTAGTTCACGCCGTCGATCTTGGGGATCAACGTGCGGAAGCCCCCGGTGGCGCCGGCGGGCACGTTGCTCAGGTTGACCTGCGTGGCGCCGGACCACGCCACCCAGGTGCCGCCGGTGGCGACCGAGGGCGTCGTCAGATCGGTGGTGCTGCTACGCGCGAAGCCGACCGGCCGATCGTTGGCGTCGCGTGCGATCGTCAGCGCGACGAGCGTCGTCGGATCGGCGCCGAGGCACGAGGCGACATCGGCGGTCTGGACGGTGCCTCCGGTCGCGCCCGCGAGCGCTTGCACGGGAGAGGTGCAGTTCCCGAGGGTGCCCACGTACTCCACCGCACCCTGGGTGACCTCGTCGGTGCCGTTCTGGATGGTGACGGACAGCGCGTCGCCGCCCGAGGGCTCGGTGGGACCTTGGGTGAAGCGCACGAGGGAACCGACGGCCACGCCCTGCACGGTGAACAGCCGCCGCGTGGGATCCACCTCCGATGCAGGGCGGACCAGCGTGACCATGCCGCCGTCGACACACGCGTCGAAGGAGGCGCGCCCCATGGCGTCGGTCTCATCCACGCCGAGCGGTGCGCCCGCTGCATCGTGGAAGATCACCTTCACGCCCTCGACCGGATAGTCGACGGCGCACAGTCCGCCGGGATCGCGTGCGTCGCCGGGGTCCGCATCGGTGCCGGCGTCCGAGCCGACCTCCGCATCCGGGGCGGGGGAGCTCCCATCATCGCCGCCGCACGCAGGGAGCCCCAACAGCAGACAGAGCACCGAGAATCGCGTCTTCATGCACACACTCCTGGCGGGACGACCCCGCTCCAGGGAGGTAGAGACGGCACCGGGCGGTTGTGATCGCGAATTCACCGCGCTCGCGGTTTGCGGGGGCCCGGGACCTCGGGCAGCTCGCCGGATCCGGTCTCCTCGACCTTGCGTCGAAACCACGGCCGCGTGGCGCGCCGCATCTTGTACTCGAGGAACAGCAACAGGAACACGAGCCCGGTCGCGAGCGACGCGTGGAGGAGGCCGATCGTAGGGCGTGCTCCCAGCTGCCACCCACCGATGCTCCCGCGGCGCGTGGCGACGCGGGCGCCGGTCGGGACCGCGTGATACGCACCCTCTCCGACCTCGACCTTTCCGACGTCGAGCTGCCAGACGTAGTGGACTTCGTCATCGCCGTCGCTGTCGCTCGTCACGTAGTGGTGGGCCGAGAGCAGCTTGGCCGGCACCACGTCGCCTGCGAGCCGCGTGTAGTAGGGCACCAGCGTCAGGTGCAGCACGGCGAACGCGATGCTCGCGGTCCATGCGGCGCGTCGATGAAACGCCGCCCGCTGCCGCATCCCCGCGCCGAGCGGCTCCGACGACAGCAGCATCCTGCCGTGGGCGGGACCGAGCGCCCAGTCCCGGTCGAGCTCGCGGTAGGAGGTGGCGCTCGGGATGGGATCTCCGCTGCGATCGAGCGAGCCGCGCGCGTGGATCCGCTCGCCGGGGACGAGCTCGGCGACGAGCACGCGCTGATGACGGTCGATCAGCACCTTGCCATCGAGGGCATCGGCGACATCGACGTCGCGCGGTGGCTCCACACGCACGCGTTGGCCATCATCGAGGCGCAGATAGAACGGCCGGACGGTGATCCGGCGATCGGTCTCGATCCACTTGTGGCTCCACCCACCGGAGCCCTGTGATTCGGAGCCGGTCTGGACCACCTCGACGCGTACCGCGACCTCGGCCCCGGGGGCGTGCTCGACGATGCCGGTCAACACGGTCTCGCCGTCGACGAGCGGGGCCGTTCCCGCGAGGTCCATCTCGGCGCGTCGTGCGAGCGCCTGGCGCCGGCGCGCACGCACGAAGCCGAGGCAGGCGGCCGTCGCGAGCGCGACCGAGAGCACCACGCTCATGATCGCGGCGAGCGTTGGAGGCAGCGCACCGCTCGCGTAGGCGTCGATCACCCGTGCAGCGTATACCTACTCAGGAATCGGCGCGCAGAAGTGCCCGATGTGGTCGGGGATGAAGTCGCACATCATGCCGGGCGGACACTGCGCGCCGCTCGCATCAGGCGCGCGGCACGGAATGATGCATTCGTGGCCAACCTCGCCGTGCATCCCCGACCACTGGACGCAGCTCTGGCCCGGATCGCAGTCGGCATCCACGCGGCAGCTCGTGCTCTCAGCGGAGCGCTCCGCTTGATCGGACGGAGCGCGCCGCCGACCGTCGCATCTTAGAAGGCGACGACCGCCCCCGCGCCCGCGACGAGGCCGAGATCGAAGTCCTTGCCGAACAGCGTCGTCGCGCGGACGTTCGCGTCGATCACGACGTACTTCGCCTTGAACAGCTCGACGCCGGCCTCCGCCTGCACGGTGAACCGGTGGCTGTCGAGGTAGGCGTAGCCGGTGCGCAGGCCGAGGAACGGGTTCAGCGTGCGCCGCTTGCCGCCGCCGAGGAAGTCGGAGTAGGTGGCGCCACCGAGCGTGGCGATCACGGACGTGGCGGTGTTCATGCCCTCCTCGTCGTGCTTCTTCTGGAACACGTCGACCTCGAGCGAGAAGTTGCGCAGCAAGCTGTGCATCACGATGCCGGCGCCGAACCGCGCGCGATCGCGCTGGCCCGGATCGAACAGGATCAGCGCGGTCCCGCGCACGCCGGGATAGAACTTCGCGGTCGGCTTGTCGAACACGAGCGCGCCGTCCCGCCGCGAGATCGAGACGTCGAGCGTGGCGTACGCGACGCGATCCTTGAGGAACCGCTGGTCGCCCTCGAGCTGATCGATCTGTCCGCGGATGCGGGTCATCTCCTTCTCGATCTCGAGGATCTGCTGCACCTGGAGGCCGGGGCTGCCCATCAGCACGGTGAGTCGATCGAGCGTGGTGCGGAGGTTCTTGATCGCGAGCTCCTGATCGAACAGCTGCTTCGAGACGTCGGTCGCGTTGATGCGCTTGGTCGTGATGTCGCCGCGGCCGGCGAGGAACCCGACGACGGTCTCGACCTTGTCCGGCGGCAGCCGCAGCTTGAGCTGCGCGCTCCACGACTGCTCGGCACCGCTCACCTCTTCGCTGACGACGCGACCGCCGAGCGACTCGACGGTCGCGCGCAGCGACGGGACGATGTCGTTGATCTCGCCGACCTCGACGCCGAGCGTGCCCTCGATGACGAGCGCTTCGGGGATCGCCATCGAGTCGGACACCGCGCCGGGGGCGCCGGGGGCAGGGGCGGCTTGCCCGCCGGCCGAGGCGACCATGACTGGCGCGGGGCTCGCGGCGAACTTCTTCGCGCCTGCCATCCCGCAACCGGTGACTCCGAGCACGAATCCAACCGACACGAAGCTAGCAATGCGCCGCATGCCTTGATCAACGACGGCGGCCCTCGCGCCTTACAGCCGCTTGGTTCCCACTCCGCGGCTCCGGTACGTTCTGCGCACATGACCAAGCTCTCGTTCCTCTCGCTCGCGCTCGCGGCGCTCCTCGGGTGCGGCACGGACTCCGCAGACATCGCGACGACCCCGCTGGCGGGCATGGTCGGCGGACAGGCGTGGACGTTCCAGGCCGGCCACACCGACGCGTTCCTCTCGGACGGCAAGCCCGACTACTTCGCGACCCTGTATGCGGAGCAATTCACGCCGTGCGGCTTCGCGCCGACGGGCCCGCACCTCATCGTCGCGATCCCCAAGGCGACCGGCGACTACGAGATGGGGCCGATGCGCAACATGACGTTCGTCAGCGACAACGACAACAAGATCTCGTTCGACGGGCGCATCGTCGTCGACACCGCCACGCCGACCACGGTCAGCGGCGGGCTCGTCGCGTCGTTCGATGGCGACAACGAGGTGAACGGCACGTTCGAAGTGACCGTCTGCCCGGGTCAGTAGAGCACTTCGAACGTCACGGCCGCGCCGAGGTTGCGATCGGTCGCGCCTTGCACCATGCGGATCTGGGCCTGTGTGCCCGGCTTGCCGTCGAACGAGAGCTTGATGTTGGACAGCTCGAGCGCGGCCTTGAGCGCGTAGTGCGGACCGAGCCGGTACTCGATGCCCGCGTCGAGGTCGACCGCGATGATGTTCGCCGCGCCGTAGCTGAGGCTCGACTGGATCGGGCCGGCGTCGAGCATGAGCGGAACGTCGAGCGCGAGCACGAGCCCTGTCTTGGGGCCGAGCGCGAACCGGCCGACGACGCCCGGTGCGAGCGCGGTGTAGTCGACGTCGGGCATGTCGAGGTTGAGGCCGGGCCCACCGCGATCGGCGATGTAGCGACGGCGGTAGTAGCTGGCACCGAAGGCGATCGAGCTCGCGCCGAACGCCACGCGATAGCGCGCGCCGATCTGCACGTGCAGCTTGTCGATCGCGGCCTCCGCACCACCCGCGTCGGGCACCTCGATGCCCAGGCCGAGCGTCTTGTCGAGCTCGAACGCGAGGCCGAGGCTCGCCGCGACGCCGTCGAGCGTGTCGAACGCGGCGGGATACAGCTCGCCCTCGAGGCGCACCGCGCCCGACAGCGTGCCCACGCGCCGCGGTGGCGTCGGGGACGTGGTGTCGTACGTGAGCGTGCGGCGGGTGAGCGAGCCGCCACCGCCGAGGCGGAGCGCGGCCTGCGTGATCGCGTTGCGTTCGGCCGGTTCGTCATCGTCGCGCCGGCGCTTCCTCTTCTTCTTGCGCGACCGGCGGTCGTCGTCGTCGTCGCGGTCGACCTTGGCGTCATCGCTCAGTCGCCGCGGCTTGTCTTCGTCATCGTCGTCGCTGCCTTCGCCTTCCGACAGACGCTTCGCCAGCTCGTCGCGTAGCTCGTCCTCGAGCTTCTTCGATGTCGCGCTCTTGAACGACACCGAGAACCGTTCGGTCTTCTTGCCGCGCACGGACACCTGCAGCTCGAGCCGCTTCTTGCCGCCGTCCTTCTCGACCTTGCCGTGGATCAGGGCATCGACGCCGAGGCGCTTGCGCAGCTTCTTGATCGCCTTGCCGTCGAGGTCACCCGAGAGGTCGAGCCTGGTCATCGCCTTCTGCGTCGCTTCGGGACCGGTGACCTTCGCGCGCTCGCGGGCCGCCTCGGCGACGACCTCGGCGACCTTGCCACTGTCGTCACCGTCGAGCGGCGCGACCGCGACCTTGGGCTTCGCCGTCGCGAGCGCGGGCAGACACACGAGCCCGAACAGGAGCAGCCACCGCATCCGGCGAGGATACGACGTATGATGCGGGCCCGGTGTCGGAACACGCGACCGTCGATGCGTCCCGGACAGGCGCGTACCTCGAGCTGACCGAGGGCGACCGACCGCGTCGCGTCGCGCTCCGCGAGAGCCCGATGTCGATCGGCGCCGCCGCCGAGTGCGATGTCGTGGTGTCGGCCGCGTGGGTCGGCGCGCACCACGCTCGCTTCGAGGTGATCGCGGGTGCGCATCACGTGATCGCGGAGCAGGGCGCGCGCGTGCTGCTCGCAGGCGCCGAGGTCCGCGATGCGGTGCTGCACGACGGCGACGAGCTGCACCTGGCCGACGGCGCGAGCGGCGCGACGCTGCGCCTGGTCTACGTCAACCCGCTCGCGCGTCGGATCGCCGCGGTCCAGCACTTCGCCACGCCGCCGGGCACCGCGCTGCTCACGATCGGCCGCGTCGGCGCGGACATCCTGCTCGATCAGCCGTTGGTCTCGCGCCACCACGCGGATCTCGTGTGGCAGGACGATCATCACGAGCTGCGCGACCTGGGCTCCGCCAACGGCACGTGGGTCAACGGCGTGCGCGTGCACGGCGCGCGGCGGCTCGCGCCGGGTGATGTCGTGCAGATCGGCACCTATCGCCTGACCTACGACGGCGACAGCCTCGACTCGTTCGACCAGCGCGGCGCGATCCGGATCGACGCGACGGAGCTCGAGCGCCGGGTCGGCGATCGCGTGTTGCTCGCGCCGACGACGATCTCGATCGAGCCGTGCGAGTTCGTCGCCATCGTCGGCGGCAGCGGCGCGGGCAAGTCGACGCTGATGACCGCGCTGTGTGGGTTCGCGCGCGCGACCGCGGGCCGCGTCACGATCAACGGCGACGATCTGTACGCGGGCTACGACGCCTATCGCTCGGTGATCGGCTACGTGCCACAGGATGACATCCTGCACGCGACGCTCACCGTCGAGCGCGCGCTGCATCACGCGGCGCGGCTACGGCTGCCATCGGACACGTCGCCCGGCGAGATCGACGTGCGCATCGCGACCGTGCTCGACCAGGTCGATATGACGGCGCACGCACACAAGCGCATCGATCAGCTCTCGGGCGGCCAGCGCAAGCGCGTCTCGATCGCGTGCGAGCTGCTCGCGGATCCGGTGCTGCTGTTTCTCGACGAGCCCACGTCCGGCCTCGATCCCGGGCTCGAGCGCAAGCTGATGGTCACGCTCCGCAAGCTCGCCGATCGCGGTCGCACCATCGTGCTCGTCACGCACGCCACCCAGAACATCGCGCTGTGCGATCACATCGCGTTCCTCGCGGCGGGGCGGCTGCTCTACTTCGGTCCGCCGTCGCAGGCGCTCGGCTTCTTCGGCGTCGCCGACTACGCCGACATCTACGCCACCACCGATGACGCCGCGCAGGCGCCCGGGTGGGCGGATCGCTACAAGAC
Source organism: Kofleriaceae bacterium (assembly GCA_035539815.1). Lineage (GTDB taxonomy): Bacteria > Myxococcota_A > Polyangia > Haliangiales > Haliangiaceae > JABFXX01. The sequence goes on from DATLHR010000022.1 coordinate 10,343, forward strand.
GTCCCTGCAGCATCAGAAGTACGCCGTCGAGCGCCCGGCTCGCGCACCCGCGGCACCCACCGTCGAGCAGCGCACCGAGCACGAGCGCCGCAGCAAGGAGGTCGCGCACTCGCGGCTGCGGCAGCTCGCGATCCTGTGTCGCCGCTATGTCGAGCTGATCCTCGCCGACAGGCGTAACCTCGCGCTGCTGCTGCTCCAGGCGCCGGTGATCGGCCTGTTGCTCGTGCTCGTGTCGCGCGGGGACAGCTTCGTCAACGGCCGCATCGACGCCAAGAAGGTGATCTTCATGCTCGCCACCACCGGTGTGTGGTTCGGCGTGATCAACTCGGCGCGCGAGATCTGCAAGGAGGCGAACGTGCTGCGCCGCGAGCGCCTCGCCGGCCTCCACGCCGGGCCCTACGTCGCCTCCAAGCTGATCGTGCTCGCGGTGCTGGTCATGATCCAGAGCGCGCTGCTGCTCGGCGTGGTCGCCGCGAAGCTCACGCTGCCGCCGGGGGGCATCGCGCTGCCTCCGCTCGCCGAGCTCTACCTCACGATCGTGCTGTCGGGACTCGCCGGCATCTCGCTCGGCCTGTGCATCTCCGCGGTCGCGTCGACGCCCGACAAGGCGACGAGCCTGATCCCGATCGTGCTCGTGCCGCAGGTGCTGTTCGCCGGGATCATGTTCGCGCTCGAGGGCATCCCGGGCCTCTTGTCGTACGCCGTGTCGTCGCGCGCGGCGGTGGATGCGATGAGCGCGATCGTCGATACGAATCAGCTGTCGTCGCCGATGAACCTGATGCCCGAGGAGCCGCAGTACGCGCACACGCCGGCGGTGCTGTTCACCGCGTGGGGCTTGCTCGTCGCGCAGACGCTGGTGTTCGCGGCGATCGCGTGGTGGCGCGTGCGCACGCGCCGCTGAGCGTCACAGGAGGTCCAGCAGCAGACGTCCGCCGAGCACGGGGAAGAAGTCGCCGTTCGACGAGTAGTCCGCGCGCAGGAACGGCTCGATGACCGGCGTCCGCTTCTCGCCCCACGGCGTGAGCCGCAGGCTCAGCTCGCCGCCGCTGATGAACGCGTTGTCGCCGCCGGAGCGCAGCCAGGCGCCGCCGAGCCCGAGGTTGACGACCTTGATCCCCGTCGTCAGCCCGACGCGCACGCCGCCGCCGCTCGTCGGCTGGTTCAAGATGATTCCCTCGACCTGGATGCCCTTCCC
>DATLHR010000023.1:0-26495 GCA_035539815.1 Kofleriaceae bacterium
CCGCGTTGCCCTTGGGGGGGTGCCCACGAATCCGGTTGGCCACCGCGAGAAACTCGATGGAGCGCTGATAGACGTCGAGCTTCTGGAAGTGCAGCATGCCGGCGATATCGGCTGATCCCGTCGCAGGTTGCGTGCTCGTTCACGGCGTCGATCACGGCCACGGCATCGTTCCCGCTCACGAGCGCGGCCACGATCACGGGCGCGATCACGTTCACGGCCACGATCACGACCACGTTCACCTCACAGGTTTTGATCCTGACTTAGCCACCGCCGCTGCGCGCCGCACTGCGCTCGAGCTCGGCGCTGCGCAGCTCGAGAGCGCGCTTGCGCTCCGCCGTCGCCTTGCGGCGCTCCTCGCGCGCGAGGAACCGGCGGCTGTGGCCCGCGTCGCGGGTGACATCGCTGCACGGCACCCAGTTGAACGCGATCGGCTCGATGCCCGAAGTCAGGTTTTCGTCGAGGACCGGGTCGGTCGTGCAGACGAGGTTCGCGGGCAGCCCCTCGAGGACTCGTGCCTGGGCTTCGTGCTCCGCGGCCGCCTGATCATGGCGGCCCGCACTGTCGATGAGCTGCTGCCACGATCGCCGATCGGAAGAACTGCTCGTGTGACTGCACCCTGCGAGGACGGCGCAGGCGAAGAGTAGTGCGCGCATGTCGCACGCAGGGTGCAGAACCAAGGCCAGCGTGACCTCGGTGCGTACGTCAGTCGGCGAGGTTGGCGACGCCCGCAGCCAGATTCGTGGTCTGGCCGTCCATCGTCAGCGTCGCGCCGACGGTGTCACGGTTGAACGTGACGGTGGCCGTCCCGCCACCGGCGAGCTGGATCGTCGCACCGGGGTGCGCCGAGTCGCCAGCCGCGGTGATACCGAGCGCGCTGCCATCGATGGCGAGGACGTGCAGGTAGCGCTGATCGCCGCCCGCCTGCGCCTCGTCGAGACGGAAGCCTCCGTTGAAGTCCGAGCCCCCGCGGTAGTCGTACGTCGAATACGCATTCCCACCGCCCACGCGCGTCACCTTGAGCTGGTGGCCCGCGTTCGAGATCGTCGCAGTGTTGCCGTTGATCGACGGGGCGGTTGGAACCGCGAGCTGCCAGGTCTGCGTGGTGCCGCTCGCGCTCTTCACGCGGTCGAACACGACCACGACGTCGGGCTTCAGGTGGACGACCTCGCGCTGGACGAGCTGCACGGCGGCGTTGCCCTTGTAGGCAGCCGTCACATCTGCCGCGGCGTAGGTCCACTTGTTGCCGGTCTTCAACGCCTCGAGCTTCGACATGGTGCTCGCGATCTGCTTCACCTTCTGACCACCGCTGTCGATGCGGACGAGGCTGTGGGTCGTCACTTCCTGATCGATCCCGGAGTGCGACTCGACGACGGCGTCATAGACGAGCCAGCCGCCCTTGTAGAGCATCAGCGAGCCCTGGTCCTGGTGTGCGTGCGACTCGGTGTATGGGCCGCCGATCAGGTTGAGCCACGTCGCGCCCTTGTCCCAGCCGGAGCGCGTGTACACCTGGCCGATGCCCGGCGCGTAGTACGTGGTGTTCAACGCGTCCGCCGGCTTCGCCTGGACCTCGGCGTTGTCGTAGAGGAAGTCAGAGACGCGCATGAACGCCTGCGACATCTGCGGGACGCTCGAGCTCGCGAGCATCTGCTTCGCCGGACCGGCCATCGGGTCGTCCGGGAACAGCTTGATCAGCACCTGCAGGTACGCGCGCTGGTAGTCGAACAGCGCGGCGGTCGCGTCGCGCGACTGATCGCCGGTGGGCGCGAACCGATCCAGCGTCGGCACCATCTGGTGCACGAACGCCCGCAGCGACTGCCGTGCGTGCGAGGTCTTGGTGTGCAGCTTCTCGCCCGTGGTCGCGTGCCACCAGTCGTAGAGCTCGAACAGATCGCGCATCGCCGTGCCGTAGCCGGTGCCTTCGCGCGAGCCGCCTCCGATGAGGTCCGCGGTGAAGGCCGGGACCAGCTGGCCCATGATCTTGGTGTCACGGAACTGCGTGATCCACTGGTCGGCGTTCGGGTTCTCGCCCTTGGTCGCGAGGCCGAGCAGCATCGTCGCCCGGAGGAACGAGTAGTAGTAGTTGTTCGACGGGTTGTTCACCGACCAGCCGGTCCACGGGATCGTCGCGGTGCCCCACTTCGCCGTCGTCGGGTTCCACACGTTGGAGACCGCCTGGTTGGCGTAGTTGATCCAGCGCATGCGCTGCGAGGCCGAGACGGCGTCGAAGCACCAGTCGTAGACGAGGGCGACGTCACCGATCATGTGACCGACGCCGAGGTAGCTGTCGCCGGCGACGGCGGGCGCCTGGTTGGAGGCGATCCGCGCTTCGGCGGCGGTCACCTGCGCGTCGACGTCGGCGATCGCCTTCGTGCAGTACGCCTGCGTGCCCGTGAGCGCGCCCATGAGCGCCGCGTTCCACGCATGAAAGCCCCACAGGTCGGCGCCGGAGACCCATTGATCGACGCTCTGCTTGAACCGGCTCGCCGCCGGGCCGTTCGCCTGGAGCGAGGCCTGCAGGCGGGCCTTGTTCGGTCCGAGGTAGATGCGCGGATGCTGCGTCGGGTACGTCGGCGCCGTGTCGTCGTCATCGATGTCGGGGCCACCGTCGAGCGGATCCCCGCCATCACCATCACCACCACCGCCGCCATCATCGTCACCGTCCGTGTCGTCACCCGTTTCGGAACCACCCGAACAGCCGGCCACGAAGGAGGCGATCAGGAATGCCACAGAGAGCGTTTTTCCTCGTCTCATTGGCGCACGGCGTAACAAGTCCGTGGCGTGGGCGCCGTGTGTGATTTGTCCGATAAGGACGAGGAGTTATTCCGATCATCGAGTTTCGGAGTGCGGATCTTCGACGGACGAGTCGTGTTGTCCGTCGATCGCATGCAGTCGCGCTTACGGTTCGCGCGGGAACAGAGCCCCCAACTATTTCACCGACCCGAGCGTCATTCGCGTCGCGATCAGTGTCCGGAGGAACCTGACTTCGACGGCTTGGCGTTCCAGATCCTGAGCGCGAGCAGGAACCCGACCAGCGCGACCGGAATCATCGCGTACGGCCACACGTGCCAGTTCTCGATCTTCGCGGCCTCGGGGTTGGGGATCTTGCAGCCGTCCGCGTCCTTGATCGTTGCGGCTGGCAGGAGCGAGCCATAGAGGAACGACTGGATCGTCGAGCCGATGTAGACGAACCCGTCGATGATGCCGACGGCGACGCCGGTGTTCCGCTTGCCGGCGAAGTCGGCCGACGCCGTGGCGGTCAACATCCCGTGGACGCCGATGATCGCCATCGACATCACCGCGACCACCCAGCCGATCGACTGCGGGGCCGCAAACAGCGGCACGAGCGCGACGCCGCCGGCGAGCATGATCGCGTAGAGCACCGCGGAGACCGGGCTGCGCCGTGACTGGAAGAGGTGGTCGCTGATCGCGCCGGCGAACATGCCGCCCGTGATGCCGGCGACGCAGAGCACCATGCCCCAGTTGTCGAACACGAAGGTCTTGGAGAGGTGGTTGCCTTTCGCGAAGTCAGGTCCCCACTGCATGATCGCCTGACGCAGGAAGCCCGAGCACAACTCGATGATCGAGATCGTGAGGATGACAGGGTGCGTGAGCAGCTTGCGCAGCACCTGCGTGACCGGCAGCTTCTCGTTGCTGGTGGCGTCGCCGAGATCGAAGTCCGGGTGGCCTGTGTCCGACGGTTGATTGCGAACGAACAGGTACGACAGGACGAAGAACAAGGTCAGGAGCGCCGCCGGGACCCAGAACAGGTACTGGATCGGAAGGTTCAGCGAGAGCCGCTTCCCGACGTCGTAGGCGAAGAAGATGCCGAGCGAGATCAGGATGCCGAAGATGCCGCCGAACGTGCCGCGCTCGCGGAGGTGGAACCACGCGGCATTGACCTTGACGATCGAGACCGCGCCGAAGCTCTGAAAGTACATGTTCACGCCGTAGACGATCGAGAACGCCGTCACCGTCGACAAGCCGAACGTGTTGCCCGTCATCGCCATGTAGCCCATGACAGCGTTCGCGAGCCCCGATCCCAACGTCGCGATCAGGATCGTCGCGCGGCCACCCCAGCGATCGGTGAGCGGACCGTTGAGGAGGAACGAGAGGCCATAGACGATCGAGCCGATCCCGAACAGCGTCCCGTACTCGGCCTCGGTGAGACCGCCGATCGACTGAAAGTTCTTGATGTTGTAGCGACCGAAGTAGAGGAACGAGTAACTGAGTCCGAGCGGCAGCCAGTTGAGCAGGCGTCGGCGACGAAACTCGAGCGTGTGACCGAGCTCGACTCGTGGCAGCCGCGTCACCACGAGGACGATCACCGCGATCAGGATGGCGATCGGAATGAGATCCTTCGAGAGCGGCTTCGACGGTGACGGCGGCTTCGACGGACATTCCGCCTTCGCCGTCGGCGGAGAGGCGGCCGACGCGGTCGGGCTGGCCGTCGGGCTCGCGGTCGCGGGGGCCGTGATCGCAGCGGAGCCAGAGCCCGCCGCGGGTTGTGCGCTCGCGGGCGTGTTGGAGAACCAGATCCATGCCCCGACCAGGAGCTCGAGCGCGATGACGAGCAGGACGGGACTACGCAGCCGGGACGCCATTGGGCCGGCACGTTACTGGCCCGTGTGTCGCCGGCGCAACCCGGAACTGCGACGACGCGCGTGTTAACGTTCCCCCATGCGTGAGCTGACGCTGCTGATCCTCGTAGCGCTGGCGGGATGCGGAGGGAGCAAGGATGCACCTCCCGCGCCGCAGGCGACCCAGGTGACGGCGCCGCCGCAGCGTGCGACAGAGCTGAAGATCTTCGTCGACGACACCGAGGTCGCGACGATCGATGCCGCGAAGGTCGCGGGGTGGCCGCGCCTGGACTCGCTGATCCCGGAGGCCGCCCGCCGGCTCGGCACCTGGCAGGCGATCTCGATCCGATCGGGAAAGCCCGCACCCATCGAGCTCGCGCGGCCCTTCGAGACCTATCGCGACTTCGCGCCCGCGCTGTATCCGGGGCAAGGCGGCGCGATCGCCTTCGGGCTGTTCGACCCGGTCGAGCTCGGCAAGCGCGGCAAGCCCGCGGTGTACGAGGAGGGGGTGACCGAGCTGCGGATCAAGCTCGATGCGAACGGCGCGCGCGGCGGCAACGATCACGGCGGCGGCGAGGTCGTCGATCCCGCGAACGTCTCGCTCGCGATCAAGGCCCCGAAGCGCGAGACCAAGCTGTCGGGCGAGAAGCTGCTGTCGCTGCCGCGCGAGCCGATGCCCGGCGGCGGCGGTGACGCGAAGGGCTGGCGCGTGCCACAGCTGCTCGAGGCGGCCGGCGTCACGTCGTTCAAGAAGCTGCGCCTGTTCGACGCCAGCGGCATGTCACTCACGCTCGAGCAGGCGGAGCTCGACGACAACACGGTGCCATTCGTCAAGCTCAACCGACAGGGCGCGCTGCGCTACCGGCTGTACAAGAGGGCCGGCACCGGCTGGCAAGGCGCGGCCGACCTGCGCAACGTCGTGACGATCGAAGTGCTCGATTAGCTCAGTCGCAGGGCACGAGCACGCCGTACAGCCCCTGCGTCTCCTCGGCGGGGCCGGCGGTGAAGTAGATCGCGTCCGAGCGGGCATCGTTCACGCGTTCGCCGGTCACGAGGCCCCACAGGCCGTCGGTGACGATCGGCACGCCGTTGACGTCACTCACCTGGCCGACCACCGACCCCAGCGCGGGGTCGACGATGGTGATGCGCCCATCGCCAAAGTTGCCAACGAGCAACGTGCCTTGGAGGTCGCCGAACCCCAGCGGTGCGATCGCCATGCCCCACGGCGCGTTGAACAGGTCACTGCTGATCGTCCACAGCACGTCCTGGTTGTGATTGAACGCCGCCACGAAGCCGAGGCCCGCGCCGGTGACTTCTTCATCGCCCTCCGTGTCTTGTAGTGCGTAGGTGACGTAGAGGGTCTCGTTGAACGCCGCGACGTTGAACGGTGCGTATCCCGCGGGGATCGCCGGGTTGATGAAGGTCTTGTCCGGCACCGGTTCGAAGAGGCGATTGAAGACCTCGATCCGCGCACGCGCGAAGTCCGCCGCGACCACGCGGTCGTTGTAGATGGTGACGCCTTTGAAGCTAGCGCCGGCGGCCCCTTCATCGATCTCGACGTTCAGGCGCGTCGGATCATCGTCCGGCACGATCGTCGAGATCAGACCGTCCTCGGAGACGAGGATGAGGGTGTCGTCGAGCCGCGTGATGCCCGTATAGCCCTCACCGACCTGGAGGCCATCCGGGATCCCTGTGCTGGCCGGCGTGCCGTCCGCGTTGTACATTGCGAGCACGCCGGAGTCGGTCGCGTTGATCGCGAAGGCGCCGAGCTCGGACGTGATGCCCCAGGCGTTGATCAGATTCGGATCGGTACGCAGAGCGGCGCCGGGGACGTTGCTGACGAGATCGACCCGTTGGAAGCAGCGCTCGAGCTCGCCGGGGATCTGATCGATGTCGTCGTCATCGTCGTCGCATGCACCGAGCACGACGAGCGAAGCGAGCGCGATGCGCGTGAGCGCAGAGTGGGCTTGCATGACAAATCTCCTGTTCCGTTGAGTCGCCCACACCGGTGCAGAGGACACGCCACCCTCTCGAAAGCGCCTGGGCGGGCTTCGCGTGCATCCGGATCCGAGGACGCACGCGAAGATCGGACTGCGGAGATCGCGGCGCACGCGTACGGTTGGCGATGATCCGCAAGCTGCCGTCCGGTAAGTACCGCCTCTACTCGCGCAAGGTCGACAAGAAGACCGGCAAGCGCAAGAACCTCGGCACGTTCCCGACCAAGGAGAAGGCAGAACAGCACGAGCGCGCCGTGCAGTTCTTCAAGCGACGGTGATCAGCGGTGCGAGATGGACGGCGCGAGTGCAGGCGCGAACGGCACGGGCGGCGGCAGCGGTTCGTGCCCGGGCGCCGAGGTGACGACCTTGTAGTCGCAGCCCGCGATCAGCTCCTGCGCGCGCACGGGATCGAGCCACGCGAGCTTGCTCGTGACCGACCCGAAGTTGTTCTGGTGATCCTGCTGGAGCCAGTAACGCGCGCCGGGCTCGACGTGGAGCGTGATGCGCCCCGGATGATCGACGGAGTCGAACGTGTCGGAGACGATCACGTGATCACCCGGCTCGGCCTCGTAGCAGAAGTAGCTGTCGCCCTTCGTGGCGCCGACGAGCTGCTGGATGTCATGCACGATGAACGTGACGGCGCGCGACCACGACGAGGAACGGATCACGCAGACGGTACCGACGTCGGACGCCGATGGACCGAACGCGGCGATCGCGGGCGCGCGCGGGCCGCTGATCGAGTATGGCGTGCACGCGGCGAGGAGGACTGCGCAGGGAAGCCATCTCATGCCGCGATCAGACCATGGACGCGCATGCCGCGTTGCTCTCCACGCAGCGTGCGGCGTTGACAGGCGCTGACTTGCCCGAGACAGGGAGCGAGCGACAGAGCTGGACCGTCCGCGGGGCGTTGCTCGGCCGGCGGCACGGTCGTCAGGCGGACCTCGGGCTCGCCGAGGATCGGCGGTGATGCTGGAGGGCACACCGTGTGCTCGCGCTGATCATCCGCATGCTCGATCAGCAAGCCGCCGACGACGATGACGTGCAGCAGCAACGAGATGCCGAACGTCATCGGCGTCCGATGCTGAGAAGTCCGAGCGGTCACACCCCGGGTGAGTGCAAGAGAGCGGCCGGGCGCCAGTGCGTGTTCTAATGTCGACCCGATGCGATCCGCCCTGTCCGCGCTGTTCCTCCTCACCGCGTGCGAGTCGTCAAAGCCTGCCCCGAGACCTGCCCCGCCTCCGCCCTCGACGGCCCCGGTCGCGGTGGCACCCGCGGCAGATGCTAGCGTCGAGCCCATGGCGCCTCCTGCCCCATCCGCCGCCGCCGTGCCCGCCGCGGAGCTGAGCGCGATCGCCGCGAGTAGCAACGCGTTCGGGTTCGACCTCTACGCGCAGCTGAGCACCAAGCCGGGCAACCTCGTCATCTCGCCGGCGAGCATCAGCACCGCCCTGGCGATGACGTGGGGCGGTGCGAAGGGCGACACCGCCACCGCGATGGCGAACGTGCTGCACCTCACCGGGACGCCGGCGCAGGTGATGACCGCGTCGGGCGGCCTGTCGCGGACGCTCACCGATCCAGGCCGCGAGGTGACGTTCCGGGTCGCCAACCAGTTGTTCGGCGAGACGACGTACGCGTTCGAGGCGCCGTACCTCGAGCAGACCCGGGTCGCGTACGGCGCCCCGCTCGAGCGCGTCGCGTTCGCCAAGGACCCGGAGGCGGCGCGCTCGCACATCAACGGCTGGGTCGAGGCCAAGACAGAGCGGCGGATCAAAGATCTGATCCCGAGCCCGAGCATCACGCGCGACACGCGCCTGGTCCTTGTCAACGCGATCTACTTCCTCGGCGACTGGCTCGAGCCGTTCGAGACGCGCGCCACGATGCCACGCCCGTTCTTCACGACGAAGGCGGCGAGCAAGGACGTGCCGACGATGCACAAGACGGAGAGCTTCCGCTACGCGAAGCGCGACGGCGCCTCGGTGATCGAGCTCCCGTACAAGGGCAATGCCATGGCGATGGTCCTCGTGGTCCCCGACGCGGTCGACGGCCTCGGCAAGCTCGAGAAGGCGGTGGACGAAGCGTGGCTCACCGGTGCGGTCGGCGCCCTCCACCACGAGCGCGTCGCGCTCGCGCTACCGAAGTTCGAGGTCGCGCCGACCGAGGCCGTGCGCCTGGCCGATCTGTTGAAGCCGATGGGCATGGCGGTCGCGTTCGACCGCAAGCGCGCCGACTTTACCGGCATCGCGAACCCGCCGTCGGCCGACGATCGCCTGTACATCGCCGAGGTGTTTCACAAGGCGTTCGTCAAAGCGGACGAGAAGGGCACCGAGGCCGCCGCCGCGACCGCGGTAACGATGGCGCGCGCCGGCGGCGCGCCAGCGAAGCCGATCGAGCTCAAGGCCGACCGTCCGTTCCTGTTCTTCATCCGCGACACCGCGACCGGACTCGTCGTGTTCATGGGCCGCGTCGCGGACCCCGCCGCCGCGGGCTGAACGCCGACTCAGCTCTGGACGTGCAGCTCGATCCTGACGCTGCCGTCGGGCGCGCGCGTCCAGCGGATCGCCGTGAGCACGAGGTCCTCGAGATCGTGGCCCCAGATGCCGTACACACCGTCGGTGCGGTTGCGATTGCGGAGGATCGTGCGCTCCTCCTTCGGGATCGTCTTGGTGTCCGCGGTGGCTTCTTCGGCCTCGTAGACGTTCGCGTACTCCTCGCACACGGTGCGGACGAGCTCGGCGCGCGTGAAGCCCTGGCTGAGCGACGCCTGGATCCCGATCGTCGCCGGGTTCGACAGCGGATACTCGATCACGAGGATCGCGTGATCGAACGGGATCACGATCTCCTCGGGGTTGCGCAGGTTCGACACCGCCTTCGCGGGGTCGTGCAGCGCGATCCCACCGTCGGGGAAGTGGATGCGCGTCGCGACCATCCCGACCGGCTTGCGCGACACGCGCATCCTCGCGAGCCACCACCACACGGCGACCAGCCCGAGCAGCGTCAAGACCAGAGTCGACACGGCCGGAACCTATCACCCCTGGAACAGCTTCGCGAAATACACGATCGACACCGCGCTCCCGATCGCGACGATCGACCAGCGCAGCGCCGCCGCGGGGATCCGCGTCGCGACCATGCCGCCGAGCGCACCGCCGGCGAGCGCCGCGATGGCCATCACGAGCACGATCGGCCACTCGATCGGTCCCCAGATCGCGAGCACGATCGCGGCCGCGACGTTGGTGAACAGCGAGATGGTCTGCTTGAGCGCGTTGATCCGGATCAACGTGTCCGCGAGCACGACGCCGAGCGCCGCGAGGATCATCACGCCCATGCCGGCGCCGAAGTAGCCGCCGTAGATCGACGCCAGCCCGACGGGGAGCGCGGCGAGCGCCTCGGTGTGGTGCGCGGCCACGCGCGCGTGCAGGTGCGTCCGGATCTGCGCCTGGAAGCCGATCATCACGACGGCGAGCAGGATCAAGAACGGGACGATCGCGGTGAACGTGCGCTCGCCGGTGACCAGCAGCAGCACCGCGCCGAGCGTGCCGCCGATCGCGCCGACGAGGCCGAGGCTGACGACGCGCCTGCCCTGCCCCGTCAGATCGCGTCGCTGGGACCACGCCGCGCCCAGGTAGCCCGGGCACAACGCGATCGTGTTGGTCGCGCTCGCGGCGACCGCGGGCAAGCCGGCGGCGACGAGCGCGGGGAACGTGATCAAGCTGCCGCCGCCGGCGACGGCGTTGACCGCACCGCCGACGAGCGCGGCGCCACCGACCATCGCGATGCTCGCGGCGTCGATCATCCCTTGAACGTCGACGGGCCCGGGTCGCCGAACGGCTCGTCGCGCTCGCGCACCGCCTGGCGGAACCCGACCTCGGCGGCGCGCGCCGCGAAGCCGTAGCCCTCGGGCGTGTGGCGCGCGACGCCGTCGAACACCGTGCCGAGCAGCTGGCTCTGCGCCAGGCCCTGCGCGTACACGGTCTGGTTGAGCGTCAGCTTCATCATCACGAGCTGGTTGATCGGCATCCGCGCGATGCGGCCGAGCAGCACCTCGAAGCGCTCGTCGAGCTGAGCGCGCGGCGCGCACTCGGTCGCGAGCCCCCAGGCCACCGCCTCGGTGCCCGACAGGCAGTCGCCGGTGAACATCAGGCGCTTCGCCTTCTCGAGCCCGATGCGATGCGCCCACAGCATGGTCGTGGGCACGCCCCACACGCGCGCGGGCGGATAGCCGATCTTCGCGGTGTCCTCGATGACGAGGAGGTCACTGCACAGCGCGAGGTCGGTGCCGCCGGCGACGCAGAAGCCGTGCACCTTGCACACGACCGGCTTGTCGCTGTGGAACAGGCTCATGAAGCCGCGGACGTTGCGGCTCATCATCTGGTAGTCGACGACCGGATCCCAGGTCTGCGAGGGATCGTGGTTCTTGCGCTGCACCTCGGGATCGAGGGCAGAGCCGGGCGGACCGACCATCGGCTGCCCCGTCATCCCCTTCTCGGCGCTCGCCTCGAGGTCATAGCCGCCGCAGAAGCCCTTGCCGTTGCCGGCGAGCGCGATCACGTGGACACGCGGGTCGAGGTTGGCCGCCTCGACGCACGCGGCGAGCTCGCGTGGGGTCTGCAGGGTGAGGCCGTTGCCGCGCTCGGGGCGATTGAGCGTGATGCGCGCGATCCGCCCGTCGACCGCGTACGTCATCGTCGTCAGGTCATCCATCGCCTGCGACGTTACTTCGAGCCCGACTCCACGTCGACGAGCGGCGGCATCTCGTGGCCGGGGATGCGGAACTCCTGGCCGAGGTCGGGCCGGTCGCGGCGGGCGATCGGCTCGATCGGCACCGCGCGCCCGAACCGCGCCGACTGCAGGATCGCCTGCAGGATGCGCACATCGGCCAGCCCCTCCCAGCCACTCGGCTCGGGCTGGCGGTCCTCGCGGATGCATCGCACGAAGTACTCGAGCTCGCCGGCGATCTGGTCGCGCTTGGGGAACGCTCGCGTCTTGTCGCCGTGCGAGCTGTGGACGTGCAGCTTCATCTCGGTCGCGTACTCGTAGGCGTTCTCGAGCTCCAGGTAGCCGTCGGTCCCGATCACCTGGTAGACGGCGCGATCCGCCGCCCCGAAGCTGCAAGTGAACTGGGCGACGCGCTCGCCCGCGAACCGCATCGTCACCGCGAACGCCTCGTCGACCGAGGTGAACCGCGGGTCACGCCCCGCCAGCCGGAACGCCGACACCTCGAGCGGCTCGGCGCGGAACAGGTAGCGCGCGGCGTTGACGCAGTAGATGCCGATGTCGAACAGGGGACCGGTGCCGCGCCGCGCCTGCACGCGGATGTTGCCCTCGCGCACCTGCATCGAGAACACCGAGCTGAAGATCCTGGGCTCCCCGAGCTCGCCTCCGCGCGCGATCTCGACGGCGAGCAGGTTCGCGGTCTCGAAGTGCAGCCGGTACGCGATCATCAGCTTCACCCGGCGCTGCTCGCACGCGCGGATCATCTGCATGCACTCCGCGTCGGTCGGCGCCATCGGCTTCTCGCACAGAACGTGGACGCCGTGCCGCGCCGCGATCAACGTCATCTCGGCGTGGCGATCGTTCGGCACGGCCACGTAGACCGCGTGGATGTCGTGCTTACCGAGCAGCTCGTCGAGCTGCGCGTAGTCACGCAAGAGGCTCACGTTGTAACGCGCGCCCAGCTCCTCGAGCTTGCTCCGCGATCCGGACACGAGGGCGGCGAGCTCGAGGTCGGGTAGCTGTGCGATCGCGGGCAAGATCGCAGCCTGTGCGAAGTGGCCCTGGCCGATCACGGCGATCCGGAGCCTCGATGCTAAGCGGCTCATATACGGTGTCCACAGCAAGGTGCATTCCATGCGCTCTCGGCAGGGCCCTTGCACCCTCGGCGGGCATGAAAGTCTGCGAAGCTTGCGGCAACAGCTACGACAAGGCGTTCGAGGTCTCCATCGGTGGAACCACGCATGTCTTCGACTCCTTCCAGTGCGCGATCGCGGTCCTCGCGCCACGCTGCCTCCACTGCAAGGTGCCGATCATCGGCCCCGGCATGGAAGCGCGCGGGCAGTACTTCTGCTGTGCGCACTGCGCTCGCCAGGCAGGCATCCGCGAGGTTCAAGATCGCGCGCCGGATGCGGGCGCCGCGTATCCCTGAGCAGTGCCGGGCGTGCGCGAACGCTCGTCGTGCGGCGCCGTCGCGCGTCAGGTCCAGTACGGGGTGGCGCCCCACTGGCGGTACACGCCGGTGGCGTACTCGAGATCGTTGAGATCGGGCCAGTGCTCCTTGTCGAAGCCCGGCATCTTCTCGAGCGACTCCTTCGTCACGTTGACGACGAACCGCTTCTTCGCTTCGTCGACCGTCAGCGCCGACCACGGCAAAGCGAACAACTTGTTGCCGATCCCCATGAAGCCGCCGAACGAGAGCACGGCGTATGCGACGCGTCCGGTGGTCACGTCGATCATCAATTCCTCGATGCGTCCGATGTCCTGACCGGCAAGGTTGACGACCTTGTCGTGCCTCAGCGTCGACGCGCCGAGGGTCCTGCGGAACTTGTTCATCGATGCCTCCTGTCCATGGAGGGACAGCGAGCAATCGATGTTCCACGGATGATCACGTAGGAGAGCTTCCGGCACACGGAGTGCACGCTGCGGCTCGGCAGGAGGAATTCTCATGCCGAGAGGAAGCAAGCGAAGCTACACGAGCAAGCAGCGGCGTCGCGCCAGCCGCATCGAGGAGAGCGGCGAGAAGCGCGGGATGTCGAGCAAGCGTGCGAAGCCGATGGCGTACGCGACCGTCAACAAAGAGGAGGGTGGCGGCAAGAAGAGCGGCAGCGGGCGCGGGCGCAAGGTGAACCGCTCGGCGAGCTCGCGCGGCGGAGGCAAGGGAGGCCGCAAGCGCTCCTCTCGCTCGTCGTCGTCGTCTCGCTAGCGGCGCCGCGGCGGCGGGACGAGCCGGCGCTTCCCGTCGGCGGCGAGCGTGACATCGGGTGCGTCGAGGGCCTCGCGATCCCACAGCTTGCAGGTGACCTGCTTGTGCTGCTGGTCGAGCGCCTCGCAATAGTTGGTGAACTCGCAGCGGCGGATCGTTTGCCCCTCGCCAGCGCGCAGCTTCTCGAACCAATCCGGGTCGGCGAGGCTCTGGCGCGCGGAGGCGATGAAGTCGGCCTCGCCCCGCTCGAGCGCGCCTTCTGCTTGTGCGAACTCGCAGATGCCGCCCGCCGTGACGACCGGTGTGTCGAGCCCGGCGTCGTGTACGGCCGCGCGGATCGTCGCCGCGAGGTTCGTGTTGCGAGCAAACGGGCCCTTGAGGTCCGAGTAGATCGTGGGCATGCACTCGTAGCCCGAGCGCCCCGTGTACGGATAGGCGGCCCAGCCGATCTTGGGCGGCTTCGCGTCCTCGAACTTGCCGCCCTTGGAGACGGACAGGAAGTCGAGGCCTGCCTTCGCCAGCTCGACGCCGAACCACGCGGCGTCGTCGACGCGGTTGCCGCCTTCGACCACGTCGTCACCGAGGATGCGGCAGCCGACGATGCCGCGGCCATCGACCCGCGCGCGCACCGCGGCGGCGACCTCGAGCGGCAGCCGCACGCGATGCGGGCGCTTGCCTCCGTAGCCGTCGTCGCGCGTGTTGAGCGCCGAGAGGAACGACGCCATCGTGTAGGCGTGCGCGTAGTGGAGCTCGACGCCGTCGAAGCCAGCGTCGATCGCGCGGCCGGCAGCGTCGGCGAACAGGCCCGGTAGCACCTGCGGCAGCTCGCGGATGTGCGGCAGGTGGATATCCGTGACGCGCTCGCGGTAGCCGCGCTCGAGGTCCTCGAGCTCGCGCGCCGACAGCACGTACGGCAGATCGGCGTCGGGCAGCGCCGCGATCTGTGCGCGCAGCTCGTCGTCGGAGAGCCGCGGCCCCTGATCGCCCGTGTGCGCGCGCAGCGCCTCGCGGTGGCGCTCGGTGATCGAGAGGAACCGCGAGAGGAACTTGAAGCGCTCCGGGCGGCGGCGAATCGCGAGGAAGTCGATCAGCTGGATCAACACCAGCGTCTCGCCTTCCGACGCCTCGCGCACGGCGGAGGTCAGCTTGGCGAGCCCCTCGACGAAGCGATCGTGGCCGATGCGCAGGAGCGGGCCCGACGGGATGTCCCGGATGCCGGTCGCCTCCACGACCAGGACGCCGGGCTTGCCCTCGGCGAACCGACGGTACCAGTCGATCACGTCCTGGGTGACGAAGCCGTCCTCGGTGGCGCGCCACGGCACCATCGCGGGGATCCACGTCCGCGTGCGCGCGGTGCGCGGGCCGATCGTCCGCGGCTGGAACAGGCGCGCCGCGGCGGCCTGCTCCGCGGTCGGCCACACGGGTCGCGGTAGCTCGTGCTTGATCCGCTCCGGTGGTTGCCACATCGCGGGCGATTCGTACCACACTCGTCGCGATGGAGGCCTACGAGACTCACCTGGCGCTGGGCATCGCGCTCGCGGTCGGGCTGCTCGTCGGGATGGAGCGCGAGCAGGCCCGGCCCGAGCACGGCCACGCCGGGTTCTTCGGCGGCAGCCGGACCTATCCGATGTTCGCGCTGACCGGCGCGATGTCGACGCTGCTCGCGCCGGCGATTCCCTGGCTGCCCCTGGTCGCGCTCGCCGGTGTGTTCGCCCTCGTGGGGATCTCGTACGCGGGCGACATCAAGGCCGAGCGCGACTTCGGGCTCACGACGGAGATCTCCGCGATCGCCACGTTCCTGCTGGGCGCGCTCGCGGCGGCCCGCGGCGTCGTCGAGCCGGTGCAGAGCCGGATGATCCTGGTCGCGGCGCTCGGCGTGCTGCTCACGTTCCTGCTGAGCTCCAAGCAGTGGTTCCACGGGCTCGCGAGCCGGATCTCGCGCGACGACTTCTTCGCGGCGGTGAAGTTCCTGATCGTCGCCGTGATCGTGTTGCCCCTGCTGCCGGACGTCGACACCGGCCCGCTCGACGCGATCAACCCGCGCAACCTCGGGATCCTCGTGGTCACGCTCGCGGCGCTGTCGTTCGCGGGCTACGTCGGCGTGCACCGGCTGGGGACGAAGCGCGGCTTGTTGCTGTCGGCGGCGCTCGGCGGCCTCGTGTCGTCGACGGCGGTCACGCTGTCGTTCGCGGGGCGCGCCAAGGAGACGCCGGCGGTGGCGCCGGTCGCGGCGGGCGCGATCGCGATCGCGTGGACGATCATGCTCGCCCGCATCGCCGTGCTGGTCGCGGTCGTCGATGTCGCCCTGCTCGGCGCCGTCGCCGTCCCCCTCACCGCCATGGCGGTCGCCACGCTGATCGGCCTGTTGCTGACGTTTCGTCGCACCGACGGTGACGACGCGAAGCTCGAGCTCAAGAATCCGTTCGAGCTCGGCAGTGCGATCAAGATCAGCTTGATGTTCGGCGTCGTCTTGCTCGTGACCAAAGCGGCGGTCGAGTACCTCGGCCCCAAGGGCCTCTACCTCGCGAGCGCGATCAGCGGCACGACCGACGTCGACGCGGTCACGGTCTCGACCGCGAGGCTCGCGCGCGGCGGGCTCGACGCCGAGGTCGCGACGATCGCGATCGTGCTCGCGGTCGTCGCCAACACGATCGTGAAGACGGGCATGGCGACCTACGTCGGCGGCCGCAGCCTCGGCCGGCGCATCGCGATCACGGGTGGTCTCGTGCTCGTGGCGGGCGCGGGCGGCTTGATCCCGGCGCTACTTTCGTAGCGGGCCGGGCCCGGCGCCGAGCATCGCGAAGCGATCGGGTTCGGCGATGGCGAGCGCGCGTAGCTCGTCGGAGACCGCGCGCTCGCGAGCGGCGTCGCCGGCGTACTGGCTCGAGCGGAGCCGCGCCGACAGCGCGAGCGCGCGCTGGCTGGTGGCATCCCAGCCGTCGGCGGCCTGATCGAGGCGGGCGATCCGGCCACGGCGATCACCGGCGAGCGCGCACAGGTAGCTCTCGAGCAAGAGGCGATACGACCGATGGTGGCGCGTCGACGCGAGCTCCTCCGCGAGCGCCTGGATCCGCGCGGTCGCGGCGGCCGTATCGACAGCGCCGGCCTCCCACGCCGCCATCGTGCTGCTCGCGGCGATCCGGCAAAACATCGTGCGCGGCAGCGGGATCAGCGAGGTGAACATGGTCCGGAACGCTGGCTCGATCCGGGCGACGGTCTCGACCGAGGTCGCCGGGCTCTCGTACTGCGCGATGAACACGTCGGCGATCATGCACATCGCGGTGAACAGCGAGTCGGGAGTCTGGGGCCACGGGGCGCGCGCCGCGGCAATGCTGGTGCGAGCCCTCGGGAGGTCGCCGAGCGCGAGCGCGACCGAGCAGCGCGTGAGCGCGGCCCACGCGACCCCGAACATGTCGCCGCGGGCGCGGGCATCGTCCTCGACGCGGCCGAGGTGATCGCGCGCGTAGGGAAGATCGAGGCAGAAGTTGCCGCACACGATGAGGATGGAGATCCGCGAGAACGTCGCCTCGCGCGCGTGGCTCAGCGAGCCGACGAGGAACAGCTGCTCGGCGCGCGCGAGCGCGTCGATCGCCGGCGTGAACTGAAACAACTGGAGCGCGCGCATGCCATGCGCCAGCTCGGCCCACGCGGCGCCCAGCGGGTCGTCGTGCAGCTTCGCGAGCTCGGCCGCGCGGGTCTCCGCCTCGATCACGAGAGCATCCTCGGGGCTGCGCGCCGAGTTGGTGAGCGCGAGGAGCGCGAGCGCGAGCTGCACGCGCGTCTCGTCACCGGCGTCGAGCGCGTGGAGCGCCGCCCGCGCGGCGACCATCGGCGCGCGCAGATCGACGAGCAGCAGCGCCCGCGCGACCGCGAGCTCGAGGTCGATCCGCTGCAGGAGCTCGGGGGCGATCGCGTCCGCGGGCCGAGCGCGGTACGCGAGACCGCGGGCAGCGAGTGCGCCGCCGAAGTTGAACGACTCGGCGACCGCCACCGCGCTCGACGCGGGCATCGACAGGCCGACCGCGGCGAGCGCGTCCCGCATCAGATCGAGCCCGCGATCGAGGTCGCCGGCGAGCAAGAAGTCCTCGCCCGCGCGCGCCCGCAGCTCCGCCGCGCGCGCCTCGCGCCCGAGCGACACCGCGAGCGTGGCGGCCGCGAGGTTCGTGGCCCCCGCATCGCGGCGATGGCCGGCTTGCACCTGCGCGCGGCCGAGCTCGTCGAGCAGATCGAGCCGCAGCGCGTCGTCATCCGCCAGCGCGCTGGCCTCCTGCAGGAACGCCGCCGCACGCGCGAACGCGAGCGCCTCGGCCGCGTCCTCGGCAGCGCGGCGGATCCACGCGAGGGCATGCACGCGATCGCCGGCGAGCCGGTAGTGGTGTGCGAGCGTGCCCGGCTCGGCGAGGCCGGTGGCCTCGAGCGCGGCCGCGACCTTGCCGTGCAGCTCGCGCTTGCGCTCCGCGGGCACGTCGACGAGCGCGATGGCACGCACGCGCTCGTGATACGCCTCGAGGTACGGCTCGTCGCTCGCGGTCGAGCCGAGCAGGAGCCGGCGGCGGCGCAAGAGATCGAGCGTGGCCGGCGAGAACGACGTGCCGAGCGCGGCGAACGCCGCTCCGCGGCTGATCGGCGCGCCTGCGATCGCCACGATCTCGAGCAGCGCGCGGGCGTCCTCGTCGAGCTGGGCGAGCTCGGTCGCCAGGACCGACGCGAGATCGGTCGGGCCATCGAAGCGTCCGCCGCGCTCGATCAAGCGGGTCAACAGATACGGATGACCACCGGTCTCGCGCATCGCCTCCTCGGGGAGCAACGAGGCATCGGGGTGACTCGCGACGAGCTCCGCCACGCCGGCCGCGTCGAGCGGTTCGACCCGCAGATCGGCGCGCGCGACGCCGAGCTCGGTGAGGCCGGCGAGGAACCGCTCCACCGCAGGCGCCGGGCCGGTTCCGTCCTCGCGATACGCGACGACGAGCAGCATGGGAGGTGCGGGCGCGCGCACGAGGTCGAGCAGCAGCCGCACGCTGTCGTCGCTGCTCCACTGCAGGTCGTCGTCGAACAGCACCACGGGCGCACGCTCGGCGAGCGCGGCGAGGAGCTGGCGCAGCGCGTTGGAGGCGGCCTGCCGCACCTCCTGCGGGCTGCGCGCGCGAGCCTCGCCCCGCAGGTGCCGCGTGAAGGCCTCGATCCGCTTCACCATCGGGAACATCTGCGCGAGCGCGGCGACCTCGTCGGGGACGAGCTGCGCGGCCTCGTCGTAGTGGCGATGCCGCAGGTCGTTGCACAGCGTGTCGATCGCGCCGTCGAGCCCCTTGAAGGGCACGGACTCGAGCTCGAGACAGCGGCCCGAGTAGACCTGCGCGCGGTCGCGAATCGCATCGAGGAAGTGCGACATCAACGACGTCTTGCCGAGCCCGGCCTCACCGCGCACCGTCAGCACGACGAGGCCACGCGTACTCGCATCGAGTGCGGCGTGCAGCTCGGAGAGCTCGCGCCCACGACCGGCCAGCGGCCCGCGCGGACCACGGCGTGGAGCCGGCGAGAGCTCACCGACCAAGCGCCGCAGGATCTCCTCGGCGCGCGGGCGTTCGCGCGCAGCCTTGGCGAGCAGCCGCATCGCGAGGTCCTCGAGCACGGGATCGACGTCGGGCGTCAGCGTCGACGGTCGCGGCGGTGGAGGCCCCAGCTTCTGCGCGAGGATCTCGCGCTCGTCGCCGGAGAACGGCGGCGCGCCCGCGAGCGCGGTGTACAGCATGACGCCGAACGCGTACCAGTCGCTCGCCGTCGCGGCCGCCTGCCCTAACCCGACCTCGGGCGCCATGTACAGCGGCGTCCCGGCGAGCGCGCTCGTGCGCGAGGCACGCTGATCGACCGCGAGCCCGAAATCGAGCAACACCAGACGGCCGGTCGGTTCGACGAGGGCGTTCGACGCCTTGAGATCGCGATGCAGACAGTGAGCGCGGTGCAGCTCGAGGATCCCGAGGGCGAGCTGGCCGAAGCACGAGCGCAGCTGATCCGGCGCGCGCCGCAGGTGCTCGTCGAGCGGCCGGCCGTCGATCAGCTCCATCGTCAGGTACCAGCGATCGTCCTCGACGAACAGCTCGTACAGCCGGATCAGATTCGGATGCGCGAGATCGCCGACGATGCGGAACTCGCGCTTGAACCGATAGATCCAGTCGGGGTGCGAGGCCTTCAGCGCCTTGAGGGCGACCAGCGTGCCGTGCTCGCGGTCGCGCGCCTCGTAGACCTCGCCGAAGCCGCCCGCGCCGAGGCGGCGGCGGAGCTCGAACCGCCGCGTGCCGACCAGGTGAAACGGAGGGCGGCGGCTCGGGGCGGCGGCGAGCTTGGCCAGGAGCGTGTCGAGCCCGTCATCCATCCAGCAGCCCTTCGGCGATCGCCAGCTCGCGCAGTCGGTCCTTGAGCTTCTGGAACTGCTGGCGCAGGCGCGCCGAGGCCCGCTGCAGCTCGCGCGCGTCGAGCTCGCTATCGGACAGGATCTCGGCGATCTCGTCCCACCCGAGGTCGCGATCGATGCGCAACATCAGCAGCTGCTGCTCGTCGGCATCGAGCTGGTCGCGCAGTGCGCGCACGCCGTCCTTCACCTCCGATCGCATGTGCGCGACGGTGCGCGACCGCACCTGCGCGGCGACCTCGGAGACCTCGGACAGCGCCACACGGCGCTCCGCCCGGTTGTTCGGCGTGCGCAAGTAGCGCGCCGCCGCACTGCGCGCGAGCCGGTAGAACCACGTGCGCAGCGAGCATCGCCACTCGAACGTCGAGAGCGAGCTCAGGAGGTCCTCGCACGCCTGGGCGAACACGTCCCCGGCGACATCCTCGTCCCGCACGCGCGCGAGCACGAACGTGTAGACCTCCTCGCCGTATGCGACCACCGCGTCGCGCGCTGCGCCGCGGAAGTCACCGGCCGCGCAGCTCGCCTTGACCGATACGTCGAGCTCGGACACCGACCGATTGTAAAGGTAACCGGTGAAGACTTCATGACTTTGCAGCCTCACCAGCACGCGGAGGAAAAAAAACACTCGCGCCGCGATCACAAACCAGATCGGCGGTCCCTACCGAACCAGGAGGGACCTTCGCAATGCTTATGGATCAGGCTCGGTTCTCGCTGCTCGCGTCTACGCTGCTCGGCAGCATCGTCACCCTTTCCGCGTGCGGAGGGGGCGACGGCTCCTCTTCGCCCGACGCTCCGGCGACGACGGATGATGCGCCCCCTGGCGACGACGCACCGCCGACTGACGCCGCTGGCTGCCAGTCGGGCTATCAAGATGAGGACGGCGACGGGGTCTGCAAGCTGGGCTGTGAGGGGACGGGAGCCAACGACGGGCTGAACTGCGGCGCCGGTGGCACCTGCGAGATCGACGACGCCGGCGATCGCGCCTGCACCTGCGACGATGGCTACGAGGGCGTGTTCTGCGACACCTGCTCCGTCGGGTACGAGAAGGTCGGCGACGAGTGCGTGCTCGACCTGCCGCCGTCGACCGGCCTGGCGCTGTGGCTCGACGCCGACAACGCCGCGTCACTGACGATCTCGAACAACGTGGTCGCGTCGTGGGCAGACCGCCGTGGCGGCGGAGCGCCGGTGACGCTCGCGCAAGGCACGGCCTCCGCGCGGCCCGCGTACCAGGCGACCGGTCATCAGGGGCGCGGCACGGTGATCTTCGACGGTGACGATCAGCTGTCCGTCAACAGCTTCGCCTCCCTGAGCGGCGCGGACTACGAGCTCATCGTCGCGCTGAGCCCGCTGGGGGCCGGCGCGAAGGGCATCGCGAGCCTCGCCTCGGGGACGACGAACTGGGCCGTGATGCTCGAGCAGCCCGCCTCGGGCGGCGACTACCGCATCACCCATCGCAGCCCGGCGGGGACCACCGGCGGCATCGTCGCGACCGCCGACCGTGCCGGAGCGCCCGCCGCAGGCTGGGTCTCCGCGACGTTCCAGTCGAGCGGCGCGATCGACACGCTCGCGGTGTTCGCGAGCGACGGGACGGAGACGCGCATGGCCGTCGCCGACGCCTCGACCTCGAGCTCGATCGGCTCCTCGCTCACGTTCCGCGTCGGACGCTCCGACGGAGGCTTCATGGCCGGCGAGATCCTCGAGGTGCTCGTGTACACGCAGCGCCTCACCGTCGCGCAGCGCACGGAGGTCGCGGAGTACCTGCGCGCGAAGTGGAACCTGCCCTGAGGCAGGTGGCTTCCGCTCGCACGCCTCAGAGGCCGAGGCGGCGACGCAGCTCGCGCGCGGCCTGGCGGGCGACCGGGACGCTCGCGCCTGTGCGCGTGATCGCCAGGTAGCCACCGTCGGGCTCGGGCACGAGCCGGGTGACCTCGTCGAGATTGAGCAGATGGCGCCGATCGACGCGCGCGAACTTCGGCGGCAGCTGCGCCTCGAGCTCCTTGAGCGTGGAGGTCGAGATCCACGACTGCACCGCGCCGTGGATGGTGACGAGGGCGCCGTCGAACTGGACGTAGATGATCGTGGATGGGTCGAGGAGGACGACGCCGGCGCGCGTGGCCACCGAGATACGGTCGCTCGCGTGCGCAGGCACCTGGCGCGCGCGCACCCGGCCGAGCGCCTGCTCGAGCCGCGCGCCGGTGACCGGCTTCATGACGTAGTCGGCCGCGCCGACGTCGAACGCGGCGAGTGCGTGTTCGCGGTGCGCGGTGACGAAGATGACGGCGGGGCCCGCGTCGCCCAGGAGGCGGCGCAGCTCGAGGCCGCCGATACCGGGCATCGAGATGTCGAGCAGCAAGACGTCGGCGCCGAGCGGCAGCTTGGTGATGACCTCCTCCGCGCTCGCGCAGATCGCGACGACCTCGACGCCGGCGATGGCCTCGATCAGGCGGGTCATCCGCTTGCGCGCCTGCAGCTCGTCGTCGGCGATGATCACGCGCAGCTTCATGACGCTCCGAGCGCGAGCACCGCGCGCGTGCGCTCGGGCCCGGCGGCGCCGATCGCGAAGCTCGCGTTGCGGCCGTACGCGAGCGCGAGCCGCGAGCGCAAGGTCGCGAGGCCACGGCCACCGGGGCGCGGCTGGTACGGGCCCGGGTTCTCGACCTCGCAGCGCACGCCGCGGCCGTCCACGCGGACGGTGATCGCGATCGCGCCGCGATGTCCGGCGCGCGGGCCGTGCTTCAGTGCGTTCTCGACGAGTGACACCAGGAGCAGCGGCGGCAGCTCGCGCTCGGTCGCCGCGGGATCGACCTCGAGCGTCGAGGTGAAGGCCTCGGTGTCGCGCACGCGATGGAGCGCGAGCAGATCCTCGACGAGCGCGAGCTCGCGTGCGAGCGGCCAGCTCCGGCGCTCGAGCGCGTCGAGGGTCGCACGCAACAGCTCGGCGAGGCGCAGCGTGGCCTCCTCGGCGACCTCGGGATCCTCCCTGCACCACTCGGCGATGGCGTTGAGCGTGTTGTAGAGGAAGTGCGGATCGAGGTGCGTGCGGATCGCCTTGAGCTGCGCGTGCTCGACATCGAGCTCGAGCTCGATATCGCGGCCGAGCCCCCAGCCGCCGACGATGTACAGCATCACCGCGACGGCGAGGCTCCCTTCGTCGCCGAGGAACGTGGGGCCGATGCCGAGCGCATGTGGAACGAGGTCACCGAACACGGCGACGACGACAACGGCCTCGGCCGCGAAGGCGAGGCCACCGGCCGCGGTGACGCGCTTCGCGAGCAGGGCGCGCCAGGTCCACGGCGCGAGCACGACGAACCCGAGGGAAATGCCGAACGGGATCACGAGGTCGCGGGCCGCGCCGTAGTACAGCTGCGCGCCGGAGATCGCCGCGACGATCGCGAGGATCGGGACGAGCCGGCGCGGCGCGGCGAGCGCGATCAAGGTCGACGTGAAGCCCGCCATGCGCGAAGTCTCGCTGCCAGCGTGCCATACGCGACGTCCAAGATCACCGAGAGCACGAGGATCGGCGCGACCAGGACACCCGCGAACCACGCGGCGACGTAGGCGAGCCCCGCGCACGCATCGAGGTCGTTCGCGGGCAGCGTGCCCGACAGCGTGCCGACGAGCTCGCGCGCCCCGGCGGCATGCAACAGCGCGAGCGCGAGCAGGATCATCGCGGCCGCGATCAGCGCGAGCTTGCGCGCGCTCATTCCGCCACCTCCCGCGTGTCCGTGCTCATCGCGCGCTCCCACAGCGGCCCGGACACCGCCGCGTAGAGCACCGCGGCGTCCGCGAGCTGGTTGCCCGCCGCGTAGCGCTCCCCGCCGTGGACGGGAAATGCCGCCAATCGCAGGCTGCGCGTCAGCTCCCGGGCGAACACGTCATCGTCGAACGCGCGCGCGGCGATCAGCGCGAGCCCACTCGCTCCAGCGTTGGCACCGACGATCGGGATCGTGGGCCCCGAGTCGATGTCGTCGCGGCCGAGGTGGGTCGCCGGCCATTCGCGCGCCCAACCGAACCCCGCGAAGCTGCCGCGCAGCGCCGCGCGTGCGGCCGCGTACTGCGCGCGGGCGAAGTCGTCGTCGACCATGCGCAGCATCACCGCCGCCACCCATAGCGTCGACCCTTCGGGTCCCTCGAGCACATGGCCGGCGAGCGTGGTCTTCGCGGCGAGCAGCCCCGTTCGCGGATCGGCGATCGTGGCCTTCGCCGTGGCGACCCAGCGCGCGAACAACCGCGCGTGCCGGTCGGGCGCGCCCTCGCCCACGTCATGCAGGCGGATCGCCGCGAGCGCCACGGTGTTGCAGAAGAGCCAGACCTCGTCGGGATAGCTCTCCGCGAGCAGCACCGGCCCGCGCTCGAGGTGCTCGGTCGCGCGCTGCACCCAGGTCCGCGCGAGCTCCACGCGCGCCGGATCGCGCTCCACGAGCTGGCGTGCCGCGAGCATCAGCGCGAGCTCGCCCTCGATGAAGATGCTGGTGCCGGCGGAATCGACGAACGGGCGATCGCGGCTGTAGGCCAGGAGGAACCCGTGCGTCCCGTCGCGCGCGACGTCGGCGAGCGTGCGATCGATGATGCGGTCCATCGTCGCGAGGTACGTGGCCCGCTGTCCCGGGTCGCGCAGCGCGAGGTTGGCGAACGCGAGCGCCGCGAACATCCGCGCCATCAGATCCCACTCGGGGTTCGTGCGCCGCAGCTGGTCGAGGCTCGCCGCGAGCTCGCGTTCGGCGTCCGGCTGCCACAACGCGAGCTGCCTGCGCGCGAGCGGCTCGGCGAGCGCTTCCATCGACGGCGAGAACCACACACGCAGTGATCCGATCCACAGGATCGTCGCCAGCGTCACACAGCCGAGGCCGCGCAAGATCTGCATGCGCCCACTCTGCGACGGCGCGCGTTCACCGCTCGCGAAAGCGCGGCGAACGGTCGCAAACGGCGGGTGAGCGGTCGCGCGCACAGGACACCACCGTCCACCCCATGACCTCGTTGTCGTGCCTGCTCGACGGTTAGTCATCGTAAGCGGCCATGGTTGCTCGCGTGAGCTGTCGGCGCGCTTGTTGAACAAGCGTCGCGCCCATGCGCAGCACCCTGATCTTCGCTTCGAGTCTGTGGCTGGTCGCCTGTGGAGGAGACGATGGCGGCGGCACCAACGATCCGACGGACGTACCGTTCGGGACCACGGCGATCGTGGTGGTCGTCAACCCGGCCATCAACGAGGCGAACAGCACGCCCGTCCCCGCCCCCGGCGCGACCCGGGCGGGCATCACCCTCACGACCGACGATGACGTGAGCGCCACGACCGGCGCCGACGGCATCGCCGTGCTCGCGCCCGTGTCGGCCGGCACGCGCACGATCACGGTGTCGGGTGGCGGTACGTTCACGGTCACGATCGCCGACCGCACGTTGCACGAGGTCGCGCTCGCCACCGAGGGCGCGCGCACCGAGGTGATGGTGAACGTCGACTACAAGGCCGACCAGGCATTCGAGGTGACGCCCGCGATGACCAATGCCGAGGTCAACGCCGCCCTCGCCGTCAGCGATCGCGTGGTGTTCTTCTCGGGCGGCACGTACACGGGCGATCTCGACTTCTCCGGCAGTCGCGTCACGCTGTTCGGCGAAGGCGTGCTCGGCGGTCAGGTGATCCTCGACGGCAACATCACCGCCAGCGGTAGCGACAGCCGCATCCGCGGCGCCGACATCACCGGCACCCTCGAGATCCCGGCGAGCAAGGTCGGGCTCAGCTTCTCGCGGGTGGACGGCGCCCTGACGTCGGACGGCAGCGACAGCATGTTCCTCGCCAACGATCTGTGCGGAGGCGAGACGATCACCGGCAGCGGGAGCATCGTCCTTGGCAACATGGGGGCGGCGCCGCTGGCTGCATGCCCATGACGTAGCGACTTCCCACAGGCGTGGGGGCCGGCGTTGCCGAATCCGACACAGGTGGTCCCGGCGGTTCACGGTCTGACAACGCAGGGTCACGGCGCGCGGTGTGCTCGAAGCCAGGCCATGCGCTCACTGCTCGTCGCCGCCATCGCCCTCACCTCCTCGACCGCCCTCGCCGAGCCGCTGTCGACGACCACCTCGACCT
This sequence comes from Kofleriaceae bacterium, assembly GCA_035539815.1. Lineage (GTDB taxonomy): Bacteria > Myxococcota_A > Polyangia > Haliangiales > Haliangiaceae > JABFXX01. The sequence continues at coordinate 25,973 of DATLHR010000023.1, forward strand.
CGACGGGGCCGACCTATGACCTGGGCGTCCGCATCGGCGGCTATGGGTTCCGCCGCGAGGGCGACCCGCGGCCGGGCGCGGGCTGGACGGAGTGCCGGATGAACGGCTTCGGCGTGTTCGGCGGGCGCACGCTGACCGGCCCGCTGTTCGTCGAGGCCGGCCTCGACATGTACAGCTCGGCCGACGTCTCGAACCCGATGGACCTGCCACTCGATCGCACGAGCGGGCTGGTCAGCGCCGCGATCGGCGCGCGCACCAACGTCGCGCGCTGGCTGCGTGCGTATGTACAGCTCGGCGCCGGCGTGGAGATCACGAAGGTCTCGGTGCCGTACGGCGACACGCGCATCCGCGACACCAAGACGATGCCCGAGGGCTTCTTCGGCATGGGCATGGATCTCCGCATCGCGAACAAGACCCACGTCGGCGCGTCGTTCCGCGCCCTGCTCATGGGCAACTTCGACTACGACCCCGCGCGCCTCGATACCAACCAGGGCTGGGTCGCCGCGCCGACCGCAGAAGACGT
>DATLHR010000024.1:0-3206 GCA_035539815.1 Kofleriaceae bacterium
GGGCTCGGGTGCGCCGAGCAGCTGCGTCGCGCGCGGGGCGAGGCCGGCGCCGAGATCGCCGGCCTGCTCGGGGGCGCGGTGCCCGCGTCCACGCTCGCACCGCTCGCGTCCGATGACGCACCCGCCGTGCGCGGCGCCGCCGTGTGGGCGCTCGGCAAGCTCGCCGATCCGTCGACCGAGGCCGTCATGCTCGCCGCGTTCAAGGACGACGACCCCGCGGTGCACGAGCGCGCCGCCGCCGGCCTGCTCCGCCTCGGAACGCCCGCCGCACTCGCGCAGGCGATCGCGTTCGTCGGCGGCGATGGCGATCCCACCGCCCGCGGCGCCGTCGCCGCGGCGATCACGATCGCGAGCCCGCACGCCGCCGCGCTCGCGCCCGCGGTCGACGCCGCGCTCGGCAAGATCGATCCGGACGACCCCGCGTTCGAGCCTCTCTTGCGCCTCAAGCTCGAGACCGCGGCGCACGCCGACGATGCCCCGCCGTCCGTCGACATCGACGGCGAGATCACCGGGGCGTTCCCGAGCTTCGCGCAGATGACGAAGCTCGCGGGCTTCGACGCCATGATCCGCAGCCTGCGCACGGCCGAGTCGCTCTATCACTCGACGAGCGCGGCCAAGGATGCCGACCTGTCGCCCCCCATCACGCTGTGGATGAAGGTGCTCGAGAACTACGTGCACGCGTGGCTCGGACCGCGCATGGCGCAGCTGCAGCGCGAGCCCGCCGCGCTGTTCGACTACGTCGATCGCGTGATCGGCGGCAACTGGCCCGGCTTCCAGCGCTGGCTCGAGCCGAAGTGGCGCGACCCCACGGAGGTCGGTGGCGCGCGCGTCGAGATCCCGCTGCGCGCGATCCCGAACGCGGTGCGCGAGCTCCAGGAGCATCGGCGCAAGCGCCTCGACTCGCCGCTCTCGGTGACCGAGTGGGCGCGGCTGCTGGTGCTGTTCGCGGTCGATCACCCGACGGGCTTCAAGAACCTCTTCAGGCTCGGCGGTGCGGCCAAGCCGTCGCCGGAGAAGACGGTCGCACTCGCGCACCGTCTCCACACGCTCGCGGCGGTGCGCAACCTCGTCACCCACCGCGCGAGTGCAGGCGCCGCCACGCTGGCCGCGTTCCGCCGCAGCTACTACGCGGCGTTCGAGGATCTCGTCGGGCTCGCTTAGTTCTGCGGGTTCTCGAACGCGTCGGTCATCGCTTCGCGCACGGCGTTGATCTGCGCGTCCGCAGGACCGACCGTTCGCACGCCGCCGATCACCGGGAACTCCTCGTAGTCGAGCGACTCGAGCACCGCCTTCAGATCGAGCTGCACGGTCAGCTGCACGCTGCGGCCGGGCTCGAGCTCGACGTCGTAGCCGCTGATCTCGATGTCGAGGGGCTCGGTGTCGTAGATCCGGAACGGCTCCATCACCGGCCCGATCTTCGCGGCCCCGGTGATCTCGAACGCGTCGTGCGAGGCGTCGGCGACGACGTCGAACGAGATCTTCGAGTACAGGCCGAGCGGCGCCGCGGCGAACGTCAGCATCGGGGGCATCGGATGCTCCGCGCTCCACTCGAGCATGATGTCCTCGAGCGTCGTGGCTCCGCCCGAACCGCCGTCACCGACGATCTGCAGCTGCGCGAGCCGGAACGACGCCGTCGCGACATCGATGTCGTTCTTGATCGGCCCCGGGATGGGCGGCAACGAGGTCCACGTCAGGCGCAGGCTGGTCGGGTTCGGCGCGTCGCTCGCCGGCGGTGCGTCGGGGTTCGCCGGCGAACCGCCGTCGTCGCTGCCGCACGCCGCAGACGCGGCGATTAGCAAATACCCGAAAGCTACCCGCATGGCACGAGAGTTGGTGCAACGACGAGACCACCCGTGATCGCGATCCAACCTGTTGAATTTGTGTGCACCGGAGCTGCGCAGAATCCGGCGCTTGTGCACGATCCGAACTAGCTCATGGCCACGGAACATCAAACCCTCGCCGGCGTCACCGAGATCGCCGCAGCGAAGGAGCCTCGCGCCTTCCTCGTGATCCACATCGATGACGACGGAGGCTCCCGTGTCGTCGACCTGCCCGACGGCGTCGACGTGACGTTCGGCCGCTCGCGTGGCGCGACCATCCACCTCGAGCACGAGAAGGTCTCGCGCATGCACGCCCGCGTGCGGCGCACCGGCGACGTCATCGAGGTCGAAGACCTCGGCAGCCGCAACGGCACCCGCGTCAACGGTGACAAGGTCGAGGGCGTCCGTCGCCTGACCACCGGCGACGAAGTCTCCGTCGGACCGATCGTCGCCGTCGTCGGCGTGGTCAGTGGACTGCACCGCTCGGGCGCGGTCGTCGACGCGGCCGCAGGCGAGGCGCGCCTCGTCGCCGAGGTGGACCGGGCGGTTCGCTATCACCGTCCGGTCACTATCGCACTGATCAAGATCGCCAGCGACGACGCCGTCGATTCGATCGCCGCTACCCTACGCAACATGGACTTGCTCGCGGAAGACGCGGGTGACGACTACCTCCTCATCCTGCCCGAGCTCGGCCGCGCGGAAGGCGCCGCCGCCGTGCAGCGTGCGGTCGACCTCGCGAAGGGCGCGAGCCCCAGCACCGCCGCCGCGACGGCGCTGTGCCCCGACGACGGCACCACCGTCGACGCGCTGATCGGCCAGCTGCGCTCGAGCCTGCGCACCGGCCGCGCGCCGCGCGCCGAGACCCACGTCCCCGCCGCTCCGGTCGTGATCGATCCGGCGATGCAGCGCGTGTACTCGCTCGTCGAGCGCATCGCCGACACGTCGATGACGGTCCTCCTCCTCGGCGAGACCGGCGTCGGCAAGGAGCTCGTGTGCGAGGCGATCCATCGCCGCTCGAGCCGCCGCGAACGCCCGCTCATCAAGCTCAACTGCGCCGCCCTGCCCGAGACCCTCCTCGAGAGCGAGCTGTTCGGTCACGAGCGCGGCGCGTTCACCGGCGCCGACAAGCGCAAGATCGGCTTCTTCGAGGCAGCCGACGGCGGAACGCTGTTCCTCGACGAGATCGGCGACATGCCGCTCACGCTGCAGGCCAAGCTGCTGCGCGTCCTCGAGCGCAAGGTCATCACCCGCGTCGGCGGCACCACCGAGGTCGCCACCGACGCTCGCCTGATCGCCGCCACCCACCGCGATCTCGACGCCGACGTGCGCGCGGGTCGCTTCCGCCAGGACCTCTTGTTCCGCATCGGCGGCTTCACCGTCGCCGTC
>DATLHR010000025.1:0-4566 GCA_035539815.1 Kofleriaceae bacterium
GTCGATGACCCAGGGCATCACGATCGACAAGAACTACATCAAGAACATCCCGGTCCCGGGGCGTTCGTTCGAGTCGACGCTCGGCGCGGCCGCCGGCTCGCAGGGTGACGGCCTCGGCGTCTCGTTCTCCGGTTCGTCGTCGCTCGAGAACCAGTACTACGTCGACGGCGTGAACACGACCGGCCTGACGTACGGCACGGTCGGCTCGCCGGTGATCAACGACTTCATCGAGGAGATCGAGGTCATCACCGGTGGCTACAACGCCGAGTACGGTCGCGCGACCGGTGGCGTCGTCAACGTCGTCACCAAGAGCGGCTCGAACGAGTTCAAGGGCTCGGTGTTCGGCACCTACCAGCCGGGCTGGCTGACGGCCGAGGTGCAGCGCACGCCGACCAACGCGGGCTCGATCGATGCGACGGCGAACCTCGCCTACTACGGCGACTTCGGCGTCGAGATGGGCGGCCCCATCATCAAGGACAAGCTGTGGTTCTTCGTCGGTGTCGCGCCGACGTTCAGCAAGACGGACATCCTCCGCGAGACCAAGCGCCGCACCGACTGCCGCAAGCTCATCCAGGACGGTCCGGACGCCGGCAAGATGTCGGACTGCGTGATCGGTGCGCGCGGCTTCGCCGAGCTCGAGTCGAACGGCGGCTTCGCGGACGGCGCGGCGGACCTCGATCCGGCGACCGGCTTCTACATCACGGATCCCGTGGACAGCGAGACCCGCAGCGCGTCGCGTCGCGCGCTCAACGCGATCGCCAAGATCAACTACGCGGCGACCCCGGAGCACCAGGGCCAGGTCGGGTTCCAGGCGCTGCCCGGTCAGGCCGAGGGCGAGGGCGTGTTCGGCCCGCGCACGAGCGGCTATCGCACGAAGGTGCTGACCACCGACGTGTCCGCGAAGTGGACGTCGAAGTTCAACGACAACAAGACCGAGGTCGAGGCCGTCGTCGGCTGGCACCGCGATCGGATCGATGACGATCCGTACGATGCGATGCAGGCGAACGACCCTCTGCAGGTGCTCCAGGACGGCGACCTCTACACGTGGGCGCTCGGCTACAACGGCGAGTCCGAGCGGACCAAGTCGATGTGCCGCAACGGCAACGTCGGCCAGCCCACCGGTGATCCGTACGTCTTCATGCAGGACGCGAACTGCCCGATGGACACGCGCTCGTACGTCATCGGTGGTCCGGGCTCGATCATCAACGACGTCGAGCAGCGCCGCGCGGCCAAGCTGTCGGTGACCCAGCGCTTCAAGGCCGCGGGTAGCCACGAGCTCAAGGCCGGTATCGACGCCGAGGACCTCGTCTCCAACAAGACCCGCCTCTACTCGGGCGGCATGTTCCTGCAGAACGTCGTCGACTCGTACGTCGTCGTCAGCCGCTGGGCGCAGCTGCTCGGCGAGGTCGGCTCGCCGGCCGACATGAACAACGTCGACCCGCGCTTCGACTCCGAGTGCCGTACGCCTGACAACACGGGCCGCGGCGCGATGAGCACCAACCTGCGCTTCCGTTGCGACATCACCTCGGGCCGCCTCGGCGACCCCGGCACGCGCGTCAACGGCAACACGTTCAACTGGTCGGTCTACCTGCGCGACTCCTGGCAGATCCAGCCGAACCTCACCCTCAACGCGGGTATCCGCTACGAGGAGCAGCGCATGCGGTACGCGGACTTCCTGCAGAACCGCCAGGATCCGCTGACCGGCGAGCAGCTCGGCACGAACGCGATGTCCCTCACGGGCATGTTCGCGCCGCGTATCGGCGTCCTCTACGACTGGACGAAGGAAGGCCGCTCGAAGCTCTACGGCCACTGGGGTCGCTTCTACGAGTCGATCCCGATGGACATCAACGACCGCTCGTTCGGCGGCGAGGTCAACTACGAGCAGGTGTTCAACGCCGACCAGTGCGGCATGACCGATCCGAACATCGGCGGCCCGAACGGCCTCAACTGCCTCAACCACCCGGACGGCACGCCCGAGCCGATCGCCGGCCTGCAGGAGCAGCTGATCGGTGCGAGCGGCGTGCTCATCGCCCCCGGCATCAAGCCGCAGTACATGGACGAGATCATCGGCGGCTTCGAGTACGAGATCCTCGACGACCTGAAGATCGGCGTCGCGTATCAGCGCCGCTACATGGGCCGCGTGATCGAGGACGTGTCGACCGACGGCGCCGACACGTACATCATCGCGAACCCGGGCGAGTGGTCCAATGAAGAGGAGCGCAAGCTGATGGATCGGGTCGACGCGGCCGTCGATCCGGCCGAGAAGAACCGCCTGAACCACCAGCTCGAGCTGTACAAGGGCATCCGCGTGTTCGACAAGCCGCGCCGCGACTACAACGCGCTGCAGTTCACGATGACCCGCCGCTTCTCGAAGAAGCTGTACGTCCAGGGCTCGTACACGTACTCGAAGACGACCGGTAACTACCCGGGCCTCATCTCGTACGACAACGGCCAGGTCGACCCGAACATCTCGTCGCAGTACGACCTGATCGAGCTGCTGTCGAACCGCGTCGGTCCGCTGCCGCAGGATCGCCCGCACTACATCAAGCTCGACGGCTACTACACGTTCGACTTCAAGAAGGCGGGCCAGGCCACCGTCGGTATTCGCCTCCGCGCGCTGTCGGGCATCCCGCAGAACGCGCTCGCGGGTCACTACCTGTACGGACCGAACGAGTCGTTCCTCCTGCCGCGTGGTCAGATCGGCCGCACCGACTTCGAGCACGGCCTCGACGTGCACCTCGGCTACGCCAAGGAGCTGCGCAAGGGCTACAACCTCGAGGTCTTCCTCGACCTGTACAACATCTACAACCGCCAGGGCGAGGCCGGCATCGACGACAACTACGCGCCGCAGTACAAGCTGTCGGGTCCGAACTCGACGGCGGGCACCGAGCAGAACGCGAACCCGGTGTCGGGCGGCACGTACGAGGACCTCACGTGGGTCAAGACGATCGATAGCCGCGGTAACGAGACGGGCGTGCCCATCGGCAAGAACCCGAACTTCGGCAACACGACGAGCCGCTACGCGCCGGCCAACGCGCGCGTCGGTCTGCGCCTGACCTTCTAAGCGAAGGCTGCGCGATCGTCGACGCCGGTGCTCTTCGGGGCACCGGCGTTGTTCGTTTTCGGCTCGTGTTGAGGGGAGACGTCGGTGTCAGGGCGGCGTGCTACCCCTCGGGGGTGGACCGCATGCCGCTCAACGAGCAGCAGCGCGCCGCCGTCGAGCACGGCGACGGGCCGCTGATGGTGCTCGCCGGTGCGGGCACCGGGAAGACCCGCGTGCTCGTGCACCGGATCGCGCGGCTCGTCGAGGGCGGGACCGAGCCGTGGGGCATCCTCGCGGTGACGTTCACGAACAAGGCGGCCGGCGAGATGCGGCACCGGCTCAGGGAGATCCTGGGCGAGGCGGCGGATGCGATGTGGATCGGCACGTTCCACGCGACGTGCGCGCGCCTGCTGCGGCGCTGGGGCGGGCACGTCGGGCTACGCAAGGGCTTCGTGATCTTCGACGACAACGACCAGATCAAGCTGGTCGAGAAGCTGCTGAAGGAGACGGCGCTCGAGGAGCAAGTCTCGGCACGGACGATCCTGTCGCGGTTCGATCGCGCCAAGAACCGCGGCGTCGATCCGCGTGCGGTGCGCACCGGCGCGTTCGACGACGTCGTCGATACGATCTACCCGCTGTACGAGGCGCAACTCGCGAAGGAGAACGCGGTCGACTTCAACGATCTGCTGCTCAAGGTGCTAAGGCTGTTCGACGTCGACGAGGCCGCGGAGCACCTGCGGGTGCGGTTCCGCCACGTGCTGGTCGACGAGTTCCAGGACACCAACAAGGTCCAGTACGACCTGGTGAGCAAGTTCGCCGAGGCGACGCGCAACCTGACCGTCGTCGGCGATGACGATCAGTCGATCTATGCGTGGCGCGGCGCGGAGCCGCGGAACCTCCTCGACTTCGATCGCGACTTTCCGGACGCGAGGGTGATCAAGCTCGAGCAGAACTATCGGTCGACGCAGACCATCCTCGACGCGGCGAACTCGATCATCAAGCACAACCACGACCGGCACGAGAAGTCGCTGTGGACGGATCAGGGCGGCGGCGAGCCGATCGAGATCTATCAGGCCGGCGACGAGCGCGGTGAGGCGTACTACATCGCGCAGTCGATCCGGCGTGCGCTCGATGACGGGCCGCTGTCACCGAGCGACATCGCGATCCTGTACCGGACCAACGCGCAGTCGCGCGTGCTCGAGGAGCACCTGCGCGCCGCGCGCGTGCCGGCGAAGGTCGTCGGTGCGGTGTCGTTCTTCGAGCGCAAGGAAGTGAAGGACGTCGTCGCGTACTTGCGGCTGCTTGCCAACCCGGCCGCCGACTCGGCGTTCGAGCGCGTGGTCAACGTGCCTGCGCGCGGCATCGGCGAGACCACCGTCGAGCGGCTCCGCGCCGCGAGCTTGCACGCCTCGTAGAGCCCGGCGCCATGCGCGCGCGCCGCGGCGCGCAACCGCTCGACGGTGGTCTCGCCGATGCCGCGCGCCGGCACATTGACCACGCGCTCGAACGCCGAGTCGGCGGCC
>DATLHR010000026.1:0-9673 GCA_035539815.1 Kofleriaceae bacterium
CCCGCCGCCACCACCCGCCGCCCCGGCCGCGGACACGCCGAGGATCTCGTTGAGCTTCTGCGCGAGCTGCGTCGCGTCGGCGTACTTGACGGGGATCGTGTAGATGCCGTCGCTGCCGCCGGGGATGTCGATCGCGCGTGCGAGCGACATCATGTCCCGCACCTGGCTCGCGTAGTCGGTGATGATCAGCATCGAGCCCGCGGTCGCCACGTTGCCGGCCGGCGAGCGGATCGAGTCGAGCGCGGAGCGCAGAACCTCGACCTGCGCGTGCGTCGGCTTGAGGACATAGCGGACCATCTGGTCCTGGTTGCCCGGCAGGCCCTTCTTGTAGATGGGCAGCGTCTCGCTCTTGGCGGTCGCCGACTCGACGATCCGCATCATGTTGCCCTTGGGCACCACGGTGAGCCCCATCGTCGACAGCGCGACGAGGAACACGTCATACGCCGCGGCCGCGCTCATCTTGTTGGGCGCGATGACCGTGACCTTCTTGCCCGTCGACACGATGCGCGGATCGAGGATGAAGTTCTTGCAGGTGAAGCCCATCACCCACGTGATGAGGTCCTTGAGCTCGGTCTCGGGCTTGAACGTGACCGCGACCTGGCCCGAGCGCTTCTTGCAGCTGTACAGCTGCTCGTCCTCGGCGGCGGGCGTGGAGCCGCTCGTCGGCGTCGTCGTCGGCGCGGGCTGCGCGCTCGCCACGCGCACGGTGATCGGCGCGAGCGAGGTGAGGACCGCGACGACGAGGGTCGAAGCGAGGAGGCGTTGCGTGGAAGATGTGTGCATGACGTCTGCGCCCTTCAGCGAACTTGGTACTTGATGGTGACGGGCTTGCCGCGACGAGTGACCTCCATCTCGAACGAGGTCATCTCCTTGAGCTTCGTGTAGACCTCGAGCGCCTTGTCGGCGGTCGTGAGCTCCATCCCGTTGATCGCCTGGATCGTGTCGCCGTTCGACAGGCCGAGCTTCGCGTACACGGAGCTCGGCCGGATCGCGTACAGCTTGAAGCCGTCGGGCTTGCCGTTCTTGACCGCGGGCACGACGCGCGCGCCCTTGGCCACGGCCATGGGGTTCGCGAGCACCTTGTCGACGAGCGACTTGTCGATCTCGTAGCTGTTGTCGCCCGTCTTCTTGATGCCGTTATCGATCGACGCCTGCAGGTCGTCCTTGTTGTCGTCGTTCTGCGCGACCGGCTCGGCGGCGACCGGCGTGGGCGGCGGGGGCGCGACGCCGACCAGCATCACCCGCTCGGTGCGACCGTTGTTCTCGAAGTCGACGTACTTGAACTTGATCGCCTTGATCTTGCCGCTCGCGCCGGGCAGCTGGTCGCCGACGCCGTACGCGCCCTGCTTCTGGTTCTCGGTGTTCACCACGGTCGCGTACGACTGCGAGGCTTCGGGACCGACGTTGGTCGCGAGCAAGACGAGCGGCAGCGAGGTGACCTGGATCGACGACGGATCCGAGATCGTGGTGGCGACGGCGACCGGCGGCGTGCACTCCGAGCAGAACATGTTGCGCGTCGCGAACTGACCGCCGTCCTTGTCGTGCGCGGGCTTCTCGGCGGCGTGGTCGGTTGCCCGCGCCACCGGCGAGAGCTTCGGTGCGTGCGTGGCGTCACCGAGGAACTTCGCCTCGATGATGTGGCCGGTCGCCTTGGCGGCGAACACGGCGCACAGCATCACGGCGGCAGCGCCGACGATCCAGAAGTAGCGCTTGATCAGGTCTTGCATCGGAGGTCAGTCCTCACCTTCGTGGCCATCGTTGCCGGTGTCGTCGGGATCAGGGGTCTCGAGGCGCCGATAGATCGTGCGGGTGGCGATCCCCAAGAGCTTCGCGGTCAGCCGCTTGTCGCCGCGCGTGTGGCGCAGCGTCTCGTGGATGACGCGCATCTCGATCTCCGCGAGCGGCATGCCGATCGGGAACGTCAGCGACGACGCGGACACGGCGCCCGGCGTCGCATCGCGGATCTCGCGCGGCAGCGCGTCCTCGTCGATCAGCGTGTTGCCCGCGCGGGTCAGCACGACCGCGCGCTCGATCGCGTTCTCGAGCTCGCGCACGTTGCCGGGCCACCCGTACTCCGTGAGCCGCTCGATCGCCGTCGGCGAGCACCCGCTGATCGCCTTGCCGTTCTTCTCGGCGTAGACCTGCACGAAGTGCTGCGCGAGCAACGGGACGTCGTCGCGGCGATCGCGCAGCGGCGGCACGTTCACCGGGATGACGTTCAAGCGATAGAAGAGGTCCTCGCGGAACCGGCCCGCCTTCACCTCGCCGGCGAGGTCGACGTTGGTCGCGGCGACCAGCCGGATGTCGATGCGCCGCGACTTGCCGCCGGCGCCGAGCCGCTCAATCTCGCCCTCCTGCAGCACGCGCAAGAGCTTCACCTGCACGTGGCGCGAGATCTCGCCGATCTCGTCGAGGAACAGCGTGCCGCCGTGCGCGGCCTCGAACCGGCCGTCGCGCGCGGTGGTGGCGCCGGTGAACGCGCCCTTCTCGTAGCCGAACAGCTCGGCCTCGAGGATCGACTCGGGGATCGCGGCGCAGTTGACCGCGATGAACGGGCCCTTCGCGCGGGCGCTGTTGTCGTGCAGTGCGCGGGCGAGCAGCTCCTTGCCGGTGCCGCTCTCGCCGAGGAGCAGCACGGTCGCCTCGCTCGGCGCCGCCTGCATCACGATGTCCATCGTGCGGCGCCACGCGAGCGAGGTGCCGATGATCGCGCGGCGGCGCTGCGCCGCGAGCTGGGCCTTGAGGCTGCGGTTCTCGACGAGCAGCGACTGCTTCTCGAGCGCGTTGCGCACGATGCGAACCACGTGCGCGCGCTTGAGCGGCTTGGTGACGAAGTCGTACGCGCCTTCCTTCATCGCGTCGACCGCGGTCTCGACCGTGCCGTACGCGGTCATCAGCACGACCTCGGTCTCCGGCGCGATGGTCTTGGCCGCGCGCAGGAGGTCCATGCCCGACGTCTGAGGCATCATCAGATCCGTGAGCAGCACGCCGACGCGGTGCTTGCGGAGCAGATCGAGCGCCGCGGTCCCGTCCGTCGCCGCCAGGACGTTGAGCCCCTCGCGACGGAAGATCTTGGTGAGCGACTCGACGATCGAGGCCTCGTCATCGACGACGAGGACGATCCCCGCGTGCTCGGGGTCGCCGCGCAGCTCCGTGGGCTCGTCGGCGTGAGTGCTCCCGCCGCCCTCCACATGAGCCGCCGAGAACCGACGAAACGGGCTCTGGGCAGGCTGATTCCACATATAGGCGAACGGTGCAGTAACACACCCTGGGCCACTTCTGATTCCACGCAAGCACTCGAAATTACTTAGCTGAATTCCTAATCCGGACGCCGGTTCGTGCCAGCCTGTCAGGTCGTCCGAGACCCGCTGACAAACTGGCAAAAGACTCGTGATTCCACCCGACCGGCTACTCGACCAGCCATCCCTGTGACGCGCGCACGTCGCGGTGAGGTCGGATGTCCCCATCCACGGTCGCTAAGTGCGCTCAGAACCCTACCGAGCCCGACCTCTGACTTGGCGCGCTGCGTGAATCCGGCCCCGGCCTCATCTGGGAGGACTCGATGCGCAGCTGGCAACGTGTAGCACTCGCGACCGCAGTCTTTGGTACGGGCGTCGTGGCATGCGCCACCGATGGCGAGCTCACCGACGAGCAGGAGACGCAGGCCCGCGAGCGCGCCGTGTGTGAAGCCCTCACGGCCGAGCCCGAGGAGCTCGATTCGTGCGATGACCTGTCGAGCGATTACGAGCTCGCCGAGCTCGTGAGCCGCGAGGGTCAGGGCGTGGGTCTCGCGCGCTGTGCGACGAAGCACCCCGATCTGATCGAGCGCGAGCAGGTCGCGACCAGGATCGCCGAGTTCGCCAAGGGCGGCGTCGCGATGGCGAACGGCGGCACGATCAACGTCTACTGGCACACGATCACGAGCTCCTCCGGCGAGGGAGCGCCGGACGCGGAGCAGATCGACGCGCAGCTCGGCATCCTCAACGCGGCCTATGGGCCGTGGGGGTGGTCCTTCGTCCTCGCCGGCACCGACACGACGGCGAACAACAGCTGGTACACCGTCACCTCGGGCTCGTCGGCCGAGACCCAGATGAAGAACGCGCTCCGTCGCGGCGGCGCCGCGGACCTGAACATCTACTCGGCGAACATCGGCCAGGGCCTGCTCGGGTGGGCGACGTTCCCGAACAACTACGCCTCGAAGCCGAAGATGGACGGCGTCGTGATCCTCACCGCCTCGCTGCCCGGCGGCACCGCCACGCCGTACAACCTCGGCGACACGGCCACCCACGAGGTCGGCCACTGGATGGGCCTCTATCACACGTTCCAGGGCGGCTGTCAGCCCAAGGGCGGTGACTACGTCAACGACACGCCCCCGGAGAAGTCGGCCGCGTTCGGCTGCCCGGTCGGTCGCGACTCGTGCCGCAAGGACGGCGTCGACCCGATCACCAACTTCATGGACTACACCGACGACGCTTGTATGAACGAGTTCACCGTCGGTCAGGACGCGCGCATGGATGCGATGTTCACGACCTATCGCCTGGGCAAGTAGTCGCCCGCTTCCGTCTTTGTCGTTGCGCCGGCCGCGTCTCCCCCCTCGCGGTCGGCGCTGTTGTTTTTCGGACGCGCTACGGACAGATCGCTTCGAGCGCGTCGAACATGCAGCCGCCGCCGGCGGCGCACACCTCGAACGTCCCCGCGGCGGCGCAGTCGTCGACCATGCCGGCGCTGACACCGTCGCATTCGGTGTCGATACTGCCCATGTCCGCGGCCGGCGCGCAGCCGGTGTTGATGCACGGGTCATCGCAGAACTGCGCGAGGGGCCCCGAGCAGATGTCGTCGAGGAAGTCCTCGCACAGCTCCACTTGCTGCGAGGTCGTCAGCGAGGGCACCGGGTCGGACGAGCTGAAGCTGCGGCTGCTGCAGGCAGCGAGGACGAGCGCGATCGAAGCCAGGCGAATCATGTGCCGACGCTATCACCGCAGGGGACGAGTCCTCGACACGTGGGAAGTGGGAAAACCACGGCAACTCTTTGATCACACGGCGTCCTCACGGTGGCACACGCACTGCTCGTTGGTCGGACCATGCTTCGCACCGCCACCGTCGTCAGCGCCCTCGTGGCGGGCTCTGCGTGCTCGATCCCGAGGTCCGCACGGCCGGCTGCGATCGCCGGAGGCCTCGCGATGGCGGGCTGCATGCGTTAGCTCTGCGGCGCCTGTGACGTGGTGAAGCGCTTGCTGTCGCCGCGCGTCTTGCGCAGCGCCGCCGGAATCTCGCGCGGCAGCTTCACGGTGAACGTGGTGCCTTCGCCGAGCTTGGTGTCGGCGGTGATCGTGCCGCCGTGGCGATGCACGAGCTCGTGGACGATCGAGAGACCGAGGCCGGTGCCCTCGCCGACGTCCTTGGTGGTGAAGAAGGGATCCCAGATGCGAGGGAGCACCTCGGCCGGGATGCCCGGCCCGTTGTCGGCGATGGTGACGGTGACGTCCTCCGCGTCGCCCGAGGTCTCGATCGTGATCCGTGCCTGATCGCGGCCGGCGAGCGCCTGCGCCGCGTTGGTGAGGAGGTTCATGAACACCTGGTTGATCTGCCCGGCGTGACCGCGCAGGCGACCGGGCGCGCCGAACTTCTTGTCGACGGTGATGTTCTGCTTGAGCAAGTGGCGGAGCAGCTCGAGCGAGTCGTCGATCGAGCGATCGACGTCGAAGTCGACCACGCTCTCGTCGTCGGTGCGCGAGTAGTTGTGGAGCGCGGTGACGATCGCCTTCGTGCGCTGGGCCCCGCGCTGGACGACCCGCACCATGTCGCGCACATCCTTGGCGGCCTCGCTGCGCGCGCTCGCGTCGGCAGAGTCGATGTCGTTGATCGCTTCCTCGAGCGGACCGACGGTGTTGACGATCGCGTTGACCGGGTTGTTGATCTCGTGCGCGATGCCGGCGACGAGCTGACCGATCGAGGCGAGCTTCTCGGACTGCACGAGCTGCTTCTGCGCGCGCGTGAGCTTGTCGAGCGCCTCCGCGAGCTCGCGGTTCTTGCGCGCGAGGTCGGCGGTGCGCATCTGCACGGCGCGCTCGAGGTCGAGGTTGACCTCCTCGGTCGATCGCAGCTTGTCGCGCAGCGCGCGGCGCATCTCCTCGAGCGCGAGCGTGAGGCGCCCGATCTCGTCGCCCTCGCCGCCCGCGGCGACGGGATCGGCGAGCTCACCGCGCGCCATCGCGTCGGCGCGCTGTTCGAGGCGGCGGATCGGCGCCATGAACTGCGCGACGGTGAACAGCACGATGCCGCCGCACGCCGCGAACAGCACGAGGAAGAAGACGAGCAGCTCCTTGAGCGGACGGACCATCGACTCGCCGCGGCCGCGGTAGCTCGGATAGAAGACGGCGGTGGAGCCGAGATCGTAGCGCCGCCCCTGCCAGGTCAGAAACAGGCGCTCGGAGCGGCCGGTGAGCTGCGCCGCGCCGAACGTGAGGAGGTTGTTGTGCTTGCCGATCTGACTGCGCACGTACCACGGCAACATGGGCGCACCGACGGGCCCGCCACCGTCGGCGAACACCTCGTCGTCGTGGCTGACGTAGTACATGACCGGCGCCTCGGGCGCGGCGGTGGCGATGCGCCTGACCGCATCGCGCACGGTGGTCGGCGTCGGCGGCGTCGGCTGCACCGCGATCTCGGTCTGCAGCTCCGAGTGGAACCACGCGAGACCGACGCGGGACTGCCGGCCGGCGGCGTCGTTCGCGAGGTTCTTGTACTGCACGAACCCCCACAAGAGCGCCATGCCGCAGGCCAGGAGCACGACGCCACCGAACGAGAGGAGGAGCTTGCTGCGCAGCGACAGCGACGGCGCGATGCTGCGCACGGGCACGCGGTAGCGTTGCGTCAAGTGCGCGAGCAGCGGGCGCAGCACCTCGCGGTGCCACAGCTGCTCGTAGATCGCGCCGGCGACCGCGAGCACGAGGGTGGCGATCGCGATGATCAGCGTGTCGTCGAGATCGAAGCCGAGCTCGAACCGCGCGACGAACGCACCGACGACGGCGATCACGAGCCACACGCCGATCGTGAGGACCGCGAGGCGGTACGGCAGCGCCTGCGCGCGCTTGTAGATGGTCGCGGCGGGCGGTGCGCCCTTGGTCTGCTCGCCGCGCGAGACCGCGAGATAGCGGCGCAGATCGAGCGTGAAGTAGCGCGCGAACACGGCCCACGCGACGAGGCCGAGGATCACCGCGATCGGATAGTAGGTCTGGAGCTGGAGGTACTGGTCACGCGAGATCGGGACGAAGTAGTAGGCGAACGCCGCCTGCGCGCCGAGCACGCCGCCCGCGACGATCATCGCGACGAACACGAACCGCCGGAAGTGATTGTCGTCGAACTTGCGCAGCGGCGAACCGGCGGCGAACAGGCGCCCGCGCAGCTCGCCGAGGATCTGGGCCCACCACACCGCGCGCACGCACGACACGATGTACGCGTGCACCGCCGCGACCGCCGTGATCTCGGCGACGCGCGTGAACGTCCAGTCGTCGTACATGCGGAGGAACATGCCGGTGAGCCCCGCGGCACCCGCCCACAGCGCGGTGCGCAGCACGAGCACGCGGATCGGCCCCTTGAGCGTGATGCGATACGCGCGCGCGGCGAGGTCCTTGTTGACGCGCTCGCCGCGGCGGCGGGCGTTGACCGCCGACCACAGCGGCAGCAGCCACGCGGTGATCGCGGCGAGCCAGACGATGCAGCCGCCGATGCCGGCGGGCAGCGCGGTGCCGAGCAACATGTCCGTCGGGACATCGCCGAGGTCGAACGCGATCCACAGCGGGTAGCCGACGCCGATCACCTCGAGCAGCGCGAGCACGATCGCGGGGAGCGCGAACCGACGCTTGAACGGCACCGCGACGAGCGACAGCGCGCTCGGGCGCTCGATCTCGGGCTGCGAGCCCCGGCCGGAGTCCTTCGTCGACTCCGAGCTCGTACCGTCTTCTCCCCCGGACATTGCGCCGAGAATAGCCCGGGTGGGGCGTGGGTGCGCGCCACCGGCGCGCGACGTTTTCCGACGGGCGCGAGCGCACGGGTACGCTCGTACATGGATCTCGACGCGATCACGTTCCGCACCCTCGCGAAGCAGCTGTTGCCGCCGCGGACGACGCTATCGCCCGACGAGGCGATCGCCGTGGTCCAGATCGTCGAGCTCGCCGTGGGCGCGGATCTCGACGAAGCGGTCGAGGAGCACGCGCTGCTCCAGCAGGTGAAGCGGCACCTGTGTGCGATCGGCGGCATCTCCCCCGACGACGTCCCCGTGGTCTCACCGCTGCCGCTCGACGGCGAGGAGCGCCGGGCCTGGTGCGAACGCCTCGCGGGGGCGCTGCTGACAACCGGCGCCCGCGAGCTTGCCTACGTGCTCGCCTACCTGGTCATCGCCGGCGACCTCGAGCTCGCCCCGGTCGAGGGCTCGTTGATCGACGACCTGCAGCACGCGCTCGAGCTCTCGGACGGCCGGGCCGACGAGATCATCCAGGCCGCCGCGGAGCTCGCGACGCCGGGTGCACCGGAAGAGCTCGCACCGGATGCCGCTCGCTTATCATGAGGCATGCACCGCGCTCTCGCCGTGCTCGCCCTCGTGGCGAGGAGCGCGCACGCCGAGGAGCCGATCGTGGAACGTGCCGCGGCTGACGCGTGGGGCCGCCGGCGCGGGCGCGTCTCGTTCACCGGCGACGTGGCATCGCGCTATCGCAACGTCGCGGTGTCGATCGGCCTCTGGCACTGACGTATCGTCGGCGCATGCCACGCGCGTTCGAGACCTGGACCGTCCTGCCGCACCAGCCGATCGAGAAGCTGACCGACAACCTGTGGCGCGTGAACGGACGCCTGCCCAAGGGCGAGACGCAGCGGCAGATGGTGCTCGCGCGCATGGGCGACGGGCGCGTGGTCGTCCACAACGCGATCGCGCTCGATGCCGCCGAGATGGCCGAGCTCGAAGCGTGGGGCACGCCGTCGGTGATCTTCGTCCCGAACGGCTGGCACCGCCTGGACGCCGCGATCTGGAAGCAGCGCTATCCGCGCGCGCAGGTGGTCGCACCCGGCGGCGCGAAGAAGAAGGTCGAGCAGGTCGTCGCCGTCGACGCGATCACCGAGCACGCGCCGCACGACGAGACCGTCCGCCTCGTCCCGCTGGACGGCGTGCCGGGCGAGAGCGTGCTCGAGGTGCGATCGGGCAGCCGCGTGTCGCTGACGTTCTGCGATGCGGTGCTCAACATGCCCAAGCTCGGGTTCCCGATGGGCATGTTCCTCGGGCCGACGGGCCGGATCAGTGCGCCGCGCGTCGTGCGCCTGCTCGCGATCAAGGACAAGCGCGCGTTCGCGGCGCAGCTCGAACGGCTCGCCGAGACGCCCGGCCTCGATCGGCTGATGTTCGGGCACGGCACCCCGATCACCGAGGACTGCGCCGGGGCGCTGCGATCGGTCGCGGCGCAGCTGCGCGGCTAGCCGTAGCGATTGCAGCGGCCGGGCGTTTGCGCCATGTTTCGCGCCCCATGCGAAGCAATCGACTAGGCACCGTGCTGCTCGCGACCGTCGCGTTCGCGGGCTGCGAGCACAAGAACAAGTCCGAGACCTCGAAGGATCAGGCCGGCATGGCCAAGCCGGGCAACCAGCCGGCGAACAACGAGGCTGGCAAGCCGGCGCCCACGCCCCC
>DATLHR010000027.1:0-9040 GCA_035539815.1 Kofleriaceae bacterium
CAGCTCTCCTTGTGGATCGGCGATCACGCGGCCGGCCTCGGCGATGCGCCGGCCGCGCAGGTAGGTGGTCTGCGCGACGCCGCGCAGCGTGTCGAGCGCGTACGGCGTCACCTTGTGACGGTGGTGGATGTTCTCGGCGACGACCTTCGCGTGCGCGGCGTCGTCGAACACGATGAGGTCGGCGTCGGCCCCCGCCGCGATCGCGCCCTTCTTGCCGGTGAGCCCGGCGAGCCGCGCGGGGCCGGCGCACATCCAGCGCACGAGGTCGACGAGCGTGTGGCCACGGGTCGAGGCATCCGACCACACGGCGGGCAGCGCGAACTGCAGCCCCGACACGCCACCCCACGCGGTCATGAAGTCGCCCGACACGATCGTCGGGACGCCACCGGGCCCGGTCTCCGTCACGCGGCCCTTGAGCTGCGGCGTGCACGGTGAGTGATCGGACGCGACCATGTCGAGCACGCCCTCGGCGAGCGCGCGCCACAATTGATCCTGGTTGCCCGCATCGCGGATCGGCGGCGCGCACTTGAACTCGGTGGCGCCGTCGGGGATGCCCTCGGCGGCGAGGCGCAGGTAGTGCGGGCAGGTCTCCGCGGTGAGCGGCAGCCCGTCGGCCTTCGCCGCGCGCAACAGCGGCAGCGCCGTCGCCGCGGAGTGATGCACGATGTGCGTGCGCGCGCGCGTCTCGCGGCACAGGCCGCTGACGAGCGCGATCGCCTGCTCCTCGGCGGCCTCCGGGCGCGACCGCAAGTACGTCGAGTACGCGCGCGGATCGCGCCCCGCGAGCGTGGGCGCCGCGGCATCGATCGGTCCCGCGACCTCCGCATGCACGAGCAGCGGCACGCCCACCCCGGCGAGGATCTGCATCGCGGGCCGCAGCTCCGGCTCGCCCACCCAGCCGAACTCCGCGACGCCGGAGTCGATGAGGAAGCACTTGAAGCCGCGCACGCCGTCGGCGACGAGGCCCGCGAGCTCGCCCGCATTGCCCGGTACGACGCCGCCCCAGAACCCGACGTCGACCGTGCACTGTCCGCGCGCCGCCTCGCGCTTCGCGGCGAACGCCGCGCGCGTCGTCGTCGGGGGGATCGAGTTGAGCGGCATGTCGACGAGCGTGGTCACGCCGCCGATCGCCGCCGCGCGCGTCGCCGTCGCGAAGCCTTCCCAGTCGGTGCGCCCCGGCTCGTTGAGGTGCACGTGCGTGTCGACGATGCCCGGCAGCACGGCGAGCTCGCCCACGTCGTCGAGCTGCACGCCCGCGGGCACCTCGTCCCACCCGGCCACGCGCTCGATCGATCCACCGCGAATCCAGATCGCCGCGGGCGCGATGCCGGAGCTGGTCACCACGCGCCGCGAACGCACGACGAGATCGGTCATCGCTCTTCCTTGGGCGGCGCCGGGAGCTGCGCGCCATCATCGATCCAACGCTTGAGCTCGCCGCGCTCCTTGGCGGTCATGCTGGTCTTGTTGTTGAACGGCATGTTCTGCTGCTCGACGGCGCGCGCGCGGATCCGCGATGCCATGTGCTGGATCGCGCGCGGGCTGTCGAACATCACGTTCGCCGGCGGCGCGGTGAACACGTCGTCCGACGGCTTGGCGCTGTGGCAGGTCACGCAGCGGTTCGCGATGATCTCCTGCACGCGTGCGAACGGCACCGGCGCGTCGGCGTCGACGACCTCGCGCGTGTCGAGGCGCGTGACGACCATCAGCCCCGCGATCGCGAGCGCCCCCATGCCGATCGCCGGCGTCAGCCACGCGGCGTGCGGCAGCTCGTGGCCACCGCCGCGGTAGCGGATGTTCATGAAGTGGCGGATGCCCGCGCCGCCGATCATCACGAGGATCAAGATCAGCCAGTTCAGCGGATGGCTCGTCGCCGCGCCGAAGTGGTTCGACAGCATGATGAACAGCAGCGGGAACGTCAGGTAGTTGTTGTGGATGCTGCGCTGCTTCGCGCGGAGCGACAGCGTCGGATCCTGGTCGCGCTTTTCCTTCGTCGCCGCGACGAGCTCGTGCTGCGACGGCACGATGCACATCCACACGTTGCCGGTCATCACCGTGCCGATCAGCACGCCGGTCTGCATGTACGCCGCGCGGCCGCCGAACACCTGCGAGAACCCGAAGATCGCCGCGAACAGGCCGCCGACGGAGATGATCGTCGCGAGCCGAGGATTGCTCTCGCCGAGGGTGCGCCACAGCGTGTCGTAGATCAGCCAGCCGACGAACAGCGCCGAGACCGAGAGCGTGATGGCGACGGAGATGTCGACGTCGTGCACGCTCGGATCGACGAGCCCGCTCGCGTTGTTCATGTAGTAGACGAGCACGAACAGCGAGATGCCCGTCGCCCAGGTCGTGAAGTTCTGCCACTTGAACCAGTGCAGGCGCTCCGGCATCTCGCCGGGTGCGAGCAGCTTCTTCTCGACGTCGTAGAAGGCGCCGGAGTGGACCATGAAGATCTTGCCCTGCGAGAGCTTGTCGAGGTCGGCAGCCTGAGGACCAGATCGCTCGAGGTTGCGATCCAGCCAGTTGAACAGCATCGAATTGCCGACCCACATGATGCCGGCGATCAGGTGCGCCCACCTGAAGATGACGTCGAGCAAGTCTTGAAGGCGCAAGGGCACACAGTATAGGGCGGTCACGACCGCGCGCGCGACTGCCGGCTGGTCTACTCTCGTGGGCATGAGGAAGCTCGCGCTGGTCTTGGCCCTCGCTGCGTGCGGGGACAAGAAAGCCAACGACACCCCCGCGCCCGGCCCCGAATCACCCAAGGTCGCCCGCGAACAGCCCCCGCTGCCGTCCGACCCGACGCCCGACGACCCCAGGCCCGACGAGGACACGCCGACGCCGACCGAGGCCGCCCCCGCCGACGCAGATGCGCAGACCGAGGCGCCCGCGGCCGGCGGCGGCACGTGCGAGGTCACGGCGACCGCCGGCCGTGAGTTCAAGCAGACCTCCGGCGGTGGTCCGTCGGCGGCCAACGTCATGCAGTGGCACACCCCCGAGATGCGAAAGAAGATGGGCTACCAGGCCGAGGGCTTCGTCCTCAACTGCAACGGCCAGCACATCAAGCTCTCGATCGTCAGCGACCGCAAGGCGGCGATCCCGTACGGCTCGAAGGACTACCAGGTCGGGCAGAGCAACTCGCACATCCGCGTCATGGGGACGATGGGGAACGTCGCGATCTCGAAAGCGTCGGGCATGCTCGCGGTCGACAAGTTCGACGACAAGCGCCTCGAGGGCCGGCTCACGCTCTACATCAACGGCACGTCGCCGCCCACCGACATGTTCAAGCTCGTGGCCGACTTCAACTTCACCTGCTCCGGCCTCAGCGGATGCAAATGAGGAGCACCATGACCAAGCACGCGATCGTCGCTCTCGTCGTTCTCGCCGGTTGTCCCGCGAAAGAGGACTACACCAAGCAGAAGCCCGAGGAGGGACCCGCCGCGAAGCCCGCCGGTGATCGCCCTGCTCCACCGCCGCCGCCGCCGAAGAAGAAGGGTCCGCCCGAGGATCTCGGCAAGTGCGACCTCAAGCTCGAAGGCGGGATGACCGCCGAGCAGTCGTCGCCGGGCGGCAAGACCGCGGCCAACGTCGCCTACTGGTACGTGGCCGAGGAGCGCAAGAACATGATGGGCGTGGATGGCTACGTCGTGAACTGCCACGGCCCCAGCTTCAAGTTCACGCTGCTGCCGGGCGGCGGCTCGCCGGACGTCATGCCGTTCGAGCCCAAGACGTTCACGTTCACCAAGGGCAAGAGCAACGGCGCGAACGTCATGCTCGCCGTCGGGCAGGCGACGCTCGCCGATCCGAATGGCAAGGTCGAGATCACCGCGCTCGACAAGCGCCACATCGCCGGCACCGTCGAGCTCTCGGGCAAGATGGTGCCCGGCAACAAGCAGGTGAAGCTGACGGGCTCGTTCGACTACGTGTGCCCGGGCTTCTCGGCCTGCGAGTTCGAGTAGCCCGTCACGGCTTCACGCAGCACGCGATGCCCGCGGCCGCCGGCATGCGCAGCGTGACGCCGACGCCGAGCGACCACCCGCGCTCGTCCATCTCCGGCCACTGCATGCCGGCCTCGACATAGAGCCCGATGGCGCCCTCGCCGTAGATCGCGCCGGAGGCGTCGACGGCCTGGTTCCCCTCCGCGTAGAACGCAGCGCGCTCGACGGAGATCCGCAGCGCGGCCGCGCGCCCGTCGGTGTTCCAGCGCCCGACGAGCTGTGGCGCGAGCCGGGTCGTCACATCGCGCTTCGACCACGCGGGCCACGGATGCAGCACCGGCCCGGCCGCCACCGCAGCGCCCCACGCGTTATGCGTAGCTCGATCGAACGTCGCCGAGACCGTCGCATCGAACGCGCGATTCAGGAGGCGGGGCGAGAGCTGGAACGGCGACACGCCGAGCTCCGCATGGACGCGGGCGCGCTCGCCGGCCTCGAGCGTGCGCTGCGCTCCCATGGCGCCGGTCGCGGGCGGCAGCACGTACGGCATGCACCCGGTCATCATGGTCAACGCGACAAGGCGTGGAGCCCTCATGCTGGTCCGGACGCATCGAGCAGCGATGAGGCGCGCACGGTCGGTGCCAGCGCATGAATTCACCGGGTTGCCCGCGGGTGCAGGGATTTGCCAGGGCAGCGGCGTCGCGGGTGTCGCGAGCACGCCACGATGGCGCTCGTCATCTACCCCCAGGCGCGTCGCACGGCTTCGGCGATGCCGCCACCTCGGCCGGTCTCGCGCGCGAGCACGTCGGTCGCCTTGCGCTGCACGGCCTCCGGCGCGCCGCCCATCGCGAACGATCGACCGGCGACCTCGAACATCGGGATGTCGTTGACCCAGTCACCGACGACGACGGCCTCGTCGAGGGTGCAGCCGGCGAGCCGGCACAGCTCGGCCAGCGCGGTGCCCTTGCTCGGGCCAGCGGCGCGCGCGAGGACGGCGTGCTTGCCCGGGTACGCGCTGACCGCGAAGCTGACGGAGAAGAGATCTGCGGCGTGCACGCGCAACGCGGCGTGCGCGGCGGCGACGGCCTCGGGCTCACCGATCGCGACGGTCGCGAGCGGCGCGGTCTGCCACGCGAGCTCCTCCTCGACGGCCTTCAGGTTAGGCGACCACGTCCGCACGTAGTCCGCGTAGGCCGCACCGTCGTGATCGTGGTGGATGCCGCCCGCGTCGAACACGAAGCTCGCGAGCTCGTGCGCACCGAACGCCGTGCGCAACACGTCGCACACGGCGGGCTCGATCGGATGATGAAGGAGCGTGCGGTTCGAGTGCAGCTCGACGAGGTGGCTGCCCTCCATGCACGCGATCGCGCCGTCGATCGCGCACGTGCGCGCCGCCTCGGCCGCGCCCGAGTGCAGCCGGCCGGTGACGATCGTGACGGCGACGCCGGCGCCCTGCAGCTCGCGAATGGCCGCGAGGTCGGCGTCGTCGACGCGCTGATCGTGGCGCAGCAGCGTGCCATCGAGATCGAGCGCGAGCAGCCGATAGCTCGTCACAGGCTCGGCCCTCGCTCGCGACGACCGTCCCACACGTGCAAGATGTTGATGACCTGCTTGCCTTCGTCGACTTCGAAGTAGACGTGGCACCGAGACTTCGGGAGCAGCACGCGCCTGAGCTGCGGGTGGCGTGCCGTCGGGTACGAGGTTCCGAAGCCACCGCTCGTTTCGAGACTCTCGATCGCGGCGAGGAGCTCGACAGAGAACGTGTTCGGATGATCGGCGCGCTGACGCCAACCTTCGTGGATCCGCTCGGCAGCCCGGGCAGCGCGCTTGGAGATGTATGCCTTCACGATCCGCGGACGAGCTTGTGCGCGAACGCTCGCGCATCTTCGTATTCGCCGCGAGCGACCTCTTCGGAGCTCTCCGCGAGAGCAGCGTCGAGCGCGGCTCGCTCATCTACAGTCAGCTCGTTGTCTGTAGGTACGAGAACCTCGACGGCGGCCCCCTCGGGCAACTCCACCGGCTCATCGAGCACGATCTGCCCGTTCTGCACGTGCGCGCTGACGGCCTTCATAGGAAGCACGATAGCACCTAGGCGGGAATGCGCGGCTATCGCCGTGCGAGCTTGAGGGTCAGCGGCCAGCGGATCGTGCGTGCCTCCCCGTCGGGCCAGACCGCCGCGAGCTCGTGGTGCAGCGCCTCGACGGCGCTCGTTCCTTCGCGCGCGATCATGCGCACGGTCGCGGACCACGTGCCGATGTAGCCGAGCAGCTCGACGCGCGTCCACGTCGCGGTCATCGCGAGCGCCGGCGCCTCGACGGCGGGCCACGGCAGCACGAGGTCGCGGTAGCCGTTCTCGACGTGGCGGCGCTCGGGCGGCCAGTGCGGCCCGACGACCTCACGATAGAAGCGATCGATGATCGCGCCCGCTTCGCCGTCGAGGACGATCACGCCATAGCTGACGAGCGCGACGAGGCCGCCGGGCTGCACGACGCGCGCGACCTCGGCGAGAAACCGCGGCCAGTCGAACCAGTGCGCGGCCTGTGCGGCGACTGCGAGGGCGACGCTGGTATCGGGCAACCCGCTCGCCTCGGCGGGTGCGCAGCGATACTCGATGCGCTCGTGCGGCGTTGCGGCGGCGAGCTGCGCCTGCGCCGGATCGGTCGCGATCACGCGCGCGAACCGCGAGGCGAGCGGCACCGACAGCTGCCCGGTCCCACAGCCGATGTCCCACGCGATGCCGGCCGGCGCGCGATCTGCCAGCACGTCGACGAGCTCGGGCGGATACGTCGGCCGGTACCGCGCGTAGCGCGCGGAGATCGTCGAGTAGTGATCGGCGAAGGACATGGACCTTCGATGCTGCGGCTACGGGTAGCGATACGCGACGCCGACGCCGCCCTCGAGCTCGAAGCGCAGCCAGCGCGCGAGGGTCAGGGTCTCGCCCACGTAGACGTACGCGCTGTAGTTGTCCTTGATGTCGAACCACAGCCCGTTCATGTTCCGCACGCCGAAGTCGGCGCCGCGTCCCTCACCGGCGACGTCGTCGTAGCCCGCGAAGTCGATCACCAGCTGCCCGGTCGTGAACAGCTTCATCGTGGGCGAGTCGCTGAAGAAGAAGCGCGCACCGGGGGCGAAGTGAAACATGCGCGGGCCGTCGGAGCCCGCCGTGGCGCCGAAGTCCGACTCGATGCCGAGCCGCACCTCGAGGAGCAAGTCCACCTTGCGGTCGACGCCGTAGGCAGCCTCGAGGTCCAGCGACATCGGCGCGCGACCGGTGCACACCGCGGCGTTGCCGCTGCTGGTCTGCGGGTCGGACTGACCGCAGTAGTCGGCGCCGTCGTACGGCACCAGTGCCCGCAGCCCGACGGCGGTCCGCAGCGACAACATCGCCTGGCCGAGGTGCCCCTCCCGGGGCTGGGCAACGGCGGGAGCCGCCAGTGCGGCGACGGCGAGGGCGACCAGGGCGGCACGCATCGGCCCGGACGCTAACAAGCCGAAGATCCGTCCACAAGCGAGGGCTCGTGGCTGGCCTCGGGGGGATCCCGGAGCTACCTTCCCGGGGCATGTCCAGGGGGCTGACCCGACGGAGCTTGCTCGGCGGCGGGCTCGCGCTCGCCGCGCTGGCGAAGGTGCGTCGCGCGCACGCGATCGGGGCGTCCTCGAAGTTCCAGTTCGGGCAGCTGCAGCTCGGCCCCGGTACGAACCCGCGGCCGCGCGCGCTGCGCCGCCTCGGCTGGGAGATCGAGAAGCGCACGTCGATCGACGTCCAGCTCGAGCCCGCGCTGGTCACCCCGACCAGCGAGACCCTGCACGAGACGCCCTTCCTCTACCTCGCGGGCGAGCGCGAGCTCGAGCTGCCGAGCGCCGCGGGCATCGAGGCCTTGCGAAGATTTCTCACGTTCGGCGGCTTCTTGTTGATCGACTCCGCCGAGGGTACGACCGACGGCGCGTTCGACGGCTCGGTGCGCAAGCTGATGTCCGCGGTGTTCCCGACGACGTCGTCGGCCAAGGGCCTCGAGGTCATCCCGAGCGATCACGTCGTCTACAAGTCGTTCTACCTGCTCGACAAGCCGCTCGGCCGGCTCGCGATCGCACCCGCCATGGAGGGCGTGATCCGCGACGGCCGTATCGTGGCGGCGTACATCGCGAACGACATGGGCGGCGCGTGGTCGCGGGATGACTTCGGCAACTACGAGCTGCCGTGCGAGCCCGGCGGTGAGCGCCAGCGCGAGCTCGCGTTCCGCATGGGCGTGAACCTCGTGATGTACGCGCTGTGCCTCGACTACAAGGCCGACCAGGTGCACGTGCCGTTCATCATGAAGCGGCGCCGCTGGAAGCCCGACGACGGAGCGGACACGCCTCCGAAGACCAGATGAACATCGTCCTGTTCCCTTCGCTCGTGCGCTACGTGCTCGCGGCCGCGTGCCTCGTGCTCGGCGTGGCGACGGTGCTCGCGGTGCGGCGCGGGCGCGGTGGTCTCGGCGCCGCGCTGGGCGTGCTCGCGCTCGGCTCGGGCAGCGCGCTCGCGGGTGAAGCGCTCGTCGCGCTGACCGTGCGGCTCGCCGCACCGGGGGCGTCGTTCAACGAGTATCGCTGGGTCTTCCTCTCGCCGTGGGGCCGGCTCGGGCTGGCGCTCGGCAGCGTCGCGGTGATCCTGATCTTCGCGCTCGCCTGGCGGGCGACCCGCGGCGCCTCGGCGTGGCGGCGCGCGACGATGATCATCCTGCGCACGGGCGCCGCGGTCGGCTGTCTGGTCGTGTTCCTCGAGCCCGCCGTCGAGCTGCGCCAGGTCGCGCGCGAGCCGAACCGCATCGCGGTGTTGATCGACGACTCGAAGTCGATGGGGCTCGCGGAGTCGCCCGATGGCCCGACGCGCATCGAGCGCACACGCCGCCTGCTCGCGGCGTCGAGCAAGACGCTCAGCGAGTGGGGCGTCAACCACCACATCGACTACTACACGTTCTCCGACACGCTGAACCCGGCGAGCTTCACGGCGCTCGCTGCCAACGAAGCGCGCGGCAAGGCGACGCTCACGCGCAAGGCGCTCGAGCTCGTGCGCGCGCGCTACGAGGGCCGCGATCTCGCGGGCATCATCCTGATCAGCGACGGGG
>DATLHR010000028.1:0-3817 GCA_035539815.1 Kofleriaceae bacterium
GCCGTACGCGTCCTTGAAGGCGCCCTCGATGACCGCGATGCGCTCGGCGTCGACGTTGCCCGCGCTGCCGCCGCCCGTCTTGTAGGTGACGCTGACGGTGCCGCTCGGGGGCATGCCGCTCACGCCATTGCCGAAGCGCAGCGTCGCGCGGTCGTTCTGGTCGACGGCGACGACGAAGTGGCGGTCGTTGGGGCGCGAGTCGAGGAAGCTGTCCACCTCGGTGAACGCGCCCTGCGGCGTCGAAACTATGGCCGAGTCGTCGAGGTACGGCGCGAAGTCGAGGTGCAGCTCGAGGTCGGCCAGGCCCCGCGCGTCGAAGAGCTGCGAGTGCGCCTTCGAGTTCTCGACCAGCGCGAGGACGCGCGGCGGATCGGCAGCCGCCGCGATGACGGCGGGCGCGAGGAGCTGGAAGCGCACCGGCTCTGTCACCTCCTGCGTGCGCAGCACCGTGCCGGCCGGGATGGTGACGCTCGCCACCGGCACACGCGCGAGCTGGAGCCAGACCTCAGCGGTCGCCGCCTGCGCGCCCTGGAGGCGGTAGCCGAGCATCTTCGCCAGCGCCATCACGCTCTTGCGCTGCGTGGCCGTGACGAGGCGTGACTCGCGGGCGAGGTTGTCCTGGTAGAAGGTCAGGACGTCGCCGACGTAGGCGTAGAGCTCGACGAGCAGGTTCCCGAAGCTCGCGACGTCGAAGTCGGTCCAGTCGGGGAACACGCTCTTGATGAGCGCGATGAGGCGCGCCCGAAGGGCGTCAAAGTCTTTGTCGGTGTAGTCGACGGACTCGGGCAGCGTGGCCACGGCGGGATGCCTCCGGGGAGGCAAAGCCGGTCACGTGGCGCATCAGGGGACGGCAACGAGTGCGTGCGCGTGCCCCTCGTTTGGGTTTCAATCTAGGGGCCGCATGCGTCATAGCGGTGCGAGGTCCAAGCGTGGCGAACCGAACGCTCACCCCTGAGGAACTGGCGAAGGCGAACGAGCTTCTCGATCTGATTCGAGAGCGCCTCGAGACACTGAGCGATGGCGACCGCGCCCTCTTGTTCGCGTACCGCAGGAAGATTTCCAAGGAGCTCACCTACGACGAGCGGAGCAAGCCGATGGAGCGTAAGCGGCTGAAGAAGCTCAAGCTCGAAGAGCAAGGGGGGCTCTGTCCGATCTGCTCGATGAAGCTGCCTGAGAGCTACAACGTGCTGGATCGCCTTCAGGCCGTCGACGGTTACACGCCCGAGAACACCAGGCTGATCTGCAACGAGTGCGACAAGAAGGTTCAGAGGGAACGCAGGTACGCATGATCCGAGGTTGTCCTCGGGGACGCCTCAGCGCTCGAGCGACACGTCCACCACCGCGCTGGTCTCGCGCTCGCGGACGCGTACCCGCAGCGTCAGGGCCGGACCGTCCTGCTCGACGGCGAGGCTCACGAGGGTGGCGCCCGGGACCCAGCGCTTGAGGGCGTCGCGCACGTAGACGCGGGCCAGCTCCTTCAGGGCGGCGTCGTTGCGCTGGTGACGCAGCAGCGCGAGCCCCGCGCCGAAGTTGGTACGCCAGGGCAGCTCCCCCGAAGAGCGCGCCGTGGCGCCCTCCGTGAGCAAGGCTTGGCGGACCTTCGAGGCGAGCAGCGCCTCACCGCTGCCCACCGCGAAGTCGCGCTTCTTGTCGCGCCGGAACGGGATGAGGAGGTTCTGGGCTTCGCGGCTCATGGCGTCCTCCTCACGGTACCGGGATGGCGCCGCGGACGTCCTGGAGCGCCTTCACGATGGCGTCGATCGGCGGCACCACCTCGTCGAGCGGACGTCCCGCGAGGTTCGAGAGGTCGGGCACCTCGGGCGCGCCGACCATGCCGAGGAGAATGTTGAGGATGCCGATGAGCTTGCCGAGGCTCGCGAGCGCCTTGCCGACGTTCGCCGCCTCGGTCGCGACGTTCGCCTGCGCGCAGCTCGTGATGGCCATGAGCCCCGCGTCCTCGAGCTCGGTGGCGCGATCGATGGCGCCGAGGATCTGCTGCATCTGCTGCTGCAGGTGCAGGAGCTGATCGCGCGCCTGCCTCAGCGTGTCGATGACCAGGTCGATGATCCCGATGATGGTGTACGGCAGCGAGAGCTGCGGGATGAGCTTCAAGAGCTTCGACACCTTCTCGGCCAGCTCGGGGATGCACGCGGCGAGCGCGGTGGGATCCGGCGGTGGCCCGAGCGAGTCTGGGATGGCCTTCACGCAGTTGAAGACCGCCACCACGGTGTCGATGATGTCGAACACCGGCATCAGCGGGGTGAGCGCGGGCTGGATGGCCTCCATCAGGTTGAACTGCTGGATGCTCACGCCGCCCGGCAGCGTGATGACCGGCGGATCGCCGAGCTCAGGGATTTCGAGGCAGATCGGGAGGGCCACGGTCGTCTCCTTCAGATGGGGGCGGCGATGGGCCGGACGACGCGGCCGCCGATGGTGATCTGCGTGCCCTCGATGCTGATGGCGCCGACCGCGCGCAGCGTCAGCGCCGTCGTCGCCTGCAGCGTCACGGTGTTCTCCTCGGCGTCGAAGACGAGGTGGTCGCCGGTCTTCTTGTTGGTGAGCCGGAGCTTCCGCCGGCCGCTCGTCTCGTCGAACTCGACGCGAAAGGTCTGCGTGGCGAGCACGCGGTTGTCGGGCGGGTTCTTCTGCGCCTCCTCGGGGACCTCGCTCTCTCCGTTCGGCTTCCCCCAGTGCGCCGCGAGGTAGTACGGCGCGTCGACGTTGCCCTGGTTGAAGAAGACCGCGACCTCGGCGCCCTCCTCGGGCACCGCGAAGAAGCCCCGGTCCTTCGAGCCGCCGCCGCTCGTCCCCAGCGGCCACGCCCACGCGCTCTCGGGCTCGAGCACGCCGGGGATGCAGACGCGCACGCGACCGAGCTGCTCCTCGTCGTCGCGCTTGGTCACGTAACCCACGTACATACCGAGGAGCCGCGAGTCGTGCGTGTGGATGTCGTCGTCGAAGGTGCTCATCGCGTGGCTCCTCAGTACATGCGGCTGACGCCGGCCTCCGGGTCCTCGACGCCGACGACGTTGCCGTCGTGCCGGTACTCGACGACGGTGCGGCCCGTCTCAGGATCGACGCGCTCGAGCTCGGTCACCGTGCTCGTGCCTGTCGCCGGTGCGGAGCGGTTCGGCTCGCCGCCCTGCGGCTGGCCTCGTGCGTTCGGGCCCGCGCCTCGGCGAGCGCCGGTGCCGTCGCGCGTGAGCTTCAGGTCGACCACGTAGCCCGAGGACGAGATGACGTGCTTCGCCTCGGTCACGTAGTACTTGCCCGAGAGCAGGCTCGAGATGCCGCGCACCTCGACGACCTGCTTCGCGCGCAGCGTCGGATCGCCCACCACCTGCAGCGCGAGCTTCACCGTCTCGCGTTCGGCGCGGCGAAAGCGCGCGGCCGACTCGCGCTCGGCGGCAGCCGGCGTCGGCGCGGAGGTCGGATGCACGCTGGTCGTCGCGTTGCGCTCCTGGAGCGAGGTCTCGCCGGTCTCGCGATCGACTACCTCGAGGACGTCGCTCAGCGTCGCGCGCTCGACCGTGGCGCTTGTCGCCGCCGACTCCACCGTGGTCTTGGCGAGCGGATCGCGCCCACGCACCTCGACGCGGCCGGCGCGCCGCTGGAGATCGCTCTCGACGCTGACCGAGATGATGTCGCCGCGCCCCGGGTCGGAGAACCACGTCAGCACGTGCTTCGGCGCGCTGGCCTGATCGCGCGAGCGCCAGTGAAAGCCCGTGTCGTCGACGAAGTACTCGTACTCCTCGCGCGCGGCGAGACGCCGCAGGAAGCGCGCATCGGTCTCGGCGCTCTGGCTGATGGTGTCGAG